>NZ_JAQGLK010000201.1 GCF_028292925.1 Sphingomonas bacterium
CGCCACTGCGCTGCGGCAATATCGACCGCGCCGATGCTCTGCTCCGCCGCGATCCCCGGCAGCGTGCCGACGATGCGGAACGGTACGGCCCGTCCACCGGCCGTGACCACGACGGTCTGGCCGATATCGGTGCCGCTCGCCGCCAGCGCCGCGCCCGAAAGGAACAGCGCGTCGGGGGCGAACACCGCCTCGCCCGCGGCCTCCGGGTCCGCCGGGCGGCCGATCAGCGCCGGTGTGACGGTCGCGGCACGCAGCACGTCCAGCCCGAGCAGAGTTATCGCCTGCCGCCGCGTGCCCAGGCTGGCCTGCAACGCGACGACCGGGCTTGCCCCGGCCACGCCGTCCAACCGGGCGATACGCGGATAAAGCCGTTCGTCGAACCCCGCCGGCGTGGCCGCGGCGATGCGCAGGTCCGCCTCTCCGGTCACGGTCCGCAACGCGGCGTCGAACGCGGTCAGCGCGGAGGTGTTGACCAGATGGACGGCGAACCCCAGCGCCACGCCGATCGCGATCGCCAGCGCACCGATTGCCAGCCGGGCCGGGTGCGCCCGCCACTCGCCCGCGATCATCCAGCGCAGCGCCGTGGCGCTCACCCGGCCGCCTCGATCAGCCCGCTGCGGGTCAGCCGGAGCGTTCGGTCGGCGATTCCGGCGGCGACCGTGGAATGGGTGACGAGCAACGCCGCCGCGCCGGATCCGCGTACCTGCGCTGCAAACAGCGCGAGGATACGGTCGGCAGTTTCGGGGTCGAGATTTCC
The DNA here is from genome assembly GCF_028292925.1 of Sphingomonas bacterium. Lineage (GTDB taxonomy): Bacteria > Pseudomonadota > Alphaproteobacteria > Sphingomonadales > Sphingomonadaceae > JAQGLK01. Next base: position 758 of record NZ_JAQGLK010000201.1, read on the forward strand.
GGTCGGCTCGTCCGCCAGGATCAGCGCGGGGCGGTGTACCAGCGCCCGCGCGATCGCCACCCGCTGCAACTCCCCGCCGGAGAGCTGGCGTGAAAAGTCGCCGCCGCGACCTGCCAGGCCCACCGCGTCCAGCAGCTCGGCCGCGCGCTCCCGCGCTGCCGCCGCCCGCTGGCCGAGCAGCACCAGCGGCAGGGCGACGTTCTGCGTGAGGGTCAGGTGGGGCAGGATGTGAAAGGCCTGGAAGACGAAACCGATGCGCGCCCGCCGCAGCCGGGTCCGCGCATCCTCGTCCAGCCCGTCATAATCCTCGCCGGCGATCGCGATGGCGCCGGCATCGGCCACGTCCAGCCCGGCGATCAGGTTGAGCAGGGTGGATTTGCCGACCCCGGATTCGCCGGTGATCGCCACCAGTTCGCCGGGCCCCACGGCAAGCGCCAGCCCCTCGAACAGCAGACGCGGCCCCGGCACCGATTTGGCGACGCCGGACAGCCGGAGCAGCGGAGGAGCGGGGGAGGACACGTCGGTTAGCTAGACGCACCGCGCCGCCGGTTTGATCCACGCCGGCCACCCGGCATGCGGTGCCACCCCCGGCACAAACGAAAAGGGCGGCCCCGCCGCTGCGGAACCGCCCTTCTGGCTGGAGTGACTTTGGAAGATCAGCGCTTCGAGAACTGGAAGCTGCGGCGGGCCTTCGCCTTGCCGTACTTCTTGCGCTCGACGGCGCGGGGATCGCGGGTCAGGAAGCCTGCCGCCTTCACCGGCGCGCGCAGCACCGGCTCGTAGCGGGTCAGCGCCTGGCTGATGCCGTGCTTGACCGCGCCGGCCTGGCCCGAAAGCCCGCCACCCTTCACGGTGCAGATCACGTCATACTGGCCGTCACGCTCGGCAACGCCGAACGGCTGGTTGATGACGAGGCGCAGCGTCGGCCGTGCGAAATAGACTTCCTGGTCGCGGCCGTTGACCGTGATCTTGCCGGAACCCGGCTTCAGCCAGACGCGGGCGACGGCATCCTTGCGGCGGCCGGTGGCGTAAGCGCGGCCCTGCGCATCGATGATCTGCTCGCGCAGCACGGCGGGCGTGGACGGCGGGGCAATCTCTGCGGCCAGATAGGCCTCGGCGCTGCCATCAGGGGCGCTCTGAACGGCGTCACGCTGCTGATCGAGCGCCGCGCCGAGATCGGAGAGGGACTGGCGATTGTCGGACATTACGCACCCACCTTGTTCTTGCGGTTCATGCCGGCGACGTCGAGGACCTGGGGGTCCTGCGCGACATGAGGATGTTCGGTCCCGGCGAAGATGCGCAGGTTGCGCATCTGATCGCGGCCGAGCGGCCCGCGCGGGATCATCCGCTCCACGGCCTTCTCCAGCACGCGCTCCGGAAAGCGGCCGTCCAGCACCTTCGCAGCGGTCACGCCCTTGATGCCGCCGGCATAGCCGGTGTGCCGGTAATAGACCTTCTGCGCGGCCTTGCGGCCGGTGAACCGCACCTTTTCCGCATTGATGATGACGACGTTGTCGCCGCAATCGATGTGGGGGGTGAAGCTCGGCTTATGCTTGCCGCGCAGGATGCTGGCGACGATCGATGCGAGCCGGCCGACCACCAGGCCTTCGGCATCGATCAAAAGCCATTTCTTGTCCACGGTCGCCGGCGTCGCCGACTTGGTGGTCTTCATGAGCGCCTTCATGGGCGGGAACCTCTTATCGGCTGAAACGAACCGCGCCGCCCGTATCCGGGGCGGCGCTGACGGATCGCTAATCGCTGGCAACCCCGAGAAAGTCAAGCAAATCGGCGGATCTGGCGTAGGGTATCAGGATACCATGGCCTTTACCCATGCCGCGTAGGCGGGAAGCGCGCTGTCGATCGGCCATGCCATCACGGCCGGAACGGCATAGCTGTGCAGCGCCGCAATCCGCTCCACCAGAGCTTCGCAGCCGTCGGCGCGGGTCTTGAACAAGGCGGGCACCTCCTCGCCGGTCTCGATCGCGCCGTCCCAGCGGTAGATCGAGCGGCAGGGCGCAAGGATGTTGACGCACGCCGCCAGCCGCTCCTCGATCATCATCCGCCCGATCCGGTCCGCCTCGTCCGCGGAAGGGAACAAGGCGTACACGGTGGCGATGCCGGTCATGCCCGTCGGCCGAGCCCGTGCGCCGCCCAGACGACGCTTCCCAGCAGCAGCGCCGCCACCGCCTGATGCGCCACTGCGATCGGCAGCGCGACGCCGCTCAGCAACGTGGCGATGCCGAGCCCGATCTGGAGCACCACCATCGTCGCGACGGCATGGCCGGGGCCCTTGATCCCCGCACGCTGCGCCTGCCAGGCCAGTGCCAGCACCGCCAGCGCCGCCGCCCACGCCCACCAGCGATGGACGAACTGCACCACCACCGGATTGTCTATGACGTTTGCGGCTAGGCTCCACCCGGCGCGCCAGCCGCCCGCCGGGAACCATTCCTCGCCCATCTTGGGCCAGCTCGAAAAGGCGTAGCCGGCGTCGAGCCCGGCGGTGAACGCACCCAGAATGATCTGCACGGACAGCACCGCGATGGCCGCGATCGCCAGCCCCGGCAGGCGGGCAGGGCGCGCGGCGGGATTGCGGGCAAGGAGCCGCAGGTCGAGTGCCGTCCAGATCAGCCCGCAAAAGATGAACAAGGCCGCGCTCAGGTGCACCGCCAGCCGGATATGGCTGACATCGGGCCGGTCGATCAGCCCGGAGGCCACCATCCACCAGCCGATCGCCCCCTGCAGCGCGCCAAGCGCGAGCAATGCCGACAGCCGCGGGCCATAGCCGGCGGGGATTGCGCGCTTCCACCAGAAATACAGCAGCGGCAGCGCGAAGATCATTCCGATCGCCCGCCCGATCAGCCGGTGGAGATATTCCCAGAAAAAGATCTGCTTGAACGCCGCCAGCGTCATGCCCGCATTGATCTTCCGATATTCGGGGCTGGTCTGGTAGGCGGCGAACTCGGCCTGCCACTGCGCGGCGTTCAGGGGCGGGATCGTCCCGCGGATCGGCTCCCACCGCACCATCGACAGCCCCGATTCGGTCAGCCGCGTAATCCCTCCGACGACGATCATCACCAGTACGAATGCGGCCACCACCAGCAGCCAGCGGGCGATCGCCTTCGGGCGCTCGCTCGCGCCGTGGCCGGGGCGCTCCGAGGATGCAGGGGCGGGGCGGGCGGGGGCGGGCGTCGGCATGGCGCGCCTATGCTCCGCGCGCGCGGTGGGAGCAACCGTGGGCGGCGTGCACCGCCCGTGCAACCAAATCGCCGATGTGATGTTGTATCCTGACGAGGATCGTGGCAAAGGTGCCCGGCGATCAAGGCCCGAAGAGGACATGCAGGGGATGGTGCGGCACAGGATCGGTCTCGACCGGTTGGCGATCGGCCTGTCCGGTCTCTGCCTCCTTCACTGCATCGGCACTCTGCTGATCGTCGCGACGATGGCGTCGGCGGGCGGCTTCCTGCTCGCACCCGAATTTCACGAGATCGGGCTGGGGCTCGCGCTGGCGGTCGGTACGGTCGCGCTTGGCCATGGTATCATCGTGCACCGCCGCCCGCTGCCGCTGGCGATCGGCGCGGTCGGGCTGGCGCTGATGGCTACCGCGCTCACACTCGATCATGGCCCCGGCGAGGCGCTGTGCACGATCGTCGGCGTCCTGCTGGTCGCCGCCGGGCACCAGCTCAACCGCCGCGCTTTACGTTAGACAAGGGCGCCACCGCCGGTCCGCCCAACTTGCCCCGCAGCCGGTACGGGCGTAAGTTGGCCGGCTTATGGTCCATGTACATCAGTCGCACGAGGGCGCGGCGCTCAGCCATGCGGCGCAGGGCGCGCTGGAGCGGGCGGGCGAGCAGTGGACGTCGATGCGCGCCGCCGTGTTCGATGCGCTCGCGGGGTTCGCCCGGCCGGCCTCCGCCTATGACATCGCCGAGGCGGTCTCCGCCAGCGAGGGCCGGCGGGTGGCCGCCAACAGCGTCTATCGCATCCTCGATCTGTTCGTCGGCGCAAATCTTGCCCGCCGGGTCGAGAGCGTCAACGGCTACGTGGCGAACACGCATCCCGATTGCCGCCACGATTGCATATTCCTGGTCTGCGATGGCTGCGGCAATGCCATCCACGTCGACGATGATACGCTTACCGGCAACGTTCGCGCCGCGGCGGGCAAGCTCGGCTTCACCGCGCTGCGCCCGGTGATCGAGGTGCGCGGCCGCTGCGCGGATTGTACGCCGGGCTGAGGCCCGCCACGCCGGATCGTTACGGCGGTTCACCCGTGCCGCCTTTTCCGGTATGCGGCGGGTTCGACAAGGATAAGACCGAATAATGTCAGACCCCTCCGCCACGCCCCTGCTCGATTCGGTCCCCACGCCGGAAGAGTTGCGCCGCATCGCGCCCGGTCAGCTGGTGCAGGTTGCCAAAGAGTTGCGGCAGGAGATGGTGTCGGCGGTTTCGGTCACCGGCGGGCACCTCGGGGCGGGGCTCGGCGTCGTCGAACTGACGGTGGCGATCCATTACGTGTTCGATACGCCGCGCGACGTGCTGATCTGGGATGTCGGCCACCAGGCCTATCCCCACAAGATCCTCACCGGCCGGCGGGATCGCATCCGCACGCTGCGCCAGCCGGGCGGGCTTTCCGGCTTCACCCGCCGGGCGGAAAGCGAGTTCGATCCGTTCGGCGCCGCGCACAGCTCCACGTCGATCTCGGCCGCCTTGGGCTTCGCCACCGCCAACAAGCTTGCCGGCCGGCCGGGCAAGGCGATCGCGGTGATCGGCGACGGCGCGATGTCTGCCGGCATGGCCTATGAGGCGATGAACAATGCGCAGGCCGCCGGCAACCGGCTGGTCGTGATCCTCAACGACAACGACATGTCGATCGCCCCGCCCGTCGGCGGGCTGTCCGCCTATCTGGCGCAGATCGTCTCTTCGCGGCCGTTCCTTTCGCTGCGGGAAATCGCCAAGAAGTTCGCCCGCAACCTGCCCCGCCCGCTGCACAGCGCGGCCCGCAAGGCGGACGAATATGCGCGCGGCATGACGATGGGCGGCACGCTTTTCGAGGAGCTTGGCTTCTACTATGTCGGCCCGATCGACGGCCACAATCTCGATCATCTGATCCCGGTCCTCGAAAACGTCCGCGATGCGGAGGAGGGGCCGATCCTCGTCCACGTCGTCACCCAGAAGGGCAAGGGCTACGCCCCGGCCGAGGCGGCGGCGGACAAGTATCACGGCGTCCAGAAGTTCGATGTCGTCTCCGGCGTGCAGAGCAAGGCGCCGCCGGGGCCGCCCAGCTACACCGCCGTCTTCGCCGATGCACTGCTGGCGGAGGCGACGCGGGACAGCACGATCTGCGCGATCACCGCGGCGATGCCGTCCGGCACCGGGCTGGACAAGTTTCAGGCGGCGTTCCCGGAACGTACCTTCGATGTCGGCATCGCCGAACAGCATGCCGTCACCTTCGCCGCCGGGCTGGCGGCGCAGGGCTATCGCCCGTTCTGCGCGATCTACTCGACTTTCCTCCAGCGCGCCTACGATCAGGTCGTTCACGACGTCGCGATCCAGAACCTGCCGGTCCGCTTCGCGATCGACCGTGCCGGGCTCGTCGGTGCCGACGGCGCCACGCACGCCGGCAGCTTCGATGTGACCTATCTGGCCACCTTGCCGAACTTCGTCGTCATGGCCGCCGCGGACGAGGCGGAACTGACCCACATGGTCCACACCATGGCGCTGCATGACGACGGGCCGATCGCGGTGCGTTATCCGCGCGGGCAGGGCACCGGCATCGCCGTGCCCGCCACGCCGGAGCGGATCGAGATCGGCAAGGGCCGCATCGTCCGCGAAGGCCGCCAGGTCGCTATCCTGTCGCTCGGCACCCGGCTGGAGGAATCGCTGAAGGCCGCGGACCAGCTCGACGCCATGGGCCTGTCCGCCACGGTCGCCGATCTGCGCTTCGCCAAGCCGCTCGATGAGGCGCTGATCCGCAAGCTGCTCGTCAGCCACGAAGTCGCGGTGACGGTGGAGGAGGGCGCGATCGGCGGCCTGGGCGCCCATGTCCTCACCCTGGCCAGCGATACGGGGCTGATCGATGGCGGGCTGAAGCTGCGCACGCTGCGCCTGCCCGATACCTTCCAGGATCACGACAAGCCCGAGGTGCAATATGCGCTTGCGGGGCTGGATGCCGATGCCATCGTCCGCACCGTCCTTTCCGCGCTGCGCCGCAACAGCGTCGGTGTGGTGGAAGGCGCCCGCGCCTGAACACTCCCCCGGCTCAGGGGGTGAAGCGGGTGCATCGGCCGCTCAGCCGGATAAGATGCTCCTCGCCAATGTCGTCGCGCTTGCGCAACGCCGTCGCCTCGAACGCCAGCCCGGCGCGCCTGATCCGGTAGCTGACCACCTCGCTGCCATGGGCATCGTGCGTCGTCGTCGAGGCGGTGAAGTCGCCGCCGTCCAGCGTCAGTTCGCCGGCCGCGATCAGTGAAGATCGACCTTCCATCCCGGTCGGCTCCCCCGTGCTCCCGTTGAGCGCCTGCGCGATCGTGCAGCGCAGGGAGGGCAGCGGCGGCGTGCCGGCCGCAGGGGTCGCGCCGGCCAGCATGGCCACGAGCAGAAGGGGCGGTCGGCGCATGCCGCATCCTACATTGGCCGCGCACGCGCTGCCTAGTGCCGCCGCCTTGTCAGCCGCGGATCGCCCATCTATCCCCCTTGGCAAAGAACGGCTGCAAGGGCCGGGAGAGGCCTCGCATGGACTTCGACTTCATTATCGTCGGCGCGGGATCGGCGGGCTGCGTGCTCGCCAATCGTCTGACGGCGGACCCGAAGAACCGGGTTTTGCTGCTCGAAGCGGGCGGGCACGACAACCACTTCCTGCTCAAGATGCCGCTCGGCTTCATGCGCGCCATGTTCCAGCCGCGCTTCACCTGGCCGTTCTGGACGGAGCCGGAGCCGCACCTCAACGGCCGCAAGCTGCCGATCCCGCGCGGGCGGGTGCTGGGCGGGTCCTCCTCGATCAACGGCATGTTCTACATGCGCGGCCACAGCCTCGATTTCGATACCTGGCGCCAGATGGGCTGCGAGGGGTGGAGCTATGCCGACGTGCTGCCCTACTTCCGCAGGATGGAAACCAGCTGGCGCGGCGAGGGGCCGTATCATGGCGGCGCCGGCCCGCTCCACGTCGCCGCGAACCAGACCGCGCACCTGCTCCACGATCCGCTGGTGGCTGCGGGCCGCGCCGCCGGTTTCGCCACGCCGGACGATCTGCATGGCGATGCGGAGGAGGGGTTCGCCCGCGGCGAGCTGACGATCGATCCCCAGGGTTTCCGCGCCAGCGCCTCGCGCGCCTACCTCAAGCCGGCACTCTCCCGCCCCAACCTCACCGTCGTCACCGGCGCGCTCACCCGCCGGGTGCTCGTGGAGGACAAGCGCGCCGTCGGCGTGGAATATGAGGTGCAGGGTGGCGAGGTCCGTACCGCACGCGCCGCGCGGGAGGTGATCCTCTCGGGCGGATCGTACAATTCACCGCAATTGCTGATGCTGTCCGGCATCGGGCCGGGCGAGGATCTGCGCGATCTCGGTATTCCCGTCGTGCACGATCTGCCCGGCGTCGGGCGCAACCTGTCCGAACATCCCCGCGTGCCGGTGCAGTTCGCGCTGAAGCAGCCCGTCAGCTTCCTCAACCACCTGCGCATCGATCGTGTCGCCGGCGCCGTGCTCGCCTGGAAACTGACGGGGAAGGGCAAGTTCGCCACCCAGGTCAACAGCGCCAACGTCGTCATCCGCACCCGCCCCGATCTCGCCCAGCCCGATATCCAGCTGTTCGCCAATCCCGTCCGGCTCGATGCCAAGATCTGGGTGCCGGGCATCGGCAAGCGGCAGGAGCATCTGATCACCGCCGACGTGATCCTGCTCCACCCGCAAAGCCGCGGCTGGGTGAAGCTGCGCTCGCCCGATCCGAAGGATCATCCGGCGATCACCCTCAACATCTTTTCGGAGGCGGCCGATTTCCGGACGGTGCGCGATGGCATCCGCCTCGTCCGCCGGATCTACCGCACACCGCCGCAGGGCGATCTGACCGGCGAGGAGCTGTTGCCCGGCGCGGCCGTCCAGAGCGATGCGGAGTTCGAGGATTATACCCGCCGCACCGCCGGGGTGACGCAGCATCCCGTCGGCACCTGCGCGATGGGGCATGGCAGCCAGAGCGTTGTCGATCCCCAGTTGCGCGTCCACGGCATTGCCGGCCTGCGCGTCGTCGATGCCTCGATCATGCCCACCGTGCCCGGCGGGAACACCAACGCGCCAACGATCATGCTGGCCGAAAAGGCGGCCGACATGATCCTCGGCCGCCCCGCGCTCGCCCCCGAGACCCCGCGTGCCCACCTTCGCGAGCCCGCGCTCGCATCCTGAGACCCAGCCCATCTCCCGAGAGGCCCAGCCCGATGAACGCTCCCTTCAGCCCGTCCACGCTTGATCGTCTTCGCAGCGATCTGGCCGCCAGCCCTCGCATGCTGTTCATCGACGGCAAGTTCGTTGCCGCCGCGTCCGGCGAGACGTTCGAGGTGATCGATCCCGCCACCGGCCAGGTGTTCGCCCACGCGGCCGGCGGCGACAAGGCGGATGTCGATCTGGCCGTCGCCGCCGCGCGCCGCGCGCTGGACGGTGCGTGGGGCAAGCATACCCCGTCGCAGCGCGCCCGCCTGATGCTCAAGCTCGCCGATCTGATCGAGGCGGCGGGCGAGGAACTGGCGCTGCTCGAATCGCTCGATAACGGCATGCCGATCATGATGGCCAGGTTCGGCGGGGTGATGGGCGCCGCCGAGCAGCTCCGCTACAATGCCGGCTGGGCGACGAAGATCACGGGCGAGACGATCGATCCGTCCTGGCCCGGCGAATATCACGCCTTCACCCTGCGCGAGCCGGTCGGCGTGGTCGGATCGATCGTGCCGTGGAACTTCCCGTTCGTCATGGCGGTCGCCAAGATCGCGCCTGCGCTCGCCGCCGGCTGCACCGTTGTCCTCAAGCCTGCCGAGCAGACTCCGCTCTCGGCCGTGAAGCTCGGCGAACTGATCGCCGCTGCGGGCTTCCCTGACGGCACGGTCAACATCGTCACCGGTTTCGGCAAGACGGCGGGCGCCGCGCTCGTCGATCATCCGGGCGTCGACAAGATCTCCTTCACCGGCTCGACGACGACCGGGCGATCCATCCTCCACGCGGCCACCGGCAACCTCAAGCGCGTGACGCTGGAACTCGGCGGCAAGTCGCCGGTGGTGATCTTCGCCGATGCCGATCTGGAAAAGGCGATCCCGTCCGCGGCGATGGGCATCTTCGGCAATGCGGGGCAGGTGTGCGCCGCCGGATCGCGCCTGTTCGTCCACGAAAGCATCTTCGATCAGGTGGTGGAAGGCGTCAGCCGCCGCGCCGCCAGCCTGAAGGTCGGCGCGGGAATCACCCCCGGCACGGAAATGGGCCCGCTCGTCAGTCAGGTGCAGCTCGATCGCGTCCTCGGCTACATCGCCAGCGGCGCGAGCGAGGGCGCGACGGTGGGCGTCGGCGGTGCCCGGATCGAGGGCGAGGGCTATGGCGGCTACTTCGTTCAGCCGACGGTGCTCACCGGCACCGCCGCCGGAATGAAAGTCGTCGAGGAGGAGATCTTCGGCCCGGTGCTGTGCGCGATGAAGTTCGGCGATGGCGACATCGATACCATCGCGGCATCTGCCAACCAGAGCGATTATGGCCTTGCCGCAAGCCTTTGGACGCGTGACATGTCGAGTGGTCTGAAGCTTGCCAAGCGGCTCAAGGCCGGCACGATCCGCATCAACGGCGGTGGCGCCGGGGTCGATCCGGCGATGCCGCTCGGCGGCTTCAAGCAGTCGGGCTGGGGCCGCGAAAACGGCCGCATGGGGGTAGAGGCGTATACCGAGGTGAAATCGGTGACGATCGCGCTCTGACGCGCGACCGTCCGAACAGGGGGGAAGGCCATGCATTCCATCTGCGTGCGGTCGCTCGGCGTGGTCGCGTCGATGTTCCTGGCAGTTCCCGCCCTGGCCGCCGATCCCGCCAGAGCGGATGCCAGGCAGGTCTGCCGATCCGAAAAGAACACCGGCACGCGCATCGCGACCAGCGAATGCCACACCCCGGCCGAATGGGCGGAAATCGACGCTGCCCGTGCCCTGCAGGCCCAGCGGTTCCAGCGCAGCATGAACAATCCGGCTGCGGATCGGCCCGTCAGCAACTCGCCATTCCCGCGCTGATCCGGTGAATGCGCGCCTCGGGCGCGCCCCACGTTGGAACCCCCAAGAAATTCTTGATTGTGGCTGGCCGGCGTGTGGCTACCTCGCACCGTACGATGACCAGTCCCCAGCCCGACCGCCTGACCCACCTCCAGCGCCTGGAGGCGGAGAGCATCCACATTCTGCGCGAGGTTGTCGCCGAGGCGGAAAAGCCGGTGATGCTCTACTCGGTGGGCAAGGATTCGGCGGTCATGCTGCACCTCGCCCGCAAGGCATTCTACCCCGCGCCGCCGCCTTTCCCCCTGCTTCACGTCGATACGACGTGGAAGTTCAAGGCGATGTACGATCTGCGTGATCGCGCCGCCGCCGAAGCGGGGATGGAACTGATCGTCTATCGCAATCCCGAAGCCGAGGCGCGGGGCATCAATCCGTTCGATCACGGCCCGCTCCACACCGACATGTGGAAAACCGAGGGGCTGAAGCAGGCGCTCGACAAATACGGCTTCGATGCGGCCTTTGGCGGCGCCCGCCGCGACGAGGAGAAGAGCCGCGCCAAGGAGCGGATCTTCTCGTTCCGCTCGGCCAACCACCGCTGGGATCCGAAGAACCAGCGGCCGGAACTGTGGCACCTCTACAATGCCCGCAAGACCAAGGGCGAGAGCATGCGGGTGTTCCCGATCTCGAACTGGACCGAACTCGACATCTGGCAGTACATCCACCTCGAGAACGTGCAGATCGTGCCGCTCTATTTCTCGGCGCCGCGCCCGACCGTGATGCGCGACGGGATGATCCTGATGGTCGACGACGAGCGCTTCCGTCTGAACCCGGGCGAGGTGCCGACGACACGCTCGATCCGCTT
>NZ_JAQGLK010000037.1 GCF_028292925.1 Sphingomonas bacterium
GCCGCCACCCCCGCCGCCGGCCGCGCCGCCCGCCAGCCAGGATTGGCGCGACATCCCGATCACGCCGGGCGGGTGGAGCTACGCCGCCGACGCCGGCGGAACCATCGCGCGCTTCGGCCAGCCCGGCGCCGCTGTGTTCGCGGTGCGCTGCGATTTCGCCAGCCGCGCGGTGACGCTTAGCCGGCTGGGCGCGTCCGCGGCCGCGGTGGCAGGGGCGACAATCGACGTGACGACATCCGCCGGGCGGCAGGTGCTGCGCGGGGCGGCGCAGCCGGGCGCGGCAGCGGCGGCATCGCTGCAGCCGCGCGATCCGTTGCTCGATCGGATGGCGTTCAGCCGCGGCCGGTTCATCGTCGCGGTGCCCGGCACGGCACGGCTGGCGATCCCGGCCTGGCCCGAGTTCGCGCGGGTGGTGGAGGATTGCCGGGGCTGATCGCCCGTCTAAAAAATTTCTGTGGAGCATCTTGCCGTGTTGGCGATCGTCACGCATCTTCGTGGGCATCGACAACTTAGCGAAAGGAGGTGATCCGATGTCTCATGGTTCAGCACAGAGGTCGGTTCAGTCCGTTCGGGGGACGCGCGGCTGATCTGCCATTCACTGGCGGATCGAGCTTAGTCCAGGTCTCCCGGGCCGGCACTTCCGGCCGCTGACCATGTCTGGGCCGTCGGAGCGACACCGCTCCGGCGGCCTTTTCAATTCGGTCGCATCGCCTCGGGCGGTCAGCCGGCCCGATCGGCCCAGCGCCGCGCGACACGCCACTGCCAGAGCATCAGCAGCGGCATGGCGCCAAGTTCCATGACAAGGCCGAGCTGGTGCCCGCGCGAGGGCGCGCCGACCTCCACCCAGGACAGCAGCCTGGCAAAGCCGCCGGCGACGACCATCGCGCCGAGCAGGCGAAGCCGCGGACCCTTGCGCTCGATCGCCGGGATGCAGGTGACCACGGCGATGCCGAGCGCGAAGAAGATGCCCGACAGATAGCGGAAGTGGCTGTCGAGACTGGCGGGGACGGGGAGCGGGACGCCCTTCAGGTAGCTGACGCCGCGCAGGATGCTGCTGCCGCCGGCAGCGAGCGGCACGAGGCAAGCGGCGGCGACGACGATCTGGAGGAGCCGCCGCTCGGCCGCGCGAAGGTTTAGAGCCGCCACCGCCCCTGCGACTTCCATTCGAGCAGATCCTCCCGGATGCGGATGCTGCGCAGCGAGATCCGTACCTCGGCAAGGAAGAAGCCGAGACCGGCAATCAGCAGGCCCATCGCCATCACGAAGCCGATCGCCATCGTCCGCGCGAAACCCAGATTGGCAAGACCGGCGATGAACAATCCGGCGACGACAAGGCAGATCATCGCCGCCGACGACGTGCACAGCAGGATCGCCCAGTTGGCCAGCATGATCCGCCGGTCCAGCCCGCGCAGCTCCTCGACCTGGCGGGCATGGTGGGGGTGATCCGAATCGGTGAAGTTCGCCTCCAGCCAGCGGGCGCGATCGACGACGCGCCCCAGCCGGTTGGCCAAGACGTTCAGGAAGCCGCTGACCCCGGTAAGCAGGAAGACCGGGGCGACGGCGAGCTGGATGACATGTGCCAGATCGGCAACGGCTGCGGCGGGGGCGGACGTCATGCAAAACGGGTGGGGGGGAACGGCGCCCCGGTCAAGCCGGACGTGGCGTTCGGCGCCTTCGCCCCGGCAATCGGCGGGACAATCCGTGGCGGACGCGTGACCGGCCCCGCTGCCGAGGCAACGGGGCCGGTATTATCAGATTGCGCGTTTGGCGCCGGTGTTGACGCCCATGCTCTGCAGGTAACGCTTCACGTTGCGGGCGGCCTGGCGGAGGCGCTGTTCGTTCTCGACCATGGCGATGCGGACGAAGCCTTCGCCCTCCTCGCCGTAGCCGACGCCCGGCGCGACTGCGACGTTGGCGTGGGTGAGCAGCTGCTTGGAGAATTCCAGGCTGCCGAGATGGGCGAGCGCGGGCGGCAGCGGCGCCCACGCGAACATGCTGGCCGGGGGCGGCGGGATGTCCCATCCGGCGCGGCCGAAGCTTTCCACCATGCAGTCGCGGCGCTTCTTGTAGAGTTGCCGGTTCTGCTCGACGATATCCTGGGGGCCGTTGATCGCGGCGACGGCCGCGGCCTGGATCGGCGTGAACGCGCCGTAATCGAGGTACGATTTCACCCGTGTCAGCGCCGCGATCAGGGTGGGATTGCCCACCGCGAAGCCGATCCGCCACCCGGCCATCGAGTAGGTCTTCGACACGGAGGTGAATTCGACCGCGACATCCTTTGCGCCCGGCACCTGCAGGATCGACGGCGTCGGCTTGTCGTCGAAATACAGTTCCGAATAGGCCAGATCGGAAAGGACCCAGATCTTGTGCTCCTTGGCGAAGGCGACGACGCGTTCGTAGAAGGCAAGATCGACGACCTCGGCCGTCGGGTTCGACGGGTAGCCCATCACCAGCACCGACGGTTTCGGCACGGTGAAGCGGATCGCCCGCTCCAGCGATTCGAAATAGCGTTCGTCCGGCGTCGTCGGGACGGAGCGGATCGTCGCCCCGGCGATGATGAAGCCGAACGTGTGGATCGGGTAACTCGGATTGGGCGCGAGGACCACGTCGCCCGGGGCGGTGATCGCCTGCGCCAGGTTGGCCAGCCCTTCCTTGGAGCCGAGCGTCACGACGACCTCGCGATCGGCATCCAGATCCACCCCGAAGCGGCGCTGGTAATAGTTTGCCTGGGCGCGGCGCAGCCCCGGAATGCCCTTCGAGGCGGAATAGCCATGCGCGTCGGGCTTGCGCGCGACCTCGCACAGTTTGTCGATCACGTGCGGCGGCGGCGGCAGATCGGGATTGCCCATGCCGAGATCGATGATGTCCTCGCCCCGCGCTCGCGCCTCTGCCCGCATCGCGTTGACTTCGGCGATGACATAGGGGGGCAGGCGACGGATACGGTAGAAGTCTTCGGACATGACCTTCCTTCGGCGTGGGCCTATTGGCATGGGGCGGCGAAGGACCCATCTTCGCCACGCATACGAGTATACGGCCAAAGCGCGTGCCGGGACAGGCGCGATCGTTGCGAGAGGAACCTAAGCGCATGAGCGACCAGCAGGGCAAGGCCGACCCGTCCGAGACCGAGCCGCGCGCGGCCGATCCGTTGGCGCCCGCATCGCTGGAGGACATGCAGCACTGGACCGGGGTGATCGGCCGCGCCCAGCAACTGATGCTGGAACATGGCGTCGCGCAGATGATGGAGGTGAAAGACCGCCTCGCCTTGCCGGACGCCTCGCCCGATACCTGGTTCGATACCGGCCTGCGGATGGCCAAGGCGCAGACCGATCTGTGGGCCGACAGCATGAAGCTGTGGCAGCGTTTTCTCGATCCCGCCGAGGCGCCGCCGCTGTCGCCGGCGATCGACAAGGATCGCCGCTTCGCCGCGCCGCAGTGGCGCGACAATCCGGTGTTCGACCTGATCCGCCAGAGCTACCTGATGGTTGCCGATCACATGCTGCGCGGCGTGGATGCGGTGGAGGGGATCGACGCCAAGCAGAAGGAGAAGCTGCGCTTTGCCACGCGGACGATGGTGGACGCGCTAAGCCCCTCCAACTTCGCGCTGACCAACCCGCAGGTGATCGACCGCATCCTCGAGACCAAGGGCGAGAATCTGGTACGCGGGCTGGAGAATATGCTCGCCGATCTCGGCAAGGGGCAGCTGACGCACACCGCCCACGGCAAGTTCGAGGTGGGGCGCAACATGGCGACGACCCCCGGCAAGGTGATCCGCGAGACGCCGCTCTATCAGCTGATCCAGTATGCGCCGACGACGGAAACGGTGCACGAGACGCCGCTGCTGATCTTTCCGCCGTGGATCAACCGCTTCTACATCCTCGATCTCAACCCGGAAAAGAGCCTCATCCGCTGGGCGGTCGAGCAGGGGCTGACCGTGTTCGTCGTCTCCTGGAAGTCGGCCGACGCGACGATGGGTGACGTCATGCTCGACGATTACGTGCTGCGCGGCCAGATCGATGCGATCGACACGGTACGCGACGTCCTCGGCGTCGATTCGGTTCACACCGTCGGCTATTGCGTGGCGGGGACGACGCTGGCGACGACGCTGGCGCTTCTCGCGGCCAGGGGCGAGGCGGCCAAGGTGGCCAGCGCGACCTTCTTCACCGCCCAGGTGGACTTTTCCAGCGCCGGCGATCTCAACCTGTTCGTCGACGACGACCAGATGAAGATGCTGACCGCGCTTTCGGCCGACAAGGGCTTCCTGGACGGGCGCTACATGGCAGCGACGTTCAACCTGCTGCGCGGGCGCGATCTGATCTGGAACTATGTGGTCAACAACTACCTGCTCGGCCAGGATTATCCCGAGTTCGACCTGCTGCACTGGAACGGCGACACGACCAACCTGCCGGCCAGGTGGCACCGCAGCTACCTGGAGGACCTGTACCGCGACAACAAGCTGGTGCGCGCCGGCGCGATCGAGGTGGACGGCACCCCGATCGACCTGACGCGGGTGACCACCCCCAGCTACATCCAGGCCGGGCGGGAGGATCATATCGCCCCGCCGGAAAGCGTGTGGAAGATCACCGATCATTTCCGCGGGCCGCTGCGTTTCGTGCTGGCCGGATCGGGGCACATTGCGGGGGTCGTCAACCCTCCCTCGGCGGGCAAGTATCAGTATTGGACGAACGACCAGCCGGCCGACTCGCTGGAGGCCTTCGTCGCCGGGGCGACCGAGACGAAGGGCAGCTGGTGGCCGGACTGGATCCGCTGGATCGGCGCGCAGACGGAGCGCCGCGTTGCCGCCGATGGTGCACGGCAACCGGGGCAGGGGGCGCTGCCCGCGATCGAGGACGCGCCGGGACGCTATGTAAAGATGCGGTAATCCCCGCCACTTCGGCTCTACCGCGACTTTGTGTTGCGCTGCACAACAAGGCTTGATAATGGCGCGCCAGCACATTAATTGTGCAGCGCAACATAAACAGGTTTGAGGGCGGGATATGCAGGAGAAACGCGGGCGCGGGAGGACCAAGGTTCCTTTTGCCGACACTGCCGCTGTGGCGACCACCGATACCACGCCCCTGAACCTGGCAAGCGCGCAGCCGGCGCACGAAGCCCCGTTCGATCCGGCGACGTTCGCCGCCGATCTGCCGCATACCGAAACCGCGATCCCG
>NZ_JAQGLK010000219.1 GCF_028292925.1 Sphingomonas bacterium
TCCTGACGCTGCTCGTGCTGCTGGCGGTAGCCCCGGTGACGGTGGGCGCGGATTTCTGCTTCGTCGTTTCCAAGGACCGGGTGGATGTCGCCAAGGTACGGATGCGGGTGACGGAGGCGCTCTACCGCGGCGAAGACAGCAAGGGACAGGCGTTCGCGCTGCGGGCCGCCTCCGCGGTGCAGGCGACCTCGCGCGATCCGGTGGTCAAGCTCAGCGATCTTTCCGCGCGCATCCAGATGCAGGACGGCCCCGCCTCGATCGATGCGGGGCAGGGCCGCTACGACATGACCAGCGAGCGGGTGATGATCGATGGCCCGGTCGTGTTCCGCGCCGCCGACGGCTACCGTTTGCAGACGCGCGACGTCACCGTCGATATCCGCACCCGCAAGGTCCACAGCGGCGGCGCGGTGGACGGGCAGATGCCGCTCGGCACGTTCAGTGGCGGGCACATGACCGCCGATCTCGGCACCCGCATCGTTACGCTGGAGCGGGGCGCGCGCTTGCATATCGTCCAGACGCAGTCCAGAGGGCGGCGATGATCCGCACCGGCACCCTGACGCTGGCCATCGCCGCCGCCGTGGCGGCGTTTCCCGCGCACGGCCAGGCCATCTCCGCGCTGAAAGGCCACAACAGCAACGCCCCCGTCGATGTCGAGGCAGACCGGATCGAGGTGCAGGACCGCGCCGATCGCGCGATCTTTTCGGGCAGCGTTCGCGCCAAGCAGGGCGATCTCTCGCTCGCCTCGGCCCGGCTGACGGTCGCCTATGCCGGCGGCGCGGGCGGCACCCAGATACAGCGTTTGGACGCCAGCGGCGGGGTAACGGTGCGCAGCCCGTCCGAAACGGCGACCGGGCAATTCGCGATCTACGACCTCAACCGCCGGCTGATCACCATGATCGGCGGGGTGACGCTGATCCGCGGCCAATCGCGCATCCAGGGCGGGCGGCTGGTGATCGATCTCACCACCGGCCGCGCCACCGTGGACGGCAGCAGCGTCGGCGGGGCGGCCGGCGCCGCAGGGGCGGGCGGCGGGCGCGTCACCGGGCGCTTCACTGTTCCGCAGCGCAATCGCTAAGCCCGGCTTTTACCTGGCGGAACGGATCGGCTATGCCCGGCCGACCGAGAGGCGCCGGGCTGGCCCCGCACCGATCACGGGCTGCGACGCGCTTCGCCAAGGACGGCCATGAACGAGATTTCCCGCATCGAACCGCCGCACGACGCTGCCCCCGGCGATGCCGGCGTTCGCGGCCTGTCGATCGTGTCGATCGCCAAGGCCTATGAGCGGCGGCAGGTGCTGTCGGACGTGTCGTTGAACGTTGCGCGGGGCGAGGTCGTCGGGCTGCTCGGCCCCAACGGCGCCGGCAAGACGACCTGCTTCTATTCGGTGATGGGGCTGGTGAAGCCGGATGCCGGGCGCATCCTGCTCGATGGCGATGATATCACCGGGTTGCCGATGTATCGCCGTGCCGTCCTCGGCCTCGGTTACCTGCCGCAGGAAACGTCTATCTTCCGCGGGCTGACCGTCGGCCAGAATATCGGTGCGGTGCTCGAACTGGTCGAGCCGGATTCGGTTACGCGCGCCAGGCGGCTGGAGGCGTTGCTCGGCGAGTTCCACCTGACCCACCTGCGCGACTCGGCGGCCATGGCGCTGTCGGGCGGCGAGCGGCGGCGGTGCGAGATTGCCCGTGCGCTGGCGGCCGACCCGTCGATCATGCTGCTCGACGAGCCGTTCGCCGGCATCGATCCGATCTCGATCGCGGACATTCGCGATCTCGTCTGCCAGCTCAAGAGCCGCGACATCGGCGTGCTGATCACCGATCACAACGTTCGCGAGACGCTGGATATCGTCGATCGCGCGTGCATCATCTACGACGGCAAGGTGCTGTTTCAGGGGAGCCCCGAGGCATTGGTCGCCGACGAGAATGTCCGTCGGCTCTACCTCGGCGAGGGCTTCTCGCTCTAGCGGGCGGGCCCGCGATCATGGGGCTCGGCCCTCGCCTCGATCTGCGCCAGAGCCAGTCTCTGGTGATGACGCCGCAACTGCAGCAGGCGATCAAGCTGCTCACGCTCTCCAACCTGGAGATCGAGGCATTCATCGCCGGGGAGATCGATTCGAATCCCCTGCTGGAGGCCGGGGCCGACGATCGTGCCGCGGCGGGGGATGACGGCGGGGACGCGGGCAGCGATGAGGTGGCCGCCACGGCGGGTGAGGGCGAGGGGTTCGATGAACCCGCCACCGCCGACACCCTGATCGAAAGCGGCGATGCGGCAGCCGATGCGCCCCTTGATGTCGACTACGATGCCGAAACCTTTCACCATGACAGCGCCGCGGACAGCGTGGGCGGGCTCGACGGCGGGCTCCGCCTCGACGGGGCCGGCGCGGGCTATTCGGAGGACGGGCCGGATCTGGCGGCGATTGCCGGGGATCTTTCGCTGCGCGATCACCTGACCGCGCAGGCCGGCGCGGTGCTGTCCGGGCGGGAGCTGCTGATCGCCGGCCACCTGATCGATCAGATCGACGATGCCGGCTATCTGGGCATCGGCCTGCTCGATGTCGCGCAGCGGCTCGGGGCGCCGCTGGTGCTGGTGGAGCAGGTGCTGGCGGCGATCCAGGGGTTCGATCCCACAGGCGTCGGCGCGCGATCCTTGGGGGAATGCCTGGCGCTGCAGGCGAAGGAAGCGGATCGGCTCGATCCGGCGATGGCCCGGCTGTTCGATAATCTCGAACTGCTCGGCCGCGGCGCGTTGCCGCAGCTGCGCCGGATCTGCGGCGTGGACGAGGAGGACATGGCGGACATGATCCGCGAACTGCGCGCCTACGATCCGAAGCCTGGGCTGCGCTTCGGCAGCGTCTCGCCGCAGGCGGTGGTGCCCGATCTGTTCGTCGCGCGGACGCGCGCGGGCTGGGCGATCGAGCTCAATTCCGCGACGCTGCCGCGCGTGCTGGTCAACCGCACTTACTATGTGGAGCTTGCCTCCGGCCGCCACGACAAGGCGGGAAAGGCATGGCTGACCGAGTGCCTGGCGAGCGCCAACTGGCTGGTGAAGGCGCTGGACCAGCGGGCGCGGACGATCGTCAGGGTGGCGACCGAACTGGTCAAGCAGCAGGAGGGATTCTTCCTCCACGGTGTCGATCAGCTCCGCCCGCTCACGCTGCGCACCGTGGCGGATGCGATCGGGATGCACGAATCGACGGTCAGCCGCGTCACGTCGAACAAATATCTCTCCTGCGAACGCGGGCTGTTCGAACTCAAATATTTCTTCACCAGTGGCATCCAGGCAACCGAGGGCGGCGACGCGATCTCGGCCGAGGCGGTGAAGAGCCAGATCGCCAGGCTGATCGCCGCCGAGCCATCGAACGGGATCCTCTCCGACGACAAGCTGGTCGATCTGCTCAACGCCCGCGGGTTCGATATCGCCCGCCGTACCGTGGCCAAGTATCGCGAGGCGCTGGGGCTTGGATCGTCGGTGCAGCGCCGCCGGCTGAAGGCGCTGGAGGGCGCCGGCAGCTGAACGGGAAAGGCGGGGGTGGGCGAAAGCGCTTGCCTTGTCCGCCTCACGCGGCATGAACTGGCGGGATGGCAGGGCACACGAACGGTAGCGCGGAAGCGAGCGGCGCGCGCTTTATCTCGGCGCTGACCCGTTCGGACGATCCCGAGCATCGCGAGCCGGCCATGCTGCTCTACCGGCTGCTGAAGCTGGCGCACCTGATCCAGCGGCCCTTCATGGTGCCGGGCACCAACGCCTACGAACTGAACGTCAACGAGCTTCGCCTGGTGGTCACGCTCGCGCATCTCGGCGAAGCGGCAAGCCATGAACTGTGCGAGGTGGCGGCGCTGCACCCGATGAACGTCAGCCGGGCCGTCGCGCGGCTGCGCAAGCAGGGCCGTGTCGCCGAACGGCGGGATGCCGCCAATCGCCGCCGCAAGATCCTGACGCTGACCGACGAGGGAAAGCGGCTGTACCGGGAAATGGTGCCCGAGATCGACGAGGCGGCGGCGCGGCTGTTCGCCGGGCTGGATCCCGCCATGCTCGATACGCTCAGCACCTTGATCGATCGGCTGACCGGCAACGTCGCAAGCGCGGACGCCGAACCGGCCTGATCTGCCGGACCGATCGCCGGGCTCGCTCGTTGAACCCGCCGGTCGGTGAAGAGGGCAGTTCCATGAAGAGCAGCAATGTGTTGATCGCGGCCACCGCCGCCGTGGCGGTTGCGGCACTGTCCGCAGCGACGATCGCCGGCGCGCAGGCTTCCGCCCCGCTGACGCGGGTGGCGCAGTTCGATCATCAGGTCACCGGCGTCGCGGTTACCGGCGACGGCCGCCGCTTTGTCAACTTTCCCCGCTGGACGGACGATGCGCCGATTTCGGTAGCCGAGGTGCTGCCGAACGGATCGCTGCGCCCCTATCCGGATGCGAAGTGGAACAGCTGGCGCAACGCCCGCGCCAACGAGATGCCCGTCGGCGATTATTTCGTGTGCGTCCAGTCGATCGTGCCGGACGGGCACGGCAACCTCTGGGTGCTCGATCCCGGCGCGCCGGGGAACGAGAAGATCCTGCCCGGCGCGCCCAAGCTGGTGAAGATCGATCTGGCCACCAACCGGGTGACCAAGGTGATCCGGGTGCCGGAGACGGTGGCGCTGCAGGGCACCTACCTCAACGACATCCGCTTCTCGCCGGACGGCAGGATCGGCTACATCACGGATAGCGGCACGCGCGGCGCGATCATCGTGATCGATCTGGAAAGCGGCCGCGGCTGGCGCGCGCTGGACGGGCATCCCTCCACCCAGATCGAAAAGGACGTGACCGTCACCGTCGACGGCAAGCCGCTGCGCCGCCCGGACGGGCGCCAGCCGGCCTTCGCCTCGGACGGGATCGCGATCTCGAACGACGGGGCAACGCTCTATTACCAGGCGCTGACCGGGCGGACGCTCTACGCGATCGCCACCGATCGTCTGCGTGAAAGCGTCGGCGAGGCGGATCGCGCCGCCGCGGTGAAGATTGTGGCGAAGACCCACGTCGCCGATGGATTGTGGATGAGCAAGGCCGGCACGCTCTACCTGACCTCGCCTACCGACAATGCGGTCAAGCGACTGAACGGCACCACCGTCGAAACGGTGCTGAGCGACCGGCGGCTGCGCTGGCCGGACACCTTCGCCGAAGGGCCGGACGGGCGGATGTACGTGACCGCGAGCCACATTCAGGACACGCAGTGGTTCACCCCCGGCGCGCCGCCGTCGATCCGAACCGAACTGTTCTCGTTCGCGCCCGCGCGCTAGGCCGCCAACCTAGACGTCGAGGTTGGCGACGGAGAGCGCGTTCTCCTGGATGAACTCGCGCCGCGGCTCGACGACATCGCCCATCAGCCGGGTGAAGATCTCGTCCGCGACGTCCGCCTGCGTGACCTCCACCTGGAGCATCGCGCGGTTGGACGGATCGAGCGTGGTCTCCCACAATTGCTCGGCGTTCATCTCGCCCAGGCCCTTGTACCGCTGCATCGCCAGCCCCTTGCGCCCGGCGGAAAGAATGCCGTCGAGCAGTTCGGAGGGGCGGGTGACGAGGATACCCTTCACGTCGGGCAGGGGGGCGGCATCCTCCTCCTCCGAAGCGGCGACCGTCGGCTGCTTGATCGTGATGAGGCGCGACGGGGTGGCATAGGCATCCGCCTGCTCGGCCGAGAGGGTGTGGAGCTTGCGCGCCTCCGCCGAGGCGACGAACGCGCCGTCGACGACATGGTGGTCCGTCACCCCGCGCCATGCCCGGCGCAGATGGTATCCGCCCTCCGCGCCCGGCTCGCCGGTCCAGCGGGCTTCCTTGTCGATGGCATCCAGCCACGCGACGACCCGCGCCGATGCCCCGCGGCGATCCTGCCCGGCCAGTTCGGGGTTGAGCGCGCCGGCCACCGCCAGCGCCTCGATCACGCCCGGATCGTAGCGACGCGGCGCGTGCCGCATCACCGTGCGCATCCGCCGGCTGTGATCGACCAGGCTGCGCAGATCCTCGCCGGTTCGCACCGTTCCCTGGGTCTCCAGCGCGAGCATGCCGAGCCCGGCGACGACCAGATACTCCTCCAGCGCGGCATCGTCCTTGAGGTAGACCTCGGACCGGCCCTTGGCGACCTTGTAGAGCGGCGGCTGCGCTATGTAGAGGTGCCCGCCGGTGATGAGATCCGGCATCTGGCGGTAGAAGAACGTCAGCAGCAAGGTGCGGATGTGCGCGCCGTCGACGTCGGCGTCGGTCATGATGACGATCTTGTGGTAGCGCAGTTTTTCGATCTTGAAGTCGTCGCGGCCGATGCCTGTGCCGAGCGCCTGGATCATCGTGCCGATTTCGCGGCTGGACAGCATGCGATCGAACCGCGCCCGCTCGACGTTCAGGATCTTGCCGCGCAGCGGCAGGATCGCCTGGAAGTTGCGGTCGCGGCCCTGCTTCGCCGATCCACCGGCCGAATCACCCTCGACCAGGAACAGCTCGCACTTGGAGGGATCCCGCTCCTGGCAGTCGGCCAGCTTGCCGGGAAGCGAGGCGATGTCCATCACCCCCTTGCGCCGGGTCAGCTCGCGCGCCTTGCGCGCCGCTTCGCGTGCGGCGGCGGCGTCGATGATCTTGGCGACGATCGCCTTCGCGTGGGCGGGATTTTCCTCCAGCCACTCGGCCAGCTTGTCCGCCATGAGCGATTCGAGCGGCTGGCGGACCTCGGACGATACGAGCTTGTCCTTGGTCTGGCTGCCGAACTTCGGATCGGGCAGCTTGACCGAGACGATGGCGGTGAGCCCCTCGCGCATGTCGTCGCCGGTGAGGGAGACCTTCTCCTTCTTCAGCAACCCCGACTTTTCCGCATAGGCGTTGAGCGTGCGGGTGAGCGCGGCGCGGAACGCGGCCATGTGGGTGCCGCCGTCCCGCTGGGGGATGTTGTTCGTGAACGCCAGGACGTTCTCGTAATAGCTGTCGTTCCATTCCAGCGCGACATCGATGCCGACCTCGTCACGCTGGCCGTGGATCGCCACCGGCTCCGGCATCAGCGGCACCTTGGCCCGATCCAGATATTTCACGAACGCGGCGATGCCGCCTTCGTAGAACAGTTCGATCTCGCGCCGTTCGGCATGGCGGGCGTCGACCAGGAACAGCCGCACCCCCGAATTGAGGAAGGCCAGTTCGCGGAAGCGGTGCTCCAGCTTGTCGAAGTCGAACTCGGTGATCTTGAACGTCTCGGCGGAGGGCATGAAGGTGACGCGGGTGCCCTTCTTGCCGATCGCCGGGCCGACGACCCTCAGTGGCGCCACGGCATCGCCGCGGCGGAAGCGCATGTAATGCTCCTCCCCGTCGCGCCAGATCGTCAGATCGAGAAAGTCGCTGAGCGCGTTGACGACGGATACGCCGACGCCGTGCAGCCCGCCGGACACCTTGTAGGCGTTGCTTTCGGACGTATTGTCGAACTTCCCGCCGGCATGCAGCTGGGTCATGATGACCTCGGCGGCAGAGACGCCCTCCTCGGTGTGGATGCCCGTCGGAATGCCGCGGCCATTATCCTCGACGGAGACGGATCCGTCCGGATTCAGCGTGATCTCGATCCGGTCGCAATGCCCGGCCAGCGCCTCGTCGATGGCATTGTCCGATACCTCGAACACCATGTGGTGCAGGCCGGATCCGTCGTCCGTATCGCCGATATACATGCCCGGCCGCTTGCGGACCGCATCCAGCCCCTTCAGGACCTTGATCGAATCTGCGCCGTAATCGTTTGTCGTGGGTTCGCTCGCCATGGCGAGGATATAGGGTTTTCGGGCGGCAACCCCAAGCGAATATGCCTAGCCCGGCCGCACGCGCCCTTCCTCGACGTGGAACCACGCGGCGCCCGCCAGATCGCCGAACAACGCCGGTTCCGTCCCCGTCAGCCAGGCCTGCCCGCCCGCCGCCGCGAGACGATCGAACAGCGCCGCCCGGCGCAGCGGATCGAGGTGGGCGG
Source organism: Sphingomonas bacterium (assembly GCF_028292925.1). Taxonomy (GTDB): domain Bacteria; phylum Pseudomonadota; class Alphaproteobacteria; order Sphingomonadales; family Sphingomonadaceae; genus JAQGLK01. The sequence continues at coordinate 7,963 of NZ_JAQGLK010000219.1, forward strand.
CGATCTCGTCCAGCAGCAGGATCGGCCGCCGCCCGCGATCCTCCGCCACCAGATCGGCGTGGGCCAGCACGATGCCCAGCAGCAGCGCCTTCTGCTCGCCGGTCGAGCAGCGCTCGGCCGGCTGATCCTTGCCGAGATGGGTAACGGCGAGATCGGTGCGGTGCGGCCCGGCCAGCGCCCGCCCCGCGGCGGCATCGCGCCCGCGGCCGGTCCGCAACTCGGCCGCCAGGGCGCGCTCGGCATCCGCCGCAGCCGGCGACCAGCCGGCCAGCGATACCCCGGCGCGGGCGAACGGCCCCTCCGTCTGGCCGGCAAGGCGATCGGCGAGGGCTGCCACGGTGCGCGCGCGCGCCAGCGACACAGCCGCGCCATGTTCGGCCATTCCGGCCTCCAGCGCGGCGAGCCAGGCAGCATCCGCGCCGCCTTCCTCCCCCAGCAGCCGGTTGCGGGCGCGGGCGGCGGCTTCGTAGCGGGCAGCGTGGGTGGCGTGGGCCGGCTCGCGCGCCAGCACCAGCCGATCGAGGAAGCGACGCCGCCCGCTCGCCCCTTCCACGAACAACCGATCCATCGCCGGGGTCAGCCACAGGACGGAGAGCCACTCGCCCAGGCCGGTCGCGGTCGCGGTCGCGCCGTTGATCCGCACCTGCCGCCGCTCCGGCGCGGTGGCCAGCGTTCCGGTGCCGATGTCGATCGACGCACCCTCAGCCGGATCGAGCCGCGCAGCGACGGCGAATCCCCCCGGCCCCTGAGCGCGCGCCATTTCGGACAGGCTGGCCTGACGCAGCCCGCGCCCGGCGGCGAGCAGCGATATCGCCTCCAGCACGTTGGTCTTGCCGGCGCCATTCTCGCCGGTGAGCACGACGAAGCCCGGCCCCGGTGCGAGATCGAGATCGGCATAGGATCGGAAATCGGTGAGGCGCAGGCGGGAGAGGGCCATGCCTACGGGATCACGCGTGGATCAATGTCCGCGGGATCACACCCGCATCGGCATCAGGACGTAGAGCGCGGCGGCCTTGTCGTTTTCACGGATCAGCGTCGGCGCCGCGGCGTCGGCCAGATGGACCTCCACCGTATCGCCCTCGATCTGGCCGAGGATGTCGAGCAGGTAGCGCGCGTTGAAGCCGATTTCGAAGCCCGCCGCGGCATAGTCGCCGCTGACTTCCTCGGCCGCAGTCCCGTTTTCCGGGCTGGTGACGGACAAGGTGATCTTGTCCTTGTCCAGCGCCATCTTCACCGCCCGCGTCTTCTCGCTGGCGATCGTCGCGACGCGGTCGACACCCTCCTCGAAGCTGCGCGGGTCGATCTTGAGCAACTTGTCGTTCGCGGTCGGGATGACGCGCGAATAATCGGGGAAGGTGCCGTCGATCAGCTTGGAGGTGAGGATCGCGGAACCCAGGCCGAAGCGGATCTTGGTGGCCGACAACGTCACCTCGACCGAGCCGTCCACCTCGTCGAGCAGCTTGCGCAACTCGCCGACGCATTTACGCGGCACGATCACATCGGGCATCCCGGCCGCGCCCTCGGGGCGGGGCACCGTGACGCGCGCCAGCCGGTGGCCGTCGGTGGCCGCGGCCTTCAGCAGCGGCGTGGCATCGTCCGTAACGTGCAGGAAGATGCCGTTGAGATAGTAGCGCGTCTCCTCGGTGGAGATGGCGAAGCGGGTCTTGTCGATGATCTGGCGGAGCGTGGCGGCCGGCAGTTCGAACCGCGTCGGCAGATCACCCTCGGCGATCACCGGGAAATCGTCGCGCGGCAGCGTCGAGAGGTTGAAGCGCGCGCGCCCGGCGACGATCAGCATCTTGCCCTCGGCGGCGGTCAACTGGACCTGCGATCCCTCCGGCAGCTTGCGGGCGATATCGAACAGCGTGTGCGCGGATACCGTGGTGGATCCGGCCGTTTCGACCTGCGCCTCGGCCGTCTCGACCACCTGAAGATCCAGGTCGGTCGCCATCAGCTTCAGCGTGCCGCCGGCGCTCGCCTCGATCAGGACGTTGGAGAGGATCGGGATGGTGTTGCGGCGTTCGACCACCGATTGGACGTGGCCGAGGCTTTTCAGCAGAGTTGCGCGTTCGATCGTCGCCTTCATGCGCTAAACCCCCAAAGGCCCCCGTCTGCCTGTCCTGGCGCGGGTTATAGCGTGGCTTTCCGGCCCCGCCAGTCTGGAATGCGCCCCCGTGGCGAATGCGCAAAGGGGACAGGGCCTCGCGGCCCCGCCCCCTCTGCTCCGGCCGGGCAGGCGCCTGGCCGGTGGTCGATGGCCTGGCTCAGAAGCGGAAGCCGAAGCCCGCCACTGCCTGGTGCCGCTCGATGCCCTGTTCGTAGTTCGAGTAGCGATACTCGGCCTTGACGAAGCTGTTCGGGCCGACCGCATATTCCGCACCCGCGCCGATGCGTGCGCCGTCGAAGTTGGAACGATCGAGCGTGACCTGGCCGGTGCCGTCATCGTCGGTCAGCTTGAAGCGGGCGTTGGTGTAGCCCGCCTTTGCGTAAAGCAGGGTGCGGCCGCCGACGACGGTGCCGATGCGCCCGCCGACATAGAGGTCGCGCGCCGCCTTGGCGCACAGCCGCGAACTGACGGCGGTGCCGGCGCCCACGCAATCCTTGTTGTTCGAATCCGAAGCCTCGCCCTCGATGCCGACAAGCGCGCTGCCCATCTGCATGTCGTAGCCGCCGGCGATGCCGTACATCACGTCATCGTTGTGGCCGCCGCTCTGCAGGCGGTCCCAGCCGACGATACCCTCGACGCGGGCGCCGGTGAACGGGGCGGACTGCTGTGCCGAGGCAGGCGCGGCGATAGCGACGACAGCCGCGGTGGCGAGGAAAGCAATGCTACGCATGAAAAAACTCCGTCATTATGTACGCCCGTTCAAACAGGACGGGCTGGCCCAAGCGCCTATGCGGGCGGGGAGTTGCATGAACGTCAGACAACGAAGCCGGACTGTTGCATCTTTGCCACGGATCGCCGAAGGGCCGGGGATGCGCCGCCGCCGCCGTCCTTCGCTGCTCGCCGGGGCGATCCTGTGCCTCGCCGCCATGCCCGTGTCCGCCCGCGAGACGATCTCCGTCCACGGCGGATGGGCGGCGTTCCGCGATGACGGCCCCCGCCGCTGCTTCGCCGTTGCCGAGCCGGCGCAGAAACTGAAGGCCCACGGCTGGCGCCCGTTCGCGGCGGTATCCGTGCTGCCGGGCGCCGGCACACGGGGCCAGATCAACATTCGCCTGCGCTACCGCAAATTGCGCGGCGCCCCGGTGTTTCTCAGCATCGGCGGGCGCCGCTTCCGGCTGGTCGCCGGTGGCTCCGATGCCTGGGCGCCTGATGCCGCACAGGATGCCGCGATCGTCGCGGCGATGCGCAGTGCCCCCAGCATGTCGATCGAAACGCGGGCACGCGATGGCCGCGCCTTTGCCGACGTCTATCGCCTGCGCGGCGCCGCAACCGCGATCGACGCGGCGGCGCTCGCCTGCCTGCCGCCGCGCTGAGCCGTCCTCCGCTGGCAAAATCGCGGATTCTCACCTACATGCGCGCCATGAACGACACCCTGACAATGCCGATCCCCGGCCACATCGATCCCGTGCCCGTGCCGCGGCCGGCAGTGGTGCGCGAGGACGGGCGGATCGACCTGCTCGGCCTCGGCCGCGAGTCGCTGCGCGAGGCACTCGCCGCCGCCGGGCTGGAGGCGAAGCAGGCAAAGCTGCGCGCCAAGCAATTGTGGCACTGGATCTACAATCGCGGCGTGACGGATTTCACGCTGATGACGGATATCGCCAAGGCGCAGCATCCGTGGTTCGCGCAGCATTTCGTCGTCAGCCGGCCGGAGGTGGTGGAGGCGCAGGTCTCCGCCGACGGCACGCGCAAGTGGTTGCTGCGGTCGCCCGACGCGCAGGATTACGAGATGGTATTCATCCCCGATGCCGATCGCGGCACGCTGTGCGTTTCCAGCCAGGTCGGCTGCACGCTCAACTGCACCTTCTGCCACACCGGCACGATGCGGCTGGTGCGCAACCTGACCGCCGGCGAGATTGTCGGCCAGGTCATGCTGGCGCGCGATTCGCTCGGCGAATGGCCGAGCCAGCCGGAAGGGCGGATGCTCACCAACATCGTGATGATGGGGATGGGCGAGCCGCTGTATAATTTCGAGAACGTCCGTGATGCGCTGAAGCTCGTCATGGACGGCGACGGGCTGGCCCTGTCGAAGCGGCGGATCACGCTTTCCACCTCCGGCGTCGTGCCGATGATGGCGCGGGCGGGGGAGGAGATCGGGGTCAACCTCGCGGTCTCGCTCCATGCCGTGACCAAGGAGGTGCGCGACGAGATCGTGCCGCTCAACCGCAAGTACGGCATCGAGGAACTGCTCGCCGCCTGCGCCGCCTATCCGGGTGCCAACAATGCGCGGCGCATCACCTTCGAATATGTGATGCTGAAGGACAAGAACGACAGCGATGCCGAAGCGCATGAGCTGGTGCGCCTGATCCGCAAGTATCGCCTGCCCGCCAAGGTGAACCTGATCCCGTTCAATCCCTGGCCGGGTTCGGAGTATGAGTGTTCGACGCCGGAGCGGGTACGCGCTTTCTCGAACATCGTGTTCGAGAGCGGCATTTCGGCGCCGGTCCGCACGCCCCGCGGGCGCGACATCGATGCCGCGTGCGGCCAGCTGAAGACCGCATCCGAGAAAAAGAGTCGCGCCGAGATGGACCGGCTTGCCGCAGAGAAGCAGGCCGCGATCGGCTGAACCCCCGCATGGATGCGACGACGATACGAACACGACCGAGGAGCTTCCGATGTGGCTGCTAGACCGAATGTTGTCGCGCTTCGTCCGGCGGGGGCGCTTCGTGGTCATCGACGCCGATGGCAGCCGCCACGAATATGGCGATGGCGCGCCGGGCCAGCCTCGCGTCACCATCCGGCTGAAGGATAGCAAGGCGGCGAACTTCATCGCCGGCCATCCTCGGCTGGGGGGCGCGGAGGCCTTCATGGACGGCCGCCTCGTCATCGAGGAGGGCGATATCGCCGGGATGATCGATCTGGTGCGCGGCAACGGCACCTGGGAAAAAGGGGGCCGCAGCCTTGCCCAGCCCAACCCGATCCGCCGCGCCTTCGGCACCACCCGGATGCGGTTCGACCGGCTGAACTGGGCGGCCAAGTCCAAGCGCAACGTGGCGCACCATTACGATCTGGGGAATCGGCTCTACGATCTCTTCCTGGATGCGGATCGCCAGTATAGCTGCGCCTACTTCACCGATCCCGGCAACAGCCTGGATCAGGCGCAGGCCGACAAGAAGGCCCACATCGCCGCCAAGCTGAACCTGCGCCCCAGGCAGCGCGTGCTGGATATCGGCTGCGGCTGGGGCGGGATGGCGCTGTACCTCAACCGCGTCGCCGACGTCGACGTGCTGGGCATCACGCTGAGCGAGGAGCAGCTGAAGACCGCACGGCGCCGCGCCGAGGAAGCCGGCGTGGCGGATCGGGTGAAGTTCGAGCTGATCGACTATCGCGACGTGACCGGCACGTTCGACCGGATCGTCTCGGTCGGCATGTTCGAACATGTCGGGCCCCCGCACTACCGCACCTTCTTCGCCAAGTGCCGCTCGCTGCTGGCGGAGGACGGCGTGATGCTGCTCCACACGATCGGGCGGATGGGCGGGCCGGGGGTGACGGATGCGTTCACCGCCAAGTACATCTTTCCCGGCGGCTATAACCCGGCTTTGTCCGAAATCATCTCCGCCAGCGAGCGGGTGAAGCTGATCGCCTCGGATATCGAGACGCTGCGCCTTCATTATGCGCACACCATCCAGCACTGGTACGATCGCACGGTGGCCGCCAGGGAACAGATCGTGGCGATGTACGACGAACGTTTCTACCGGATGTGGACGCTCTATCTGGCGGGCGCGATGGCCGCGTTCCGCCACGGCGGCATGTGCAACTACCAGATCCAGTATATCCGCCGCCGGGACGCGCTGCCGATCACCCGCGACTATATCGCCGCAGCAGAAGCGGGCTTGCGCGAGACAGTGCCGGGTTGATGGGTCGTCGGGAGGCGGGTTTGACCGGCCCGCCCCCCGACCCGTCCCCCAGGAGGGGAGGTCTGCCGCACCGCGCGGGCCACCCAGCGCGCGCGCCGCAACGGGCCCTTCCTATCCGGGATTCCGTGCCGCAGGATTTCAACGCCGAAACATGCTGGCCGGGCGGTGCGCTTGAACCGCATCGGCCCGCCCGCTAACGCTGCGCCGCAGCAAGCATAACCCGGAGCCCCGCCGATGTCGCAGCCTGTCAACCGTGTCGTCCTCGCTTACTCGGGCGGTCTCGACACGAGCGTGATCCTGAAGTGGCTGCAGCAGACCTATGGGTGCGAGGTCGTCACCTTCACCGCCGATCTCGGCCAGGGCGAGGAGCTGGAGCCGGCCCGCGCCAAGGCGGTAATGATGGGTGTGAAGCCCGAGCACATCTTCATCGACGACCTGCGTGAAGAGTTCGTGCGCGACTACGTATTCCCGATGATGCGGTCGAACGCGCTGTACGAGGGGCTGTACCTGCTCGGCACCTCGATCGCCCGGCCGCTGATCGCCAAGCGCCAGATCGAGATCGCGCGGATGGTAGGGGCCGACGCGGTGAGCCACGGGGCCACCGGCAAGGGCAACGATCAGGTCCGTTTCGAGCTTGGCTATTATGCGCTTGCTCCGGATATCCGCGTCATCGCGCCGTGGCGGGAATGGGATCTGACCAGCCGCACCGCGCTGATCGACTTCGCCGAGAAGCACCAGATCCCGGTGCCCAAGGACAAGCGCGGCGAGAGCCCGTTCTCGACCGACGCCAACCTCCTCCACACCTCATCCGAGGGCAAGGTGCTGGAAGATCCGTGGGAGGAGGTGCCGGACTACGTCTTCTCGCGCACCGCCAGCCCGGAGGAAGCGCCGGACACGCCGGAGACGATCACCATCGATTTCGAACGCGGCGACGGCGTGGCGCTGAACGGCGAGGCGATGTCGCCCGCCACGTTGCTGGCGGCGCTGAACGATCTCGGCCGCACCCACGGCATCGGCCGGCTCGATCTTGTCGAGAACCGCTTCGTCGGCATGAAGAGCCGCGGCATGTACGAGACGCCGGGCGGCACGATCTATCATCTGGCGCACCGGGGGATCGAGCAGATCACGCTGGATCGCGGCGCCGCCCACCTGAAGGACGAACTCGCGCCGCGTTATGCCGAATTGATCTACAACGGCTTCTGGTTCTCGCCGGAGCGGGAGATGCTGCAGGCGGCGATCGACCACAGCCAGGCCAAGGTGACCGGCACGGTGCGGCTGAAGCTCTACAAGGGCGCCGCGCACATCATCGGCCGCCGTTCGCCGAACAGTCTCTACTCGGAAAAGGTCGTCACGTTCGAGGACGATGCCGGCGCGTATGATCAGCGCGACGCGGAGGGCTTCATCAAGCTCAACGCGCTGCGGCTGCGGCTATTGGGGCGGCGCGACGGGCGTTGAGCGAGGCAGGGCGGCGCCCGGCCGCCTGAGCCCGACGATATCGATCGGGCCGTGCAGATAATGGCCGACGGGCGCGCGGCCGCGGCCGAGTTCGTCCAGAAACACGTCGCCCTTGTCATAGGCCCACGGGCCTAGCCGCAGCAGCCAGATCGTCGGCACCGCGCGCATCGCCGGGGTGCCGGCGAGGGCGCGCAGCTGCGGGCGGGGGAGCGAGACGACGCCGCGGCTGCCCGTCGGATACCAGCCGCCGGGTATGCCGATCGACGGCACCGCGGTCGGCACCGGCTGCACCGGCATGGTGAGGCCACGATCGCGTACCGCATAGGCGAAGGGCAGCGCCCCCTCGTTCGGGTAGGCGACCACGATGTCGCCGGGGCGGAAGCGCGGCGCCAGCCAGCGCAGCGCGCCGTACCAGTCCTGCTCGGGCGGGCCCGGCGTGGTGCGCCAGTTCACCGAGATCATCTCCGGCACGATCATCGCGATTGCCGCCCACGCCAGCCAGCGCAGCGCCCCCACTCCCACCACGCCTGCCGCCAGCAGCAGCAGGAAGGGGACGGCCGTCGCCGCCATCGTCCGCGGGATGAATACGGGCGCGATCTGCATCGACAGCAATATCGACAGCGCCACCGGCAGCCCCGCCAGCAGGATCAGCGCCGCCGCCGCCCGCCGCCCGGCATCGCTGCGCCCCAGCCGCCACAGCGCCAGCACCGCGAGCAGCGCCGCCGCCGCCACGGCGGGCCTGCCCGGCACCAGATACATCGCCGCCAGGCGCCACTGCAGCCCGTGGGTGGTGAAGCGCAGCCACGTCGATTGCACCCAGGTCGGCGCCTGATCGACCAGGATCAGGAAAGCGGGCAGGTAGAGCAGGCCAACGATCGCGTGCCCGCCGATCAGCCGCAGCCAGTCCCCGCGGGCGAGGCCCCGGCGCAGCACCACCACCGCCAGCGCCGCCGTCATCGCCACCGCATAGAGCAGGCCCAGATTGTGCAGCCAGAGCATCAGCGCCAGCGCGGCCAGATAGGGCGCCAGCGACCGCCCGCGAATGCCGCCGCCCGCTGCCGCCTCCCGCCCGATCCGCAGCAGCGCCAGGCACGCGGCAGTGTAGACGAGGATCATCACCGGGTAGGGCCGAACCTGCTGCGCCATGGCCAGCGGGAACGGCGCCATCGCGCACAGCAGCAGCGCAGCGACCGCGGCGCCGATTCCCGCGGCACCCGGCCGCGCGATCCGGGCGATCTCCCTGCCGGCCAGTGCCGCGATGGGCAGGCTTGCCAGCGTGGCGGCAATGCCCAGTGCTCGCAGCGCCACCATCGAGTCGCCGAACCCGAGGGTCCACAGCCGCACCAGCGAGTAATAAAAGGGCGGGTGCGTTTCGTAGCGTGGCACCACCGTCCACAGGAAGGTCCAGCCGTGCGCCGCGGCATAGGCGCTGTACGCCTCGTCCAGCCACAGCGGATGGACGATGCCGCCGGCAATGCGGAACCATGCCGCGCCGGCGACGATCGCCAGCGCCGCGATAGTCGCCGCCACGCCGGCCGCCGCGAGCCGCCGCACCGGGCCTCCCGAAGTGTCGCTATTCCCCACCACGGCTGGCGCTTAGCCGAGCCGGCCGCCGCCCGGAAGGCGCGATCGGGCGTGCTTGGTCGCTGCCGCCCCCGACCCGTCGGCGATGCGGGGCTTGCGAGGGCGGCCGGGCGGCGCCTAAGGCGCTCCCGCAATGGAGCGATCCCCCCCTTATGCGACGAGCATGCCCCAGGGCTGGTGGACGAGCCGCTGGTTCGCGCTTGCGCTGATCCTGCTGAGTGCGGTGCCGCTGCTGTGGCCGGGCGTCGCCCCGCTGATCGATCTGCCGGGCCACATGGCCCGATACCGCGTCGAACTCGGCATCGGCGAATCGCCGGCGCTCGCCCGCTATTATGCGTTCGACTGGGCGTTGATGGGCAATCTCGGGATCGACCTGCTGGTCGTTCCGCTTGCGCCGGTCTTCGGGCTGGAACTCGCGGTCAAGCTGATCTTGCTGACCATACCGATGATGACCGCCGCCGGGCTGCTGCTGATCGCGCGCGAGGAACATGGCGCGCTGCCGCCCACCGCGGCGTTCGCGCTGCCGCTGGCCTACGGCTTTCCGTTCCAGTTCGGCTTCGTCAACTTCGCGCTGTCGATGGGCTTTGCGCTGCTCGCCTTCGGGTTGTGGCTGCGGATGGGGCGGCGCGGCCGGATCTGGTTGCGCGCGGCGCTGTTCGTGCCGATCGGCGGGATCGTCTGGCTGGCGCACGGGTCGGGCTGGGGCGTGCTCGGCCTGCTCGTCTTCGCAAGCGAGATGGTGCGCCAGCGCGCGCGCGATACGAATCTGATCCCCGCCGCGTTCCGCGCCGGCATCGCCTCGCTGCCGCTTGCCCCGCCTCTGCTGCTGATGATCGCGTGGCGCAGCGGCAACGTGGCCGGATTTACCGGCGACTGGTTCAACTGGGCCAGCAAGCTCGTCTGGATCGTCACGATGCTGCGCGATCGCTGGGTCGTGTTCGATGTCGCCTGCACCTTCGGGCTGCTGGTGCTGGTGGTGGCCGCGTTCATCCGCCGCGGCGGCCTGACGACCAACTGGACGCTGCGAATCGCGGCGCTGATGCTGGTGCTGGCCTACGCGCTGCTGCCCCGCATCCTGCTCGGCTCGGCTTATGCCGATATGCGGCTGGCATCGTACATCCTGGCGCTGGCGCTGATCGCGATCCGGCCGGTGGCGCTGCCGCCGCGGACGATCCGGGCGATCGCGATCGCCGCCACCGCCTTCTTCCTGATCCGCACGGCCGCGACGACGGTCAGCTTCGCCGGCTACTGGAACCACAATGCGGCGCAGCTGCGGGCGCTGGATCACGTCGCGCCGGGATCGCGCGTGCTGGCGCTGACCGAGAAGCCGTGCGGCATGCCGTGGCAGCTGTCCCGGATGGATCATCTGGGGGGGCTGGCGGTGGTTCGCCGCGACGTCTTCATCAACGACAACTGGACGATGGCGGGCGCGCAGTTGATGCGGCTGCGCTACCGTGCCGGATCGTTCAGCGAGGATCCGTCGCAGATGGTGGAGGCGCCGGAATGCCGGTATCGCGGCCGCCGCAACCTGGCCGAGGCGATCCGCGTCTTTCCGCGCGACCGGTTCGATTACGTCTGGCTGATCGACGGGCGGCCCGCCAACGTGCCGGCCATGCCCGACCTGAAGATGATCTGGCGTTCGCCGACGGGCGCGCTCTACCGCGTGGTGGGTTCGGCGATCACGGCCAGCGACACCCCGAACGGCAGGGATCGCCGCCCGATCCAGTGACGCTCGGCGGCGAACAGCCGTTCCAGCAGCGCGTTGACGGGCTTTGGCGGGATCGCATCGTCGCCGCCCTCGCGCTTGAGCAGCTTGCCCACCGCCCGCGCCGCCACGATCAGCGGGTAGAGCGCCGTGTTGAAGTGGGTGATGTGGCGCACGCGATATCCGGCTGACGCGAACACCTGCCCCAGCGTCTCCGCGGTGTAGCGGCGATGGTGATGGTGGGCGACGTCGTGGGCGCTCCACAGCCCCGGCCCCGCCGGCACGGTGACGATGATCCGTCCCCCCTGCGCCAGCTTGGGGCGCAGCGCCTTCAGCGCCTCCAGGTCATCCGGGATATGCTCCAGCACGTCGAGCATCGCGACCAGATCATAGTGTCCGTCCGCCAGATCGACGCCGTCGGGCAGCAACCCGCCTTTTACCGCCACGCCGGTCCGCCGGCTCGCCAGTTCACGCGCGGGATCATCCGGCTCGACCGCGTCGACGATGCCGAACTGCTGGAGAAGCGCGATGTTGGAACCCGTGCCGCACCCCATCTCCAGGATGCGCGCGCCGGCCTTCAGCGGCACCTGATCGCGGATCAGCCGATCGATGATCTTGCGGCGGGCGGAGAACCACCAATGATCGCGGTCGATCTCGGCCATCCGGTCGTAGATTGCACGGTCCATCTGTTCAGTCCCCGCCTATCGTGTCGCGGACGATGTAGATCGGCCGATGCTTCACCTCGACCAGGATGCGGCCGACATATTCGCCGAGCACCCCCAGCGAGAGCAATTGCACGCCGCCGAGGAACAGCGTCGCCACCATGATCGAAGGGTAGCCCGCCACGTCGACTCCGAACAGCGCGGTGCGCACCACCAGGAAGATCGCGTAGCACAAGGCGAGCAGCGCGATGCCGGCACCCAGATAGCTCCACACCCGAAGGGGCACGGTGGAGGCCGACGTGATACCGTCGATCGCCAGCGTCCACAGCTTCCAATAGTTGAACTTGGTCTCGCCCAGCTTGCGGGGGGACCTGTCATACTCGACCGCGGTCTGGCGGAAGCCGCCCCACGCGAACAGCCCCTTCATGAAGCGGTTGCGCTCGGGCATGGCGCGGATCACCTCGACGACCTTGCGGTCGAGCAGGCGGAAATCGCCGGCATGTTCGGGAATCTTGTCGCTCGAGAGCCAATTGTGCGCGCGGTAATAGAGGTCCGCGGTCATCCGCTTGGGCAGCGAATCGCTCAGCCGGTTGCGGCGCACGCCGTAGACGACCTCGAACCCTTCCCGCCATCTATCGAGCATCTCGCCGATTACCTCGGGCGGATCCTGGAGGTCGACGTCGATCGGCACGACCGCCCGGCCCCGCGCATGATCCAGCCCGGCGGACAGTGCCGCCTCCTTGCCGAAATTGCGGGAGAGCGAGAGGGCGCGAATGCGTGGATCGGCGCGGTGCGCGGCGTGGATCGCGGCCAGCGTGGCATCCTGGCTGCCATCGTCGACGAACAGGATCTCCCACGCCTCGCACCCGCCGCCGGGCGCAACGAGAGCGTCGAGCACGGCGGTGACGCGCGCCACGAACGGGCCGATCGCCACCTGCTCGTCCTTCACCGGCACGATCACGGACAAGGTCGGCAGGGGGCCGGGGCCGGTTGGAATCTCGGTCAGCGCGTTCGTTTCCATTGTGGACTAGACTTCCCCCGATGCAGCCGCACGGCCCCTTGCTGTTTGGCCGAATATCGTGAGATCATCAACAAGAAATAAATGATGATCTGCGCTCAGACGCGGCCAGATGTTGAAGGAATGCTTATGCATCTGGATCGTCATGCACATAGACTTATGCTGGGTCTATACATACTCTGTAGTATACTCATTTGCGCGCAACTGATCTATGCCTTCGTTGGACTGAACGCAAGCAGCCTGTGGATCGATGAACTGTGGACAGGCTGGCTGATCAAGCCCGCTTACATACCAAGCATTCTGGCCCGATCGGTCACGGACGTACATCCGCCGGTTTATTATCTCTTCCTGCATTTCTGGACGCTGCTTTTCGGAACGACGGCGGCGGTGATGCGGGCATTCAGCGCGGTGTGCGCGGTGCTGGCGGTCGTTGCGCTCATAGCCCTCACGCCGCGATGGATCGGCCTTGCCGGGCGCCTGTTCGCCGGTGCGATCGCAGTAACCTCGCCGCAATGGCTGGACCAGTCGCAGAATGCGCGCATGTACGCGCTGGGATTTCTCCTGGGGTTGTGGCTGGCGCTGGTGGCGTTGCACGCCTTGTCCGCCGTGCGCAGCGGAAGGGAGGTGCGCAGGTCCACCTTCGCGGCGTTGGCGGTGTCCGCGTTCCTTTTTTCCTTCTGCCACTTCTACATGTTCGTCGCCGCCCTCGGCGTGCTGGGCTTCCTGGCTGCCGCGTCGCCGCGCTGGCCCGATCGCCTCGCGTTCGCCGGCATCGGTGCGGTGCTGTTCGTCTGCATGCTCGCCTTCATCGTCGTCCTGCTGGAACATACCGAGGTGCCGATCCAGGATACCTGGTTCAGCAACTCGCCCTCGGCGATCATCGACATGACGGTGCGCGGCATCACCAGGCAGGTCCGCCTGCTGCCGCTCGCGGTGCTGTCCGTCCTGATGGTAGCCGCGACGATCCTTCCCAGGCTCCGTCGCCCCGCCGCCGGGATGGACAGCGCCGTGCCGATGCCCTCGGCACTGTTGATGATGCTGTTCGTCATCGCCTTCGTGATCGTGGCCGGGATCGCCTCCTCGCTGGGTATCGCACCCAATTATTCGGACCGGAACGTCGCGGTCGCCGCGCCTTTCGCCTGGCTGGGCGTCGCCATTCTCGTCGACTATGCCGTCAGGGCGCTGCCCCGGTGGGCGGCCGCAGCGTTGCTGGCGCTTCTCGCCGCCGCGATCGCTCTGCACGCGCTGGAGCAGTGGCATCGGCTGCGCGCGGCCCGCACCGAACATCGCGCCGCCAGCAATTACATCCGGGCGCTGCCGCAATGTGCCGGCAAGCCGATCCCCGTCACTCTCAAGACCGACCAGCCGGGGGCCGCCGCGGCGCAGGGGTTCACGCGGTATCGCTTCGCCTACTACCTGCCCGGCTATCCGCTGGCCGGCGTGGGGTATCGATCCGGTCGACTGTCGATGGCGGATGGCACGAAGCGGTTGTTGAGCCGTCGCGAGGCGGGGCTGGACGAATGCCCGGTCCTGGCGATGATCGCCGACACCAGCGGGTTCGATATCGAAGGCTTCGCGTCGTCGTTGAGAAGGGCGCTCGACGGCCGGCCACATGGCGCCCCGGCCCGGCCGATCGCCATCGTGCCGTTCCCCCACTACGACGTCTACGGCAATCGATTGACCGAAGCCTGGGTCCTTCGCCGTCCCTGATCGCCGCCGCTATTCGAACACCCAGCGCCGGTTCAGCCAGAATACCAGCAGCGGCGTGATCAGCAGAACCGGCGGGTAGGGCGCCCAGATCGGCAGCCCGAAATGGCGCACCAGAAGCCACACCCAGAACTGGTTGGCGGCGAAGCTGACGAGCGACACGACGACGAATCGACCGCCGGTGCGGGCAAGATTGTCGCGCCGGCCATGGCCGCGGAAGCTCCAGCGGCTGTGGACGATATAGCCGACCACCACGGCCGCGGCGAAGCCCGCCGTCCAGGCCAGGTTGGGATCGATGCCGCGCGCCGCCAGCAGCCAATAGACGCCGATGTTGACGATGCTCGCCAGCCCGCCGGTCAGCGCATAGCGGAACAGCTGGCCGATCAGCACCATGCGGCCCTCGCGCGTCGCCTGCGCCATCATTCCCTTGATCCCTGCCATTGCCCTTTGCCGCGCAGCGACTAATCAGCGGCGCGGCATATGGGAATAGCACGCAACGATCCGCCGGGGGGCGGGCAAGGCAAGGATGCCGCCGTCCGCCAGTGGCTGCGCTGGCTGCTGCTGTTCTGGATCGTCGCCGCCGCGGTCATGATCGCCTACAAATGGAACGCGATCCGCTGGTTCGCGCTGAGCGACACCGATGATAACATGCGGATGTCGCAGGTCCGCGCCTGGCTGCACGGGCAGGCATGGTTCGACCTGCGGCAATACAAGCTCGATCCCCCGGGCGGGGCCGACATCCACTGGAGCCGGCTGGTCGATCTGCCGATTGCGGGATTGATCCTGCTGGTCAGGCCGATCTTCGGCGGCGTGATCGCGGAACAGGCAGCGGTTACGATCGCGCCGTTATTGGCGTTCGCACTGGCCTTGTTCGCCGTCGCGCTGACGGTACGGCGGCTGATCGAGCCGGCTGCCTTCGCCCTCGGCGCGGCGATCCTGATGTGCGGGCAGAGCACGCTCCTGATGTTCATGCCGCTGCGGATCGATCACCACGGCTGGCAGCTCGCCTTCCTGGCGCTGGCGGTCGCCGGCACCACCGATCGCAACCGTGCCCGCGGCGGCGTGACGACGGGGCTTGCCACCGCGGCTTCGCTGACGATCGGGCTGGAGATGCTGCCCTATCTTGCCGTCGCCGGTGCGGGCACCGTGCTCCGCTGGGTGGCGGCCGGGGACGAGGCGGCGCGGCTGCGCAGCTACGGCGCGGCGCTGGCGGCGGGCAGCGCCGCGGGGTTCCTGGGTTTCGCCTCTTATGCCAACCGCGCGCCGGTGTGCGACGCGCTGTCGCCCGTGTGGCTTTCGGCGACGCTGGCGGCGGGCGCCGTCGCGGTCATGCTGGCCGGCTGGAGGACAAGCGACTGGCGGCTGCGGCTTGCCGCGGCGGCGGCGGCGGGGGCGGCGATCGCCGTCGGCTTCGCGATGGCGTGGCCGGATTGCCTCGGCCGGCCCGAGGGGGTGAGCGCCGAACTCGATCGGCTGTGGCTGCGCAACGTGCGGGAAGCCAAGCCGCTCTACCTGCATCCGTTCCGCATCGCCCTGCCCGTGGTGGCGCTGCCGGTGATGGGGCTGATCGGCGCCGCGCTGGCGCTGTGGCGCACGCGCGGCACCGCCCTGTTCGCGGCCTGGGCGACGCCTGCCCTGCTCGGGCTGTTTTCGGCCGCGATGCTGCTCTGGCAGACCCGCGCCGGGCCGGCGGCGCAGCTGCTGGCGGTGCCCGGTGCGGCGGCGCTCGGCTGGGCGATCCTGCCCGCATGGGCACGCCACCGGCTGATGCTGGTGCGGGTATTCGGCACGGTGATCGGCTTCCTGATCGTCTCGGGGCTGGCGGTCTATTTCATCGTCAACATGATCCCGCAGCCGGTGCAGACAACGGGGCGGAAGGCCGTCGCCACCGCCAACGGCCGCTGCCCGACGCTGCCTGCGCTCCGCCCCATCGCGAAGCTTCCGGCGGCGACGATCCTCACCTTCGCCGATCTCGGCCCGCGCCTGATCACGGTGACGCACCACCGGGCCATCGCCGGCCCGTACCACCGCAATGGCGCAGCGATCCTGGACGTCCACCACGCGTTTCGCGGATCGCCCGAGATCGCGCACGATGTGATGCGGCGGCACGGCGCCACCTTGCTGCTGCTCTGCCCCGGCATGTCCGAATCGACGATCTACGCCGCGCAGGCCAGACAAGGCTTCTACGCGCGGCTGATGCGCGGGCAGGTGCCGGACTGGCTGGAGCGGGTGCCTTTGCCGGAAGGCTCCCCGTTCCGGCTGTGGCGCCGCCGCGACTGAACGGCGCTGTCGATGCGCGCCCACTGGCACGATCCGGCCGCGCGCCTTATCTTGGGCGATATGGCCGTTCTTCCTCACCCCTCGGGCCCGCGCGCGCTGCTCGCCGACCTGAAGAAATTCATGCAGACGCGGCGGCCGCACCAGCTGCTGTTCGGCGTGATCTCCCTCATCATCCCCGGCCTGCTGATCGCGGGCTTCTACTACGATTCGTATGTCGAGCCGCCGAAGCCGGAGATGCATTTCCTGCCGAGCTGGCCGGCCGACCGCAGCGATGCGGAGATCATCGCGCTGCAGAAGATCGATCAGGCCAAGAAGGAAAAGCGGCAGGCGGAAACGCGCGCGGCATATCAGCGGCTTGCCAAGAAGATGGGCATTGAATGAAGCGCCGGGCGATGCGCGTTGGATGGGTGCCGCCCTCGCTCTAGCCGGGCGTGGGCGTGGCCGCACTGCGCCCAACCCGAATGTCGGCTGCGTGATCGTCCGCGAGGGCAGGGTGATCGGCCGCGGCTGGACGCAGCCCGGTGGGCGCCCCCATGCCGAGGCGATGGCGCTGGCACAGGCGCGCGATTCCGCCGGGGCTGATCTCTACACCACATTGGAACCCTGCGCGCATGCAAGCCCGCGCGGCCCGTCCTGCGCGGACCTGATCGTCACCGCCCGTCCGCGCCGGGTGATCGTCGCGATGCGCGATCCCGATCCGCGCACGGACGGGCAGGGCAGCGCCCGGATCCGCGCCGCCGGGATCGCGGTGGCGGAGGGGGTGCGCACCCTGGACGCGTCGAAGGCGATGGCGGGCTTCCTGGCCCGCCGCACCTTCGGCCGGCCCCACGTCACGCTCAAGCTCGGCCTGTCGCTCGATGGGCGGATCGCGCTCGATACGGGCGAGAGCCGCTGGATTACGGGCCCCGCGGCCCGCGCCCACGCCCACCTCGAACGCAGCCGGCACGAGGCGATCCTCGTCGGGCGCGGCACCCTTTCGGCGGACGCGCCGCAACTGGACGTCCGCCTGCCCGGGCTGGAGCCGCGCAGCCCGCGCCGCATCGTCCTTGGCCGCAGCGCAGGCGCCATCGCGCCGGAGGGATGGGAGGCGTTGCGTGATCCACGCGACGCCGCCTCGCTTGTCGGCGTGGATCATCTGCTGGTGGAGGGGGGCGCCGGGGCGGCCGCCGCCTTCCTCGCCGCCGATCTGGTCGATCGCTTGCTGCTCTACCGCGCGCCGATCCTGATCGGGGCCGGCCGGCCCGGCATCGGCGACATCGGCCTTACCGCCCTTGCCGACGCGCATGGCCGCTGGCGGCTGGACGATGCGCGGATGCTTGGCAGCGACCGGCTCGAAGTCTACCACCGCATCCGGAGCTGACACCCATGTTTACCGGCATCATTACCGATATCGGCACCGTCGCCGCGATCGAGCGGCGGGGCGATCTGCGCGTGCGGATCGCCACCGGCTACGATGTCGACACCGTCGATCTCGGCGCCTCGATCGCCTGTTCGGGGGTCTGCCTGACGGTGGTGGACAAGGCGCCCGGCTGGTTCGCCGTCGACGTCTCGGCCGAGACCGTGTCGCGCACCGCGGCCGATCTCTGGGCGGAAGGCACGCGGTTCAACCTGGAGCGCGCGCTGAAGGTGGGTGACGAGCTTGGCGGCCACATCGTTTCCGGCCATGTCGACGGGGTGGGCCGGATCGTTTCGGCCGAGGAAGAGGGCGGATCGCTGCGGCTGGTGATCGCCGCCGGGGCGGAGATCGCACCCTATGTGGCGCCGAAGGGATCGATCGCGATCGACGGCATCTCCCTCACCGTCAACGACGTGACGGACGATGCCGATGGCGGCGTCCACTTCGGGCTGAACATCATCCCCCACACCGCTTCGGTGACGACGCTGGACCGGGTCTGGCCCGGCCGCACCGTCAACCTCGAAATCGATGTTCTGGCCCGGTATCTGGGCCGAATGGAACAGCTCCGCGCGAGGAAAGCCTGATGTCCACCGCCCAGAAACCCGAAATCGCGCGCCTTCGCCACGCCTTCCTCTCCACACCGGAGGAGCTGATCGACGAGGCGCGGAACGGCCGCATGTTCGTCCTCGTCGATGATGAGGATCGCGAGAATGAGGGCGATCTCGTCATCCCCGCGCAGATGGCGACGCCGGACGCGATCAACTTCATGGCCAAGCATGGCCGCGGCCTGATCTGCCTGGCGCTGGCGAAGGAACGCGTCGAGCAGCTCGGGCTGGATCTGATGAGCCGCAACAACGGCACCCGCCACGAAACCGCCTTCACCACCTCGATCGAGGCGCGCGAAGGGGTGACGACGGGGATCTCCGCCGCGGACCGCGCGCGGACCATCGCGGTGGCGATCGACGCCTCCAAGGGTGCCGACCAGATCGTCACCCCCGGCCATGTCTTCCCGCTGGTCGCGCGGCCGGGCGGGGTGCTGGTCCGCGCCGGGCATACCGAGGCGGCGGTGGACGTCTCCCGGCTGGCCGGGCTCAACCCGTCCGGGGTGATCTGCGAGATCATGAACGACGACGGGACGATGGCGCGGCTCGACGATCTCGTCGCCTTCGCACAGCTCCACAATCTGAAGATCGGCACGATCCGCGATCTGATCGCCTATCGCCGCCGCCACGATCATCTTGTCGTCAAGCGGGCGGAACATCGCTTCGCCAGCCGCTGGGGCGGGGACTGGACGGCGATGACCTTCTACAACAAGGCGACCGGCACCGAGACGATGGCGCTGGTGAAGGGCCGGATCGATCCCGAACGGCCGACGATGGTGCGGATGCACAGCCTTTCCCCGTTCGCCGATGCGTTCGGTGAATTGTCCGAACGCTCCGGGCTGCTCAGTCGCGCGATGGAGATGATCGGGGCGGAGGGGACCGGCGTCGTGGTGGTCATCAACCGGCCTATGGCGAACGCCATGTCCCGCCAGATCGAGGTGCGTGCCAAGGGGCTGCCGCCCGAACAGGCGGATATCGATGAATTGCGCGACTATGGCGTGGGCGCCCAGATCCTCGCGGAGCTTGGCGTGCACGACATGATCCTGCTTACGAACACCCACCACACGCTCGTCGCGCTGGAAGGTTACGGCCTGTCGATCGTCGGCGAGATCCCGATCGAGACGGGCGACACACGCAAGGAAACGAATTGATGGCCCGCATCCTGATCGTCGAAGCGCGCTTCTACGACCATCTGAACGATCTGCTGCTGGCCGGCGCCGTCGCCGCGATCGAGGCGGAGGGACATCGCTACGAGACGATCACCGTGCCCGGCGCGCTGGAAATACCCGGCGCGATAGCGATGGCGGCGGAGACGGGGCGCTACGATGCGTTCGTGGCACTGGGCATCGTCATCCGCGGCGAGACCTATCATTTCGATATCGTCGCCAACGAAAGCGCGCGGGGCATCATGGCGCTGACGATGGACGGGCTGGCGATCGGCAACGCGATCCTTACCGTCGAAAACGAGGCGCAGGCGCTCGTCCGCGCCGGTCCGGAAACGGGTGGCGCCGATAACGCCGATCACAAGGGCGATAAGGGCGGCGCCGCCGCGCGCGCCGCCCTCACCATGATGGCCCTGAAGGAACGCTTCGCCTGAGCCTCAGGCGGCGGCGGCTTCCTCCTCCGCCTCCTGATAGGCCGGATAGTCGATATAGCCCACGGGTCCCTGCGAGTACCAGGTCGCCATCGTGTCCAGGGCGATCGGCAGATCACCCGCAAACCGTGCCGGCAGATCCGGGTTGGCGATGAACGGCCGGCCGAAGGCGATCGCATCGGCCCGTCCGGCATCCAGCATCGCCTGCGCCGTGGCCTGGCGGTAGTCCGAGTTGAGCACCAGCGGCCCGCCGAACGCCTTCTGGATCGCCGGGGCGACGGGTGCGACCTCCCCCTTGCCGAAGGTGCCGTCCTCGCCGGGCTCGCGCAGCTCCAGCCACGCCACGCCGGCCGAGGCCAGCGCCGCCGCGGCGGCCGGGAACAGATCGTGCGGGGCGCTGTCGTTCACGCCCTGCGAGTCGCCATTGGGTGACAGGCGAACGCCGACGCGGTCGCCGCCGATCGCCGCCACCACCGTCTCGGCCACTTCGCGCAGCAGGCGCACGCGGTTTTCGATCGATCCGCCGTAGGCATCGGTGCGGAAGTTCGAATTGTCGCGCAGGAACTGGTCGATCAGATAGCCGTTCGCGGCGTGGATCTGCACCCCGTCGAACCCGGCGGCGATCGCGTTGCGCGCGGCCCGGTCATAATCGGCCAGCAGCCGCGGGATTTCGGCGGTATCCAGCGGGCGTGCCTGTTCGTACGGCTTCTTGCCGTCATAGGTGTGCGCATCGCCCGGGCCGGTGGTGGCCGAGGAGGAAACCGGCTGAACCCCGCTCAGGCTGGAATGCACTACCCGGCCCATATGCCACAGCTGCAGCACGATCCGGCCGCCGGCATCGTGTACCGCCGTCGTCACCTTGCGCCAGCCCTCGACCTGCGCGTCGTTCCAGATGCCCGGCGCATAGGGCCAGCCGAGCCCCTCGGAGCTGATCCCGGTCGCCTCGGAGATGATCAGCCCGGCGCTGGCGCGCTGCCGGTAATATTCAACCATCATCTCCGTCGGCACATGGTCGCGCGTGGCCCGGCCGCGCGTCAGCGGCGCCATCAGGATGCGGTTGGGCGCGGCGATCGCGCCAAGCTGAATCGGATCGAACAAAGACGGCATTACGGGAAACTTCCTTTACCAGTCGGTACAGAATGCCATCTAGGACCTGCAGTGTCCGGTTGCACGGGGGGCTTGCCGAAGTTTTCCTTTCGGGCGGACAAGCCGCGGCCGGGTCGGGCGTGCGTGCCGGCCTTGCTCTCCCCGCCGCCGGGCCTATGTTCGCGGCCATGATCGAAACGCTGTCACCCGCGGAGATGACGCTCGACGAACTCCGCGCCGCGCTGACCCCGCTGCTGCCGCAGGAGGCGGCGTTCGACGGCTGGACGGATGCGGCGCTGGAATCCGCCGCGCGTGCGCTGGGCGTGCCGGAAGATCGCCCTCGCCTGGCCTTCCCCGGCGGGGCGATCGACATGATCGATGCATGGTTCGGCGCGATCGATCTGGAGATGGTTGCGGCGCTGCCGCCCGAGCGGATCGCGGCGATGAAGATCCGCGAACGCATCCGGGCGATGGTCCTCGTCCGGATCGAGGCGATCGGCCCGCACCGTGAGGCGCTGCGCGGCGCGCTGGCGGTGCTCGCGCTGCCCCGGAACGCGGCGCAGGCGCTGCGCCTTGGCTGGCGCGCCGCGGATCGGATGTGGCGGCTGGCCGGCGATACCGCGACCGACTTCAACCATTATACCAAGCGCGCGACGCTGGCCGCGCTGTATGGCGCCACCCTGCTCGCCTGGATGGACGACGACAGCGAGGATTGGGCCGAGACGCGCGCCTTCCTCGATCGCCGGATCGATGGCGTGATGCGGTTCGAAAAGCTCAAGGCGCGGTTCCGCGGCGATCCGGAGCGCCGGTTCAGCCCGGTGCGCCTGCTTGGCAGGCTGCGCTATCCGGCGGTGTGACCGCTACCCCTCGCGATCTGGCGCTAACTCCGTGCTGGCGCTTCGTGCATGATATTGATAATCGGTAGCAACCCTCCACATTCGGGCGATGACGAAGCGTGCGTCTCGATGAACTGCCGCTGCGCACGCCTGCGCAGATCTCCGCGATCGACTGGAGCGCGCTGCGTCCGCGCGACGGGCAGCGGCTGCGCGAACTCGGTTTCGACGACGGCGTCGCGATCGAGACGATCCATCGCGGGCCGATCGGTCGCGATCCCATCGCCTGTCGGGTGGGCCGCATGACGATCGCGCTGCGCCGCGTCCAGGCCGCCGCGATCAGCGTCGAGCCCGATCCGCCCCGCGGCGGCCAGCCATGAACCCGCTTCCCCTCGTTGCGCTCGTCGGCAATCCCAATGCCGGCAAGAGCGCCTTGTTCAACGCGCTGACCGGCGCGCGGCAGAAGGTCGGCAATTATCCCGGTGTGACGGTCGAGCGGAAATCGGGGCGCATGGCGCTCGACGATGGCCGCCCGGTCGAACTGGTCGATCTGCCCGGCACCTACAGCCTCGATCCGGCCAGCCCGGACGAGCAGGTGACGCGCGACGTGCTGCTGGGCAAGCAGGAGGGCGAGCGGCTGCCCGCGGCGCTGATCGTCGTGGTCGACGCCACCAATCTCGACAATCATCTGCGGTTCACGCTGGAACTGGCCGGGCTCGGCCTGCCCACCGTCGTCGCGCTCAACATGATCGACATGGCCACGCGCGACGGGCTGGTGATCGATGCCGATGCGCTTTCCCGCGAACTTGGCGTGCCGGTGATCCCCACCGTCGCGGTGCGTCGCCAGGGCATCGATGCGCTGCGCGACGCGATCGGCACGCTGGCGCTCGACAAGCCGCGTGTTGCCCGTGCTCCCGCCGCGGAGCTTGCCACGCTCCAGCGCCGCGCCCGTGCGATAGCGGCGCGTGCCACCGTCGAGCAGCCCGGCGCCAGGAAGTGGACGCAGATCCTCGATTCGGTCGTGTTGCACCCCCTGATCGGGCCGATCCTGCTGGCCGGGCTGATGTTCGTCATGTTCCAGGCGGTGTTCGCCTGGTCGGAGGCCCCGATCGGCTGGATCGAGGGGGGCATCCTGGCGTTGCAGGATGCGGTCAACGCCGTCGTCCCCGCCGGTTTCCTCCGTTCGCTGCTGGTCGAGGGGGTGATTGCAGGCGTCGGCGCCGTCGTCGTCTTCCTGCCGCAGATCCTGATCCTGTTCCTCTTCATCCTGCTGCTGGAGGCATCGGGATATATGGTTCGCGCCGCGTTCCTGATGGACCGGCTGATGGCGCGGGTGGGGCTTTCCGGGCGGGCGTTCATTCCGCTGCTGTCTTCCTTTGCGTGCGCCATCCCCGGAATCATGGCGACGCGGACGATCGACGATCCCAAGGACCGGCTGACGACGATCCTGATCGCGCCGCTGATGACCTGTTCGGCGCGGCTGCCCGTCTATGCGGTCGTCATCGCCGCCTTCATCCCCGCGCGCGACGTACTGCCGGGGATCGGCCTACAGGGCCTGGTGCTGT
>NZ_JAQGLK010000010.1 GCF_028292925.1 Sphingomonas bacterium
GCCCGATCGCCCCTGTTCCCGCCCGCCGGCCTGGCATCGGTGCGCGGGGTGCAGCGCCGCGTCGCCGCATCGCTCAACCTGGCATTCTGGGACTGGGAGGCGCGGATGGGCGGGCCGTGCAGCGCGCCCGGCTGGGTCCGCGCGACGCCGCCGCTGATGCGGGGCGACTATGTCCACTTCAACTCGGCCGGCGGACGCGAGATTGCCGGGCGGCTCGATGCGGATCTGGAACGGGCCGCGGCGCGGGGCGGCACCCGCTAGGTGCATCGCCCCGGCATCTTCGAACTTCACGGATTGCGGCGGAAAGGGGTGCGATGCTCTTTCCGACGCTGACCTTCGGGCTGTTCTTCCTGGCCCTCTACGCGGTGGCCTGGGCGGTTCGCGCCAGCAACGAATGGCGCAAGATCCTGCTGCTGCTGGCCAGCTGGGTTTTCTACGGCGCATGGGACTGGCGATTCGTCGCTTTGCTGATCGGATCGGCAGTGCTCAACTGGGGCATCGCCCGGCTGATCGAGCGATCCGCGGAACCGGGCACCCGCCGGCTGCTGATCTGGATCGGCGTTGCCGCCAACCTCGGCATCCTCGGCTTCTTCAAATATTTCGATTTCTTCGTCGAGCAGGCCGGGGTGTTGCTTGCCGCGGCCGGGTGGGCGCGGGATCTGCCGCTCCTCCAGATCATCCTGCCGGTGGGCGTCTCGTTCTTCACCTTCCAGGGCATTTCCTATGTGGTCGACGTGCATCGCGGCCGGGTGCGTGCTGCCGGCCTGCTGGACATCACCCTGCTCATGTCGTTCTTCCCGCACCTCGTCGCCGGGCCGATCGTGCGCGCGTCCGATCTGCTGCCGCAATTCGCCCGGGTGCCGCGGCCGGACCGCGGGATGATATCGATGGCGCTGCTGCTGATCGTCTGGGGACTGTTCAAGAAGGCGGTGATCGCATCCGAACTGTCGGTCGGTCTCGTCGATCCCGTCTTCTTCGATCCCTCCGCGCACGGCCGGATCGATCTGATCGCCGCCGCTTACGGCTACGCGGTGCAGATCTACTGCGACTTTTCCGCCTATAGCGACATGGCGATCGGGATCGCGGCGCTGCTCGGCTACCGCTTTCCGCACAATTTCAACCAGCCCTACCGTGCCGCCTCGCTCCAGGATTTCTGGCGGCGCTGGCACATCAGCCTGTCGAGCTGGCTGCGCGATTATCTGTACATACCGCTTGGCGGCAGCCGTGGCGGGGCGCTGTTTGCGTGCCGCAATCTCCTGATCACGATGCTGCTCGGCGGGCTGTGGCACGGCGCCAAGTGGACGTTCCTGATCTGGGGCGGGCTGCACGGGCTGGTGCTGAGCCTGGAGCGGCTGTGGCGGGATGGAAAGCCGGCGCACTGGCCGGCGCTGCCCCGGCCGATCGCCATCCTGCTGACCTTCCACATCGTCACGCTCGGCTGGATCTTCTTTCGCGCCGACACGGTGGAGCAGGCGCAGACCTACCTGAGCGGGCTGGCCCGCGCGGAGGCGCTGCCCCTGACGGTGACGCCGCTTGCCGTGGCGCTGATCGGGCTCGGGCTGGCGATGCACTTCACGCCCCGGCACATGGCGCAGGGCATTGCGATGCGGGTGCGCGGGCTGCCCGCGCCGGCCGTCGGGCTGGCCAGCGGCATCCTGATCCTGCTGATCGATGCGATGCGGTTCGAAGGGGTCGCGCCGTTCATCTACTACCAGTTCTGAGGGGAGCGGGGATGGCGGTCGAGGACAAGCAGCCGATGCAGGCGGACGAGACGCTCTCCCCCGTCGATCTGCCGGCGGCTCCGGCGGCGGAGGACGGCCATGCGCTGCGCTGGACAAGCGTTGTGATCGCGGTGGCCGCGGCGTTCCTGCTGTTGTTCAACGCCGCCACGATCGACGAATGGGCGCACGAACTGCCACCCGGCCCGGCCGCGGCGCGGCTGACCACGTGGACGGGCGCCTGGGCGGGGCTTGGCGGGCGGATCGGTCTCTCCACCCCGCGTGCCGCCGTTCACGCGCTGTGGAAGCGGGGCCAGGCGCTCAGGTTCGATGGCGAGGCGAGGGGAGAAGGCCCCGCGCCCGATACCAGCCCGCCGTCGCATTAAGCCCCGCGGGCGTCGCGATCTCGGCCTGCCACAATTGCGCAGGCGGCGCCCGGCCGGGATCGACGACCCAGTCCGGATGGCAGAAGTAGCGGACCCGGTCCGGCGTCAGCTTCGCGCCGCGCCCGCGGACCAGCCCGTCGATACCCGCACCGATCCGCAGCAAGGCCGCCGGCACCGCCAGCGTGCGCACCCGGCGCTGCACCGCGGCGCCGAGGGCGCGGGCGAAATCGCCGTGGCTCCACCCGCCGGGGCGGCCGTCATCCGGTTCGTAGGTCCCGCCCGGCGTGCCGCCCTTGGCGAGGGCCAGCAGCAGCCGGGCGAGGTCCTGCGCTGCAATCACCGACAGCCGCCCGCCGGGAGGCAGCGCGACGATGCCGCGGGCGGCCATGCGGAACATGTCCAGCATCTCCATGTCGCCCGGCCCGTACACCGCGGGCGGCCGCACGATCGACCAGTCCAGCCCCGATTCGGCGACGAGCTTCTCCGACTCCGCCTTGGACCAGCCATAATCGGACAGGCCCGGCTCCCGCGCGGCGAGCGACGAGACGTGGACGAAGCGGCGTATTCCGGCATCCCGCGCGGCCGCGATCACCGCCGCGGTGCCGGCGATGTTGCCGGCGGCGAAGCCCGCGCGATCGGCGGCGTTGACCACCCCCGCGACGTGGATCACCGCATCCGCGCCCGCCACCAGCCGGGCGAGGCCGGCCGGCTGATCGAGCGCCCCGGCCACCCAGAAGATCGACGGCACAGCTTCCTGCGGGCGGCGGGCCAGCGCACGGGCCTGCCAGTCCCGCTCGGTCACCAGCCGCAGCAGGTGGCGGCCGACGAAGCCGGTGCCCCCGGTAATCGCCAGCGTCGTCACAACATGACCATGTGATCGCGGTGGACGAGCGCGGCGCGCGGCGCGTAGCCGAGGATCGCCGCCAGCGCATCGCTGCGCCGGCCGACGATGCTGGCAGCGTCGGCCGCGTCATATTCGACCAGGCCGCGCGCCAGCAGGTGTTCGCCCGGGCCGACGATATCGACGACGTCACCGCGCGCGAACCTGCCCTCCACGCCGGTCGCCCCGGCGGGCAGGAGGCTGCGCCCCTTCTCCAGCGCGGCGACGGCGCCGGCATCGACATGGATGCGGCCACGGATCGTCAGCCGTCCGGCCAGCCACGCCTTGCGCGCCGATCCGCCCCGCTGGGCGGTGAAGATGGTGCCGCGGCGTGTGGCGGCGAAGGCGGCAAGCGGCCGATCGACCTTGCCGGTGGCGATGGCGAGGTGCGCGCCGGAGCCCTGCGCGATTCGCGCCGCCTCCAGCTTGGATGCCATGCCGCCGGATCCCATCCCGCTGGCCGATCCTCCGTCGGCCATGGCCCGGATGCGGGCATCGACACGGCGCACCTCCGGCACCAGCCGGGCATTCGGATCGCTGCCGGGGTTGGCGGTGTAGAGCCCGTCGACATCGGAGAACAGGATGACGCCGTGCGCGCCCGCCGCCTGCGCGATCCTGGCCGCCAGCCGATCATTGTCGCCGAAGCGGATTTCCTCCGTCGCGACCGAATCGTTCTCGTTGATCACCGGCACCACGCCGAGCGACAGCAGCCGATCCAGCGTCGCCGACGCATTCAGGTAGCGGCGGCGATCCTCCAGATCGTCCAGCGTGACCAGCATCTGCGCCGCCGTCAGCCCCTTTGCGCCGAGAAGGGCGGCCCAGGCATGTGAAAGCGCGATCTGGCCGGTGGCCGCCGCCGCCTGCGCATCCTCCAGGCTGGCGCGGCCGCCCTTGGCCAGCCCCAGCCGCCGCGCGCCGAGCGCGATCGCGCCCGACGAGACGATCGCGATGCGCTGCCCGGCGGCGTGGGCGGCGGCAACGTCGGCGACCATCCCGGCCAGCCAGTCCCGCCGGATCTCGCCGCAGGCATCGACCAGCAGAGCGGAACCGATCTTCAGGACGAGGCGGGGGCAGGCGGCCGGGGAGAACGGCCAGTCGCCCGCAGCCGCCGGCTCGGCGGCCGGCGCGTGGCCGGTCAGATCGGCGACCATTCGATCTCGTCGGCGTCATTGTCGTCCGGGGCGACGGTATCGGGAGCGGGGCCGATCGCCTCGGCCAGATGATCGAGCACCGCATCGACCCCCGTCCCGCCGGCGGCCGACAGCAGCATCACGTCCGCCCCACTGGCCTTGGCGAGCTTTTTCTGGAGCTTGGCGACGGCCTTTTCGTCCAGCGCATCGATCTTGTTGAGCGCCAGCACCTCGACCTTGTCGACCAGCCCCGCGCCATACGCCTCGAGCTCGCCGCGGACGATCTGCCAGGCGTCGATCGGATCGTCTCCGGTGGCATCGACGAGGTGGAGCAGGACCCGGCACCGCTCGATATGGCCGAGGAAGCGATCACCGACGCCGGCCCCTTCCGCCGCGCCCTCGATCAGGCCGGGGATATCGGCGATCACGAACTCGCGATTCTGGTGCCGGACGACGCCGAGCTGCGGGCGCAGCGTGGTGAACGGATAATCGCCAACCTTGGCCTTTGCGTTGGTGGTGGCATTGATGAAGGTCGACTTGCCGGCATTGGGCAGCCCGACGAGGCCCGCATCGGCGAGCAGCTTCAGCCGCAGCCAGACCCACGCCTCCTCGCCCGGCCAGCCGCTGCCGTGCTGGCGGGGCGCGCGGTTGGTGGACGTCTTGTAGCTGGCATTGCCGCGGCCGCCGTCGCCGCCACGCAGGAACACGCGGCGTTCGCCCGGCACGGTGAAATCGGCCAGCACATGCTCCTTGTCCTCGGACAGGATCTGCGTGCCGACGGGAACCCTGATCACCAGATCCTCGCCGCCCGCGCCGGTGCGGTTCGATCCCGAACCGCCCTTGCCGCGCGGCGCCCGGAAATGCTGCGTGTAGCGGAAGTCGATCAGCGTGTTCAGGCCGGGGACGGTTTCGAAGATGATGTCTCCGCCCTTGCCGCCATGGCCGCCGTCGGGGCCGCCATATTCGATGAACTTTTCGCGCCGGAAGCTCACGGCGCCGGTGCCCCCGGTGCCGGAGCGGATGAAGATCTTTGCCTGGTCGATGAAATGCATGGTGTCAGCCCATAGAGACTTGCGCGCTCTACTTGAACCCCGCCGTTTCGGCCATTCCGCCAAACAGCGTCGCCAGCGCCACCGCCCGTGCGCTGCCGCGGGGCAGGCCGAGCGTTTCGGCCATCGCCGCACCAAGCAGCGCATCGCCAAGCGCGGTAAGGACGAGTGACAGCGTGATCTCCCGCACGGGCCGCCCCGGCCCGCGCATCTGGACTCGCATGGCGTGGTACGCGCTCGTCCACCCCGGCATGGTCCGGCGGATTGCCGGGGCGTGGGTTTGGGCGAGCTATTTCGTGCCCGGCTTCCATCCCTGGAAACAGGAGGATCGCGCGCTGATCGCCGGTGCCGACGACAGGCCAGCGAATTCCGCCGGATCTGCCGCGCCGGGCGGGGCGCCCGCTGCCGGCTGATGCCGGCTCACGCCGCCAGAGCGCGCATGTCCGGGGCTGGCACCTCATCCCGCACATCGCGGACGAAGGGCAGGTAGGGCGCTGCTCCGCTCCGGCCCACGCTGTGGCGGGACACGACCTCGCCAGAGGGGCGGAAGCCAAGCTTGCGCAGCACGCAGCCCGAGGCCGGATTGTCGAGGAAATGGCCGGCTGCGATCCGCTTGAGCCGGAGGCTGCCGTGGGCAAGCGCAATCATCGCGTGCCCCGCCTCGGTCGCGAAGCCCAGGCCCCAATACGGGCGAGCGATCCAATAGCCGAGTTCGACATCGCCGAGCATGCCGGGGTGCAGCCCGATCCCGCCGATCAGCCGGGTGCTGCGCCCGGTTCGCGCCACGATCTGCAGCGCGGGCAGCGCGGGATCGATCGGGCGGGACAGGAACGCCTCCGCATCCGCCACCTGATAGGGGCAAGGCGCCATCGCCAGGTTGCGCAGTACGGCCTCGTCGCCGATCGCCGCGGCAAGTGCGGGTGCGTCCTCGGTCCAGCCGGGACGCAGCAGCAGCCGTTCGGTACGTACGAACATTGTTGTCTCCTCTGCCGGTGCTGCACTTGCCCCAACGGGGTTACAGCGCAGCGACATAGATCAGGGAGACAGCAAAAAAGGGAGGCGGGGCAACCCGTCTCCCTAACGATCCGGCGTGGCCGGATCTCGGGCCGCCCGCTGGGCGACCCGAATGCAGGATCGTCCGGTTATTCGGCAGCCATCGCCACTGCATCGACGCTGACGAACTTCCGGCCGAGCTTGCCCTCGTGGAAGGCGACGCGTCCGCCGGTCAGCGCGAACAGGGTGTGATCCTTGCCCATGCCGACATTGCGGCCGGGATAGACCCTGGTGCCACGCTGGCGGATGATGATGTTGCCGCCGACGACTTCCTCGCCGCCGAACTTCTTCACGCCCAGACGGCGGCCGGCCGAATCGCGACCGTTGCGCGACGAGCCGCCTGCTTTCTTATGTGCCATGGCTCTCTAACTCCTCAGGCTTCGGCGGGCACCGGCGCTTCGGCGCGGGCCTCGTTCGAGTTGCTGTCGCCGATCGCGACGATGCGCAGGATCGTGTGCTGCTGGCGATGGCCGTTCTTGCGCCGGTAATTGTGGCGCCGGCGCTTCTTGAAGACGATGACCTTGTCGGCCTTCGCCTGGGCGATGATTTCGGCCGAAACGATCAGCCCGGTGGTCGACTTCAGGTCGCCACCCTCGCCGGCGAGCAGGACGTCGTCCAGCGCGATGGTCGCGCCGGCATCGCCCGCAATCTTCTCGACAACGATCTTGTCTCCGGCGGCAACGCGATACTGCTTGCCGCCCGTGCGCACGATTGCGAACATGGCCCTCATCACTTCCTGCAAAGCTGAACCACGCGGAAACGACCCTACGGCCGCAAGTCCACGCGGAAGAACCGGGCTGCTATCCAAGACGACGAGTCGTGTCAACCGCGGCGGTGGATCCCGGCCGCGGGATGCGGCCGGGTACGAAGCCTAGTGGCGGTGTTCGCGGCGCAGCGTGTAGCGGCCGTCGTCGAACCCCTCGAAGATCCCGTCGATCGCGGGATGGTCCAGCGGCTCCTCGCTGTCGTCGCGCACCAGGTTCTGCTGGCTGACATAGGCGACGTAGTTGCTGTCCGAATTCTCGGCGAGCAGATGGTAGAAGGGCTGATCCTTGCTGGGGCGGATGCCCTCGGGGATCGAATCGTACCACTCGTCGCTGTTGGCGAAGACCGGATCGATATCGAAGATCACGCCGCGCAACTCCAGAAGGCGGTGGCGCACCACCTCGCCGATGGTGAAGCGGGCGTGCGACACCGGCGGCGCGGCGGCGGCCGGATTGATCCCGAAGGAGAACTGCTTTTCCATTGTCCCATTAATCTAGGCCGGTTTGCGCCCAACACAAGCAGTGGCTTGGCAAGCGCGAAAGCATCCGCTAATCGCCGCGCCTTGCCGACCGGTCCTGCGGTACTCCGCCGGACCAGCGCTTCTGCGGAGAGGTGCCAGAGTGGTCGATTGGGACGGTCTCGAAAACCGTTGTGCCGCAAGGTACCGTGGGTTCGAATCCCACCCTCTCCGCCACTTTTCCCGCTTCATGTGGCGCGCGCGCGCCGGCCTTTGCAGGGCATCTGCCTGATCGGCTTCTGCGGCATCCGGTATTCGGGTGCTGGCGGGCCGTGTGGCGGCGGGAAGAGGCATGTCAGCCGAAGCCAGGCGGGGGCAGGAAGCCGCCCGATGCACGTGCGGCAAGTTCGGCGAAGCGGATCGGGGTCAGGTCCTCGGCATAGGGGCCGATGATCTGCATTCCGGCGGGCAGGCCTTCCACGAGACGCCCGGTCGGCATCACGGTTGCCGGAAGGTTCGCGACCAGCGCCAGGCCCTGCCATGTGAAATCGAGATACGGCGCCGGTTCGCCGTCGATCGACAGACGCCGAAAAAGCTGGTCCGAATGGACGCCGCTTCCTTCGGCCATGTGCGGGAAGGCGACGACCGGAACCGCAGGGCACAACAGCACGTCATAGGCCTGGAAGAAGGTGCGCCACGCACGGAACAGGTGCTCGCGCACTTCCGCCAGCTGGAACCACTCGCCGAGCGAGGTGCGCATGTAGCGCGCCAGCCTGGCCGCCATGCCGGTTTCGTCGTCCGTTGCGAGCCGGTCGAACGTATCGGCTTCCTCGGGTGCGGGCGCCCCCACGATCGCGAACAGAACGTGCAGGTACGTCTCGTAGCTTTGCTGCGGATCGACGGGAAGGGCGACTTCGGAGATGGTGGCGCCGGACCTGCGGAGATCGTCGATATAGCTTTCCAGCGCACGGCGGTAGGCGCCGTCCACCCGGTAGGCTCCATCCCCCATCCACACTCCGACCCGGAAGTCCTCAAGCCGATCCCGTCGCGGCGCGGCGAGCGCCCGGTCGGCCAGCACCGACAGCAACAGCGCGAGGTCTCCGGCGCTGCGGGCGATAGGGCCTGCCACGCCGAGTTCCGGGTGGCTCAACATGCCTGGCGGCGGCGGCACATGCCCGCGCAGCGGCACCAGCCCGTAGGTGGATTTGTGGCCGAACACGCCGCAGAAGTGCGACGGGATGCGGATCGATCCGCCAATGTCGCTGCCGAGTTCGAATGAGGTGAAGCCCGCCGCGACTGCGCCCGCCGCGCCGCCGGAAGAGCCGCCGACCGTGCGATCGGGGTTCCAGGGATTGCGGCTCATGCCGTAAACCGGATTGAACGACTGCCAGTCGCTCGCCCCGGCGGGCAGGTTCGTCTTGCCGAAGATGTTCGCGCCTGCCGATCGCAGCAGGGCTACCGCATCGGCATCCTCGCCGGGGCGATGTTCCCGCAGCTGCTCCAGGCCGCACGTCGTCGGCATGCCGGTGACCTCGAACGAGTCCTTGACGGTGATCGGCAGCCCGGCCAGCCGCCCGACCGGCGCACCGCCGGCGCGGCGGCGGTCCACCTCGTCCGCGGTGGCCCTGGCACGCGCACGATCCTCGGCAACCACGAGGTTGTACGTGGGGTTCAGGCGATCGACCCGGTCCAGGTACATGTCCAGCAGGTCACGTGCGCGCACCTTGCCGGCCTCCAGCAGGCGCAGCTGTTCGGTTGCCGGGGCAAAGGCAAGTTGAGTGTCCGCCATCACGATCCTCTCCAGTGTGCCGGTTCCGGCTTTGTTTGGCGGATCAGTGCATCTTTTCGCGCCCGAGCCAAGAGCCAAGAGCCAAGAGCCGAGGGCCAAGAGCCGAGGGCCGGGAGCCGATGGCGGGTTGCCGGCGACGGCGGCGAAACCCCGTGTTGCCCGATCCGCTGCGGACACCCTAAGGTGCCCGCATGGGGGAAGCCTTCGACGTCGATCAGTTCATCGTGCAGTGGCGCGACACCGGCGGGTCGGAACTCGCCAACACGCAGAGCTTCCTCAACGGGCTGTGCCGGCTGATCGGGGTCGAGCCGCCGCGCGGCAGCCGCACCGATGATGCGCAGAACGACTATGTGTTCGAGCGCCGCGTGTTCCAGGACAATGGCGACGGCACGGTCAGCTTCGGGCGGATCGACTGCTACAAGCGGGGCGCGTTCATCCTGGAGGCGAAGCAGGGCAGCGAGGCCGATCGCGCCGCCGCCGCGCGTGGCGAGGACGATCTGGACCTGTTCGGGCAGACCGCATCCGCGCGGCTGAAGCGGGGCACCGCGCGGCGCGCTACGCCGGGTTGGACACGCGCGATGGACGCCGCCAAGGGCCAGGCCGAACGCTATGCCAAGGCGCTGCCGGCGGATCATGGCTGGCCGCCGTTCCTGCTCGTGGCGGATATCGGCTACTGCATCGAGGTCTATGCCGACTTTTCCGGCACGGGAAAATCGTACACCCAGTTCCCCGATCGCTCGCGCTACCGCATCATGCTCGACGATCTGCGCGATCCCGAGGTGCGCGCGCGGCTGGCGGCGGTGTGGGATGCGCCCGCCACCCTCGATCCCGCCGCCCGCGCGGCGCGCGTCACCCGCGAGATCGCCGATCTGCTCGCCACCGTCGCCCGC
The DNA here is from genome assembly GCF_028292925.1 of Sphingomonas bacterium. GTDB lineage: Bacteria > Pseudomonadota > Alphaproteobacteria > Sphingomonadales > Sphingomonadaceae > JAQGLK01. Next base: position 10,118 of record NZ_JAQGLK010000010.1, read on the forward strand.
CGGCTGGAGAAAAACGGCCACACGCCCGAGCGGACCAGCGGCTTCCTGATGCGCCTGCTGTTCACGATGTTCGCCGAGGATAGCGGGCTGATCCCGGAAAAGAGCTTCACCAACCTGCTGAAGGCGCAGCGCACGGCGCCGCAGCATCTGGAACACCAGCTCAGCGCATTATGGGCGGCGATGGACGCGGGCGATTTCTCCCCCGCGCTGGGCGTGCCGCTGCGCAAGTTCAACGGCTATCTGTTCAAGGATCGCACCGCCATCCCGCTCGACGCGGAGGAGCTGGAGGTGCTGATCCGGGCGGCCGAGCATCGCTGGACGGAGGTTGAGCCCGCCATCTTCGGCACGCTGCTGGAGCGTGCGCTCAACCCCAGGGAGCGCGCCAAGCTGGGCGCCCACTACACCCCGCGCGCCTATGTCGAGCGGCTGGTAGGCCCGACGATCATCGAGCCGCTGCGCGCCGACTGGGCGGGCGTGCGCGTCGCCTCGTCCGAGCTGATCGGCCAGGGCAGGGTGGAGGAGGCGCGCCGCACGGTGGAGGCCTTCCACACCCGGCTTGCGCAGACCCGCGTGCTCGATCCCGCCTGCGGCACGGGCAATTTCCTGTACGTCGCGATGGCGCGGATGAAGGAGCTGGAGGGCGAGGTGCTCGATCGGCTCGTCGATCTTGGCGACGATCAGTATCTGGCCGAACTGACCGGCCACACGATCACGCCGGAAAACTTCCTGGGGATCGAGATCAACCCGCGCGCCGCCGCCATCGCGCAGCTGGTGCTGTGGATCGGCTACCTCCAGTGGCACTTCCGCGTGAACGGCGCCGATCGCGCCCCGCCCGAGCCGATCCTGCGCGACATCCGCACCATCGAGAATCGCGACGCCCTGATCGACTATGACGACAAGGTGCTGGAGCGTGACGCCACCGGCGCCCCCGTCACCCGCTGGGACGGCGAGACGATGAAGCCGCATCCGGTGACCGGCAAGCCGGTGCCGGACGAGACGGCGCGGGTGGAGGTGTATCGCTACGTCAATCCGCGTGCGGCGGCCTGGCCCAAGGCGGACTTCATTGTTGGGAACCCGCCGTTCATTGGCGGCAAGGACGTGCGCGAGCGGCTAGGCAGCGGCTACTTCGACGCCCTGTTCCGCACCACCGATGTGCCGGAAAGCGCCGACTTCGTGATGCACTGGTGGGACAAGGCGGCGCATGTGGTCCGGCGCGGCGAGACACGTCGCTTCGGCTTTGTGACGACCAACTCCATCACTCAGATCTTCAGCCGCCGTGTCATCGCAAAGCACTTGGATGCGAAGGATGGCCTATCGCTTCGCTTTGCGATCCCGAACCACCCTTGGGTGGACGAGAAGGATGGAGCGGCGGTGCGGATCGCCATGACCGTAGCA
>NZ_JAQGLK010000036.1 GCF_028292925.1 Sphingomonas bacterium
CGCTACGCTTCGATCCTGTTGCACCACGGTGTGTTCCACGTTAGCGGCAGCATTCGCTTGGACCCGGTGAAATCCCGGGTGGCTATTCCGGCCGCCGATCCGCCGGACAACGCAATCCGCGCTCAACGTCGGGTGCATCGCATGCGCGATCCCGGCGGCGCGGTCAGTGCGGGTTCAATGCATGAATATTCAGTACCTCTCTCGCTATCGGGCAGAGTGGTTCAGCGGAGCAGGTGGTGCCCGGCGGGACGTTCTGGCCGGCATGGTCGGGACCTTCGCGCTGATCCCCGAAGTGATCGCCTTTTCGTTCGTCGCGGGCATCGATCCGGAAGTCGGCCTGTTCGCCTCGTTCATCATCGGGATCGTCATCGCGGTAGCGGGGGGGCGCCCCGCCATGATCTCCGGGGCGGCAGGCTCGGTGGCGCTGGTCGCCGCCGCGCTGGTGCATAGCCACGGGCTGCAATATCTGCTTGCGGCGACTTTGCTTGCCGGCACGATGCAGATCGTGTTCGGGCTGTTGAAGCTGGACGTGCTGATGCGGTTCGTGTCGCGATCGGTGCGCACCGGCTTCGTCAATGCGCTGGCGATCCTGATCTTCTCCGCGCAGGTGCCCCAGATGCTGGGCGTCACCTGGCACACCTACGCGATGATCGCGCTCGGCCTCGCGATCATCTACCTGCTGCCGAGGCTGACGTCCGCGATCCCGTCCCCCCTGATCTGCATCGTCGTGCTGACCGCGATCAGCGCCGCCATTCCGATGCCGCTGCACGTCGTGGCCGACCTCGGCCGGTTGCCGGATGCGCTGCCGTCATTCGCAATCCCGCACATACCGATCGCCTGGGAGACGCTGCGGATCGTCGCGCCCTATGCGCTGGCAATGGCGGCCGTGGGGCTGCTGGAGTCGATGATGACTGCGAGCGTGGTCGACGACCTGACCGAGACCACCAGCTCCAAGGCACGGGAATGCACCGGGCTCGGCCTCGCCAACGTTGCGGCCGGGATGTTCGGGGGCATCGCCGGTTGCGGTATGATCGGGCAGACCGTGGGCAACGTGCGATATGGCGGCAGGGGGCGGCTTTCGACGCTCGTCGCCGGAGTGTTCCTTCTGGTCGTCATGGTGCCGCTGCGCCCCTGGATTGCGCAGGTGCCGGTGGCGGCCCTGGTCGCGATCATGATCATGGTCTCGATCAGCACCTTTTCCTGGGGCTCGCTGCGCGATCTCGGCCGGCATCCCAAGGTCTCGGGCGTCGTGATGCTGGCGACGGTGGTGGTTACCGTGGCGACCCACGACCTGTCGGCCGGGGTTGCGGTGGGCGTGCTTCTGAGCGGAGTGTTCTTCGCGTTCAAAGTCACCCGGCTGATGGATGTCCGCGTCGAGTACGACGCCGTGAGCGACACCCGCCTGTACCTGGTATCGGGCCAGATCTTCTTCGCCAGCGCCGATATCTTCGCCGATCGCTTCGATCTGCGGGACACGGCACGCCGGGTGCGCATCGACCTGACGCACGCCCATCTGTGGGACATAACCGCGGTGGGGGCGCTGGACGACGTCGTCGCGAAGATGCGCCGTCATGACATCTCGGTCGAGGTCGTCGGGCTGAACGAGGCGAGCGCGACGCTGGTCGACCGCCATGCACCGCTCGTGCGGGAGAGCCGGCGGGATCGTGGGCGCACCCGCGATGACGGCTGTGCCGCGTGACGTGCGAAAGGGCCCCGATCTCGCTTCCCCGGTGAGCGGGGCACCGGCACTGGCCCACCGCGGCGACGAGTTGATTACCTTGCTCCGGACAGCCAGTCTGCCAGAGTATCGCGAGGAACGGGCTCGACGGGCGCAGATCCGCGCCGAGCCCACCCGAACCAAGTACGTCAGGCACGCGCCTGCGACCTCGTTTCCGGAGAAGGGCGATGACCGCAACCCTCAGTCAACCAACGCACGAGGATCTGCTCAAGTCGCTGAGGTTCAGCCACGAACAGGCCGAGATCTGGCTCGATGGCAGGCGCCACATCCTGACGGAAAGTCATACGCTTGGCGCCATCCGCCGGGAGCTTGTGAACGCAGTCGGCCGGGAGCAGGCCCGCGCGATTCTCGGCCGGATCGGCTACGAACAGGGCATGATCGAGCTGGAGATGGCGCGGCGTATCCGCCCTCAAGCATCGCTTTTCGATCTCTTCACCGCCGGCCCCCAGCTTCATGAGCTCAAGGGGATGGTCAAGGTCGATCGCAAGACATTCGAATATAATCCAGAAGAAGGCCGGCTGTACGTAGAATATTACTGGCTTCGGTCAGCCGAATGCGAGGGCCACGTCCAGCATCTCGGCATCGACTTTCAACCTGCTGGATGGCAGAACGTCGGTTATGCATCGAGCTATGCCAGCACGCTGCTTGGCCGCCCGTTCATATTCCGCGAGATCGAGTGCGTGGCGATGGGGCACAGCCGCTGCTTCGTGGTCGGCAAGCCTTCCGAGGAATGGGACGACCCTGACGTTGAGCTGCGCTACCTGCGCGCCGAGAACTACCTGCGCCGGCCGAATTCGCCCGGCGATGCCCCGCCCGACGATCTGAAGATCGGCTCTCGTCAGATCGTCGGCGCGTCCGCCGGCTTCAACTTCGTGCTGCACTTGATCGATAAGGTAGCCGAAACCAATGCGCCCGTGCTTTTCCTGGGGGAGAGCGGAGTTGGCAAGGAGGTTTTCGCGCGGGAGCTGCACAAGCGCAGCTCACGGGCTGCCAAGCCGCTAATTAGCGTCAACTGCGCCGCGATCCCCGAAGGCCTGGTCGAATCAGAGCTTTTCGGTGTGGAAAAGGGCGCATTCACGGGCGCAGTCGCTTCACGCGAAGGCCGTTTCGAGCGCGCGAACGGCGGCACGCTGTTCCTCGACGAGATCGGCACACTGAGCCTGGCGGCCCAGGGCAAGCTGCTTCGCGTGCTGCAGGAAGGCGAGTGCGAACGCGTGGGCGGCTCGCGTACCATCGCAGTCGATGCACGCATCGTCGCCGCTACGAATGCGGACCTGCGCAAGGGCATTCGTGAGGGCACGTTCCGCGAGGATCTGTTCCACCGCCTCAATGTTTTCCCGGTGCGGATCCCGCCGTTGCGAGAGAGGAGGGCGGATATCCCGCTGCTCATCAACCACTTCGTGCGAAAGTATGCGGAGCGCCATTGTCGCGAAAGCACGCATCTCAGCGCGAATGCCCTCGACTATTTCATCCGATACGACTGGCCGGGGAACGTCCGCGAACTCGAGAACATGGTGGAGCGCGGAGTAATCCTCGCCGAGCGGGGATCCCCGATCGAGCTGCACCACATCCTTACCGAGACCTACCGTTCAGGGGAGGAGGCGACGGACAGCCCGTTCCACGAATATATGCTGAGCCGGGTGCGATCGGCGGGTGCCGGCGCGGCAGGCGACATCGGCGGCGAGCTTCTCGATCGCGGGTTGAAGACCGACGACATGATGAGCGCGATGATCCAGGCTGCGATGCACCGCAGCCGTGGCAATGTCTCCGCCGCAGCCCGGCTGCTCGGGATGACGCGGATGCAGCTGAGCTATCGCCTGAGGAACCAGGCCGCTGCCGATGAACAGAATTGTGCATCCTAGCCGAGGCAGGGTGCAGACTTTCGTGCAAACGTCGCGGTGAGCGCGGGGGCAATCGGCCGGTTACGGCATGATTCAGGGGTGGCATAGATCCTGCTTATTCCTTTCCCAACGAGCTGCCGCTGCTGAGCGGTGGCGCAGGAGGGGGAAGAATGATGGCTTCGACGGCACCGTTGCGGACGCGCGACATCGCACTCGATGACCCGGGCAATGCGGCGCGCGGCGCGGGCCTGCCGAGCCGCCGTGGCGGAGCAGGCGCGTCATGCTGACGCGGCGCGACTTCGTGTGGGCATCCTCGGCGGCTGCCGCACTGACCTGTTCCCGCGGCGCATGGAGCGCCGCGCCGGGCAGTGAGATGCTCCTGCCACCGGCGGTGAGCGCGAAAGACTTTGGCGACGCACTCAACGCGATGCGCACCATCGTCGGCAGGGCCTACGTTTTTTCCGATGAGCCGCAAATGACCGGATACCGGGACCATTTCGCGCTGAGCCCACCCGAGGAGCATGCCGCATCCGGCGCGGTGGCACCGAGGAATGTCGAAGAGATCCAGCGCCTGCTCAAGGTGGCGCGGGACTATCGCGTCCCGGTCTGGACGATCTCGACCGGGCGCAATCTCGGCTACGGCGGCGCCGCTCCGCGCATGCCCGGAACACTGGTGCTCGATCTGAAGCGGATGAACCGCATCATCGAAGTCAACGAGAAGCACGCTTACGCCGTGGTGGAGCCGGGCGTATCCTACAAAGATCTCTACGCCCATCTGCAGCGGACGGGATCCAAGCTCTGGATCGACTGCGCGGCTCCGGCCTGGGGCGGCGTGGTCGGCAATCTGCTCGACCGCGGCGTCGGCTATACGCCGATGGGCGAACATTTCCTGCAGCAGCAGTGCGGGATGCAGGTGGTCCTGTCCGACGGCACCGTCGTGGAGACCGGGATGGCCGGGCAGAGGGGGCAGCAAGGCCAGTATAATTATCGCTACGGCCACGGTGCGTGGGTCGACGGACTGTTCACCCAATCCAATTTCGGTGTGGTGACGCGGCTGGGCGTGCAGCTGATGCCGGAGCCGCCGGGCTATCGCCCCTACATGGTCACCTTCCCGGATGAGGAGGCGATCGAGCCGCTGACCGAGGCGATCCGGCCGCTCAAGCTGGCCCAGATCATCCCGAACGCCGCCACCAGCACCGAATTGCTGTGGGAGGCCGCGGTCGAGGTGCGCAAGGATCAGTATTTCACGGGCGAAGGGCCGACCCCCGCCAGCGCGCGCCAGAAGATCAAGGACGATCTCGGCATCGGCGAGTGGAATTTCTACGGTGCTCTCTACGGCCCTCCGGCTGTGATGGATGCCACCTGGCCGGTCATTCGTGACGCGCTGGGATCGATCAAGGGCGCTAAATTCTACACGGCCGAGGACAAGAAGGGCCGTCCGTCGTTCGAGTATCGGGCCAAGCTGATGCGCGGCGTCCCGAACATGACCGAGTTCGGCACCGTCGCGTGGATTCCCAATGCCGGCCACGTTGGCTTCGGGCCGGTAGTGCCGGTCGATGGGAAGCTGGCATTCAAGCAATATCGCCGAATTCGCGAGCTGACCAATCAGGCCGGGTTCGATTATTTCGGCGAGTTCATCGTCGGCTGGCGCGACATGCACCACATCTTCATGCCGGCATTCGATCTCAGCGACGATATCGCCAAGAAGAAACTCCATGACCTCGTCGGTCGGTTGATCGACGAGGCGGCGGCTGAGCAGTTCGGCGTCTATCGTACCCACCTCGACTTCATGGACAAAGTCGCGGGCACCTACAGTTGGAACGATGGCGCCCTGGCCCGCTTCAACGCGCGGCTGAAGGCGGCCATCGATCCATCCGGGATCCTCGCGCCAGGCAAAAGCGGCATCTGGCCGGAGAAGGCGGCATGAACGCGCGCTCGATGATGATGAGCGGCCTGATGGCCGTTGTCGCACTCACCATGGGGGCCTGCGCCAAGGAGCTCGCGTCCGAGCCGACGGCAATGGCCGCGGCGCCGGGGCCGAAGAGCGGCAAGGACATCTATGCCCAATGGTGTGCCGATTGCCACGATCCGGGGCCGGGGCACCCCGGCACGCTGCGCATGGAGGGCGATTTCGGCGCGGAATCGTCTGTGCTGCTGCGGTTTCCGAACCTTGATGCCGAAACCGTGAAGTTCGCCGTTCGCAACGGCTTCCAGATGATGCCGCCGTTCCGCGTCACCGAGATCTCGGACGAGGAACTCGATCGGCTCGCACAATTCGTGGTGAAGAAATGAGCAATAGCGCACCCGGCGGCTCGATCGCGATCACGCAAGCGGGCGAATATCATCCGTATGGCAGCGCCCCGTTCCAGGCGGCGGTGGCACGCGCCCCGTTGATCATCGGCGCGCAGCCCGAATATGTCGCGCTCGTGCGCCCCGGCTCCGCCGAGGAACTGGCGCGCGCCGTCAAGCAGGCACGCGAGCAGAAGCTCGGGATTCTGCGGCTTTACAACGAATCCAATGTTGGCGCCCGCCTGCGTGGGGACGGCAGGACCCTGATCGTCGATCTCAGCCGAATGAACCGGGTTCTCGAGATCAATGCCGATCATGGTTATGCCCGCGTGGAGCCGGGCGTGAGCTTCGCAGGGCTCGCCAGGCACATCGCCGAGCAGAAGTTGCCGCTGCTGGTCGACAGCGGGCGCGATTCGGCCGTGTCGGTCACCGCCAGCGTGTTCGACAAGGGGTTCGGCTACACGCCCTATTGCGAGCACACCCTGGTGCAGTGCGGCGGCGAATATGTCCTTCCGGACGGCGATCGGCTGCGCACCGGGATGGGGGCCATGGCGGATAACCGTACGTGGCAGCTCTACAAATATGCGCTCGGCCCCTTCTCGGACGGGCTCGCCGTCCAATCCGACCTGATGGTGCCGACGCAGATGGGCATCTGGCTGATGGGGACGGTGCCTGCCTTCCGCCCGTTCGCAATCGACCTGGAGGATGACGCCGCCCTGGCTGCGGCGCTGGAACTGATCCGGCCGCTGAAGATCACCAACGCCCTGCCGGGGGCAGTCGCCATCACCCATCGTGATTTCGACGCTTCGCGCGCACCCGAGGCCAGGCGCGGCGCCAAGTGGCGCTTGTACGGCGCGCTCTACGGCATTCCGGCTGTCGTGGAGATGACGATGCAGGCCATCGCGTCCGGCTTCGGCGGGATCAAGGCGGCTCGCCTGTTCGGGGACGAGCAACTCGGCAACGATCCGCTGTGGCGCGAGCACAAGGCCCTGATGGCCGGTCAGGTCCTGCCCCAGCCGGCCCGCGTCCGGGGAGACGAGGCCAGCCTGACCTTTGTGGGCGCGATCGAAGGCGAGGCCGCACACACACTGGCCGACGCCGCCGGCCGGGTGCTGAGCGCGCGCCGCATTCCGATGCTGGTCGACTTCACCGCGCTGGGGCGCTCGCTGATGCTGACGGTGCATCTGCCCTACGACCGGCGACGTGCCGATAGCGTGCAGGCGCTTGAGGCGAGCGGGCGCGCTCTGGTCACGGAGATGGCCGAGGCCGGGCATGGGCTGGCGTCCGAAAGCGTCGAATTCAGCCGGATCGCGCCATCCATGCTGGGGAATAGCGGGCTTGCCACTCTGCAGGGGAAGATCGCAGCGGCGTTTGCCTGAGCCGATCGAGACACGGCACCGAACGAACAAAAACAACACAAACGCACAAAGGGAGAGGTAAATGAGGGTACAGTTTCTGACGTCGGCGAGCTTGATTGCGGCGACAGCCTTTTTATCCACGTCGGCGCTTGCGCAGGAAACAGGCGGCACGGTGGCTGCCCAGCCGGCGGAGGGCATCGAAGAGATCATTGTCACCGCCCAGAAGCGCGCGGAGAATGTTCAGGACGTGCCGATCGCGATCACGGCGTTCGGAGCAAAGGCGCTCGAGGAACGGGCTGTCGGGGACGTGTCCTCCTTGTCGAACATCGCGCCGAACGTGACCCTGGATGCGACGACGCCCTTTTCCGGCTCGTCCTCTGTGCTCGCGGCCTACATCCGCGGCATCGGTCAGAACGACTTCGCCGCCAATCTCGACCCGGGGGTCGGCGTCTATCTCGACGGCATCTATCTGGCGCGCACCGTGGGCGCCAATCTCGACCTGCCGGACGTCGAACGCGTCGAGGTGCTGAAGGGCCCGCAGGGAACGCTGTTCGGTCGCAACACGATCGGCGGCGCAATCTCGATCGTGACGCGCGCTCCGGGCGAACGCTTTGCCGCCCACGGCAGCATCACGGCCGGCCGCTTCAACCGGCTCGACGTAAAAGGGATGATCGAAGGTCCGCTGGCCAACGGTCTCGGCGCAAGCCTCACCTTCTCCTCGCGGCATCGGGACGGCTTCCAGAAGCGCATCCCCTATCCCGGCGTCGGCAGCTTCGTGAACGATGACGACCGCTCGTTCCGCTCGAACGATTATGAGACATCGAGCCGTGAGGGCAGCATCAACGAATGGATGCTGCGCGGCAAGCTGCGCTACGAAGCGGACCGCCTGTCGATCACGCTGAGCGGCGACTATATGCGCCAGAACCAGTCCGCGACGCCGACCAGCGTGCTCGCAGTGACGCCGGACATACCCGGCGTGTTCGCGCCGACCGCGGACCGCGCGCTGGTGATCCCGGGCCTCGGAGCGACGGCGCTTTATGACGGGGCCTCCGGTCTCGCGCCGAACGGCTTCAACTTCGCCGGCCTCTACAATTTCTGCATCAATTCCACGACGGCCCAGATCGCGGCCCGCAACGCCGCGGCGCTCTGCGGCTCCCGCGGGACGCCGCTCAACCCCGATACGAATATCGGCGGCCTGGCCAGCGCCAACGCCGACGGCAATCCCAACAATAATCGCCTGCCCGTCGACAATCGCTGGGTGAGCACCGATCCGGACAAGTCCTTCGCCACCGGAAACAGCTATTCCAAGATGCGGAACTGGGGCCTGGGCGGGATCATCGAATATGATCTAAGCGACGACCTGACGCTGAAGTCCATCACTGGCTATCGCAACCTGAACTGGGGCACGGGCCTGGATTCGGACAACGCACCGATCCGTATCTTCGAGCTCGCATTCTCCCTCAAGCAGTGGCAGCTCAGCCAGGAAGTGCAGCTGATCGGATCGGCCCTGTCGGACAAGCTGAACTATGTGATTGGTGGATACTACTTCAAGGAATCCAACCAGCTCAACGACTTCGTGAGCTTCGACCAGGGGCTGCTGCAGATCTACGGACCCAACGTTCTCAAGACGAAGAACTACGCATTCTTCGGGCAAGCCGACTACCGGGTTTCGGAACTAATCGGGCTTACCGTGGGTGCGCGCTACACCAATGAGGACAAGCTCTTCAACGGCGGACAAGCCGATCTCAACGGATTCAACTACAAGCTTTTCAACTGCCCGGTTTACGGAGAACCCTGCACGACCGCGCTGGGCTTCCCCAATTCCGATCAGCCCTTGAGATACTTCATAGATGAGGACCAGCGTAAGAAGTTCAACAACTTCTCGCCCAAGATCGGCGTGCAGTTGCACCCGACGGACGACGTCATGGTCTACGGATCATGGTCGAAAGGCTACAAGACCGGCGGCTGGACCACCCGTCTCTCAAACCCTCTGCCCGAGGCTCCGGACTTCGGCCCGGAGAAAGCGACGACGTGGGAGATCGGCGTCAAATCGATGTTGTTCGATCGGCGGCTTCAGCTGAACGCTGCTGCCTTCACGACCGACTATACGAACATCCAGCTGAACTTTCAGCAGGGTGTCTCCCCGACCATCCAGAATGCCGGCGACGCGCGCATCAAGGGCTTCGAGATCGAGGCCATAGCTCGGATCAGTTCAGCCTTCTTGGTCAACACCTCGCTGGGATACACCGACGCCTATTTCACGCGGGTGGAGCCGAGTGCGCTCGTCACGCCGACCGTGTATCAGGCCGGTGTCGCCGTCGGCGGGGTCCTGCCGAAGACGCCTAAGGTCAAGGTGAACGTCTCGCCGCGTTACGAGGTCGATCTCGGGGATCTTGGATCTCTGGTCCTGCTGGCCGACTATACGCGCGTCTCGTCGGTCTGGAACGACACCGAGCGTACCTACCTGATCCGCCGCCCCAAGTCCGACATCCTCAACGTGAGCGTGACCTATCGCAGCGACGAGGGTGGCTGGGATCTGTCGCTGGGTGGAACCAACATCCTCGATCAGCGCCGGCTCCAGTCCGGCGGTGCCCAGATCAGCGGTGCGGGCGTGATCTTCGGCAACTTCAACCGGCCTGCGGAATGGTACGCGCGGATCGGCTTCCGTTTCTAAGCACAGCATCTCCAGCGGAGCTCTCATGACGGCAGCTCCGCTGGAGACCTCATCACGGCGCGGCCGGCCCGCAACCGAATATGGAGTGGAAGTCATGTTTACGTCGCAGGACGACTTCGTCCGGAACTGCTGGTATGTTGCCGGGTGGTCATCAGAATTTGCCGGGCCCGGACCGTTCGGCCGCGAGTTCCTTGGTGAAGCAATCGTCTTCTACAGAGGATCGAACGGCCAGTTGCGGGCCTTCGAGGATCGCTGCGCCCATCGCCACGCCCCGCTCTCGCTGGGCCGGGTGGAGGGCGATCAGCTCCGCTGCCTCTATCACGGCATGCTGTTCGGAACGGACGGAAAGTGTGTGGAGGTGCCCGGGCAGGACATCGTTCCGCCGGCTGCCTGCGTGAGCACCTACCCGCTCGTCGAGCATGGTGGCTGGGCCTGGATCTGGATGGGCGAGCCGGCGGCCGCCGATCCTGCCATGATCCCGCAGTCGATCGGCTTCGACGAGGATCGCTGGACCTTGCTGACCGGGCATCTCGATTATGATGCTCCGGCGAACCTCATCAACGACAATCTCCTCGATCTGTCACACCTGTCCTACGTGCATGCCAACTCGTTCGGCGCGACATCCGGCTGGACGAACAAGCAGCCGGCCACGACGAAGATCGATCGCGGCGTTCGCGTGGACCGCTGGGTGCTCGATACTCCGCCGATCCCACCCCTTCCGTCGCTCCGCGGCTACAGTTCGGTCGACATGTGGGCGACGTACGAGTTCATCGTTCCCGGCGTCTTCCTGATGTACACCGCACTCCACCCGCCGGGTACTGCGGAGCGGCTGGAGCACGGCGAACCGAAGATCGAGGACGCGTTGTTCGACAACTTCACCCTCCAGGCGGTGACCCCGATCACCACCGAGCAGAGCCGCTACTTCTTCTCCTGGGGGCCGGGTACGCGCTTCGGCGGTGCCGATATCGCGCAGCAGATGCTCGACGTGGCATGCATGGCCTTCCAGGAGGACAAGATCATGATCGAGGCACAGTATCGTATCATGAAGAAGGCGCCGGAGCGGAGGATCGTGCCAATCGCCGCCGATCGCACGCCGATCCTGTTCCAGCGGATGATGGACAAGATGCGCCGTCATTCGGGACCCGAGAACGACGCCCTCTCAGGGGCAACCAGCACATAGGTCAGGTGAGGCGACCGATCCCCGCGCTCCACAGGGTCCGGCGGATCGAGATGGATCGGGCGATCGCCACGGGGGATGCGCCTGGACGGGATCAAGAAGGGTTTTCAAAAGGAAACACCGCACCGCTCAGGCGTTCTCTCATCGGACAATCAGGAGTTGGGTCGATGCAGAACGAACCCCGCAACATATCTACCGAGCACCAGCCAAAGGGCAGCGCCGTCAACGTCAGCGACACGCTGGATCGGGCCGCGGACAGCACCGACTATCAACAGGTGGACGAGCCCGGAAAGGGCGCTGCCGATTATCGGCGGGAGTTGGGCGATAAGCCGGACAGCGCGACCGTCAGCCACGCCCCGCCGTCGCCCGATGCCAACCCCGCCGCCTGAGCCGGCAGGAAACGCGAGTTTCGAGTGAGGAGCCAAGCATGACCGATCACAAGAAGAAGGGCGATTTCAACAAAAACGGCAAGGAGGACGTCGGAGGCAATAAGAAGCAGGATAACAGCACGGACACGGCGAGCCGCACGGGAAATCAGAACAGTGGGCATGGCGGCCACCGCTGAGGTGGGCTGAAGGCGGATCAGGCTCGCCGGCGAAGGAGCTGGAACGGGGCGGTTCGTCCGGCCGAGCTCCCTTCGATCCTGCCTCGCCGCCACGTGCCTGCGCCGTCTTCTTCGCATGATCCCGCCGGTTGAAGAACCGCGACCGCCAACCCGCATCGGCGAAGCTGTCGACCAGGTCAGCGTGGGCCCGCGCCGGTCTGCGACGGTGCTCGTTGCGGTCACGCCGCGACCCGGCAGGTAGCTGGCGGAGTCCGCTATGCCAGCCAGGTTTCGGGAGGGCGGCGCTGCACGCTACATGGTGTGATGCGCGTGGCTCATTTCCATCGGCGCGCTTGCGTCGGCGTCGGATGGGCCGACGTCCCTGATCGATGCCCGCATAGTCACGATTTCCTGTTCCTGCGTGGCGATGATGTCTCGCGCCAGCGCCAGCAGCCGCTGGTTCCTGCCGAACC
>NZ_JAQGLK010000074.1 GCF_028292925.1 Sphingomonas bacterium
CTGGGGCAACGCCGTGCCGAGCGGACGCCGTGGCTGGCCGGCGCCGCGCTGCTGGCGCTGACGGTGCTGAAGCTGCTGCTGGTCGACCTTGATGCGGCCGGCGGAGGCGCGCGGATCATCACCTTCATCGCGGTCGGCGTGCTGATGCTGGTGGTCGGTTATGCCGCGCCGCTGCCCCCCAGGGCGATCCCGCGGCAGTGAGGTCCCGTCGTGAACCGTACCGCCGGATCTTCGCCGGCCTGCTTGCGCTTCCCGGCCATGATCGGCTGAGCCCGGCCGCCCCGGAGAATGACCCGGTGCAGAAACGCGGACCGGCCCGCCCGCGACAATCCGGGAACGCGTTTGCCCGCGGCTCGTCTTGCCCCAGGTGAACAGGGCAGCTTGGGCCTCAGCGATCGCAGCCGCGGGGTTCGCCACGCCGGCATGGTCGTGCACCTTGTGCTATAGCCGGGTGGCGCTGGATGTGCGGGCGGCGGTTTTCGGCCCGGATTTCTGGCTCCATGCCGGGGCGCTGCTGCTGCCATTCCCGATCCTGATCGGCGCGGTCCTGCTGGTCCGGCGCGCCTCCCCCTGAAAGGAACCTCGATGGCGACCACCAAGTCGGTAACGGCCGCGGGCACGATGATCGGTATCGGCATGGGCGGGTTCGTCGATGGCATCCTGTTCCATCAGATCCTGCAGATCCACAACATGCTCTCCGCCCGCATTCCCACGGACACGCTGGTCGGCGCGAAGGTCAACATGGTGTGGGACGGGCTGTTTCACGCGTTCGTCTGGGGGGCGACGGCGATCGGCATCGCAATGCTCTGGAAAGCCCTGAACGGCGGGGCGGCGCGCCTCTCCGGGCGGGCATTCGGCGGCGCGCTTCTCGTCGGCTGGGGGCTGTTCAACCTGGTCGAGGGGGTGATCGATCATCACCTGCTGCACCTGCACCACGTGTACGAACGGGCCGGCCAGTCGGCGTGGGACTGGCTGTTCCTGGCGTTCGGCGCGGCGCTCGTCCTCGGCGGCTGGCGGCTGATCGCCAGCGGCGCACGCCCGGCGCCCCGGCCTGCGCCGGACATCTTCGGGACGACGGAGCCGTGACCGTCTTCTTTACCGCCGACACCCACTTCGGCGATCACCGCACGATCAACATCCACCGTCGGCCATTTGCCGGCGTGGCAGAAATGGATGCGGCGATCGTCGCCGGGTGGAATGCGGCTGTCGGGCCCGATGACGAGGTGTGGCACCTGGGCGACGTCGCCCGGCGGCCGGCAGAGGTCGCCGCGCTGCTGGCCCGGCTGAACGGCACCAAGCATCTCCTCCGCGGCAACAACGACGATGCCGCGATCGGCGAAGCGGCCGGCTGGGCCAGCGTGCAGGACTATACCGAGCTGACCCGAAGCGGTGTCCTGCTGGTGCTCTGCCACTATCCGTTCAGGAGCTGGAACGGGCAGCATCGCGGGTCGATCAACCTGCATGGCCACAGCCATGGCAAATTGAAGCCCGTGCCCCGCCAGTTCGATGTGGGCGTCGACGCGCGCTCCTATCGGCCGGTCACGCTGGATGCGCTGCTGCTGCGCCCCACGGCCGCCGGAGCAGCCCCCTAGCGCACGCCTTCCTTGCTGCCGCCGAGGGGGCTCACGTTGCGACAGGTTAGCGACGGCGCAGGCGCAATGCGACATTGCACGCACATGAACGACCTTCCTCAGCCCTTTCCGCAACCCATGGCGATCCCCGAACCCCTCGACCTGCCCTATTGCGGCCGGCTGCACGTTCAGGTCGATGCCACCGATCTGACCCGGCGGATCTATCAGGTGCGGGAGACGATTCCCGTCGCCGGGCCGGGCCCGCTGATCCTGCTCTATCCGAAATGGCTACCGGGCTACCACGCACCGCAGGCGCCGATCGAACTGTTTGCCGGGCTTGTCGTCACCGCGGCGGGCGAGGAGATCGACTGGACACGGCACCCGGTGACGGTGAACGCCTTCCAGCTGGAGGTGCCGGACGGCGTGACCGAGATCGAGGCGCGTTTCCAGTTCCTGTCTCCGACCGCGCCCGATCAGGGGCGGGTGATTGCGGCAACCAACCTCTTCAGCCTGCAATGGAACACCGTGCTACTCTATCCCGCAGGTCACTATGCCCGGCAGATCGAGGTGGAAGCGGAACTGAAGGTTCCGGAAGGCTTCGCGGTGGCCTGTGCGCTGTCTTCCGAACGGACGGACGATGGCCGCTTCCGCTTCGAGGCCACGCGGCTGGACGTGCTGGTCGACTCGCCTGTGTTTGCGGGCCGCTATGCCCGGCAGGTCGAAATCGACGGGCAGGTCCGGCTCAACCTGTTCGCCGACAGGCCGGAATGGCTGGACGCCGCGCCCGAGCAGATCGAGGCGCATGCCGAGGTGGTCCGCCAGTGCGATCGGCTGTTCCGGTCCCGGCACTTCGATCGGTTCGAGATGCTCGTTGCGCTCAGCGACGAGTTGACGGGCGCCGGCATCGAACATCATCGTTCGTTCGAGGCGGTCAGCATCCCCGACTATTTCACCGGCTGGGACAAGACTTTCGCCCGGCGGGACACGGTGCCGCACGAATATGTCCACAGCTGGAACGGCAAGCATCGCCGCGGCGCCGGTTCCTGGTCGCCCTGCTTCGAGGAGCCGATCCGCAACGATCTGATGTGGGTGTATGAGGGCCAGACCCAATATTGGTGCCAGCTGCTCTGTGCCCGTTCCGGATTGTGGACCGCGGCGCAGACGCGTGAGGCGCTCGCCCAGACGGCGGCAACCTACGATATGCGCCCCGGCAGCAGGTGGCGGCCGATCCTGGATACCACCCGCGATCCGATCATCGCCGCCCGCGCTGCCCTCCCCTGGACGAGTTGGCAACGCAGCGAGGACTATTATTCCGAGGGCGCCCTGATCTGGCTCGATGTCGATACGCGCATCCGCGAGCTGAGCGGCGACGAACGCTCGCTTGACGATTTCGCAAGCGCGTTCTTCGGGCGGAACGACGGCGACTGGTCGACCGACACCTATGTGTTCGACGATGTGATCGACACGCTGGGCGCGATCGCACCGTTCGACTGGAAGGGGTTCTTCGTCGATCAGCTACAGGCCAAGCGGAGGGGCACGCCGCTGGGCGGTATCGCGCGCGGCGGCTACCGGCTCGTCTATCGGGACGAGCCGACGTCGTTCCTGACCAGTTCGGAAACCGTCTTCGGAACGATCAACCACACCTTCTCGCTGGGTCTGGTGCTCGCCAAATCCGGCAAGATCAGCGACGTGCTATGGGACGGGCCGGCGTTTGCGGCGGGGCTGACGGTGGGCGCATCGGTGCTGGGCGTGAACGGCCGCACCTTTTCCGCCGACAGCCTGAAGCAGGCGATCAGGGACGGGCGCGAGGGAAGCCCGATCGAGTTGCTGATCAAGCGCGGCAGCGAGGTTGGCCCGGTGACGATCCGCTACGATGGCGGCCTGCGTTATCCACACCTCGAACGGGTGGAGGGTGTCCGCCCGCGGCTGGACGAGATCCTTGCGCCGCTGACGTAAGGATCCGGGGAATCAGCGGCCGAGGCCATCAATCGTCATGATCTATGTAAAATCGGGAAACACCTACTTTCCTGGGCGTTATACTCTCATGCCGACCTACCACCACCGCTTGTGCGATCGCACCGGACGCACCCTGCATGACGAGCGTCTCGAACTCTCCAGTCTGCAGGAGGCGATGGCCCACGCCAACATGGGGCTGCGAAACAGAATAAGGCGCAGCCCCGAATGTGATTTCGATCCGAACGGACGGATCGAGATCGTCGACTGCGATGGTCATGCCGTAGCGCGGATCTACTGCGCCGAAGTGATAGCCGCCTCGTCCTGAGGGCGTCCGGGCGCACCCGCCCGGTGGCGGAGGGCTCCAAATCGTGCTGGCGCGTTATAGCCGCGGGAGCACGGGAGACTCGTCATCACCACCTTCATGTTTGCGACCGGTATCGAGAATAGCGTGCCCACCATCGACGGTGGGCGTACCCGCGTCGATGAAATGGAAAGCTGCGGCCATTACGAACGGTGGGAGGAGGATTTCACCCTCGTTCACGAAATGGGGATCGGCTATCTTCGGTTCGGGCCGCCGATCCACAAGACCTGGCTGGCACCCGGCAAGTACGACTGGGAGTTTTCCGATCTGACGTTTGCCGATCTGAAACGACGCAACATCGTTCCAATTGTGGATCTCTGCCACTTCGGCGTTCCTGACTGGATCGGAAATTTCCAGAACCCTGATTTCCCAGAACAATTCTGCATCTATGCGCGAACATTCGCCGAACGCTTTCCGTGGATACAGCTCTACACTCCGGTGAACGAGATGTTCATCTGCGCCACCTTCTCGGCCCGCTATGGCTGGTGGAACGAGCAGTTGAGCAGCGATGCCGCGTTCGTCACCGCACTCAAGCATATCGTCAAGGCCAACGTGCTGGCGATGCAGGCGATCCTGAAGGTTCGGCCAGATGCGATCTTCATACAGAGCGAGTCATCGGAATATTTCCACGCCGAGAGCCCCGCGGCGATCCGCCCGGCAGAGATATTCAACTCGCAGCGGTTTCTGTCTCTCGACCTGAATTACGGGCGGCGCGTCGATTCCGAAATGTACGAATATCTTTTGGATAACGGCATGACGCGGGAGGAATATCACTTCTTCCTCGGCAATCGCATGAAACAGCATTGCATCATGGGTAACGATTATTACGCCACCAACGAACATCGGGTGAATTCGGAAGGGATGACGCGGGCGTCGGGCGAAATATTCGGCTACAGCGAGATTACCCGTCAATATCACGACCGCTACCGTCTGCCGGTGATGCACACCGAGACTAACCTGAACCAGGGTCCGCTCGGCACGGAGTCTGTGGATTGGCTCTGGAAGGAATGGGCCAACCTGCTGCGCGTCCGCAACGATGGCGTGCCGGTGGTCGGCTTCACCTGGTATTCGCTGACCGATCAGGTCGATTGGGACACTGCCCTCAGGGTGAAGAACGGCAACGTGAATCCGCTGGGCCTCTACGATCTCGATCGCAAGATCCGGCCCGTCGGCAGGGCATACAAGAAACTGATCGAGCAATGGCGCGACGTGCTGCCGACGCAGAGCCTGTGCCTGACGGTGCCGATCGTGATGCCGGACGAAGCGGCCGACCACCATGTGCGGCGGCAGATCGAACGCGCGCAGCGCATCGTCGAGGATGAGTCGGCCGCCGGCGAGCAGGAGATCGGATGATGGGCCCGCGTTTCGCGAACAAGGTGGCGATCGTGACGGGTGCCGCAGGCGGGATCGGCGCGGCAATCGCCGCGCGGCTCCACGCCGAGGGTGCGCGCATGGTGATCGCCGATCTCAAGGGCGAAGCTGCCGAGGCCGCCGCCGCCGATCTCGTCGCCAAAGCCGGCGGGGAAGCGATCGGCATCGCCTGCGATGTCGGATCGGAGGAGCAGGTCGCCGCAGCCGTCGGCCACACCGTCGAGCGGTTCGGCCGGATCGACGTGATCGTCAACAATGCCGGGCTGATGACGTTCAAGACCCTGGCCGAGTTCACCGGCGAGGACTGGCTGAAGGTCCTGCGCGTCGATCTCCTCGGCGCGGCCTACTTCACGCGCCAGGGGTTTCTGCATTTCGGCGATAAGGGCGGCGCCATCGTGAACATCGCCAGCGTCCACGCTATCGAAACCAGCGCCAACGCGGCCCCCTATGCGGCGGCCAAGGCGGCCCTGCTGTCGCTGACGCGGACCACTTCGATCGAGGGGCGCGACGTGAAGATCCGCGCCAACGCCGTCCTTCCCGGCGCGATCGACACGCCGATGCTGTGGGAGAATCCGAACGTGAAGTCCGGGGCCGAGACGATCGACAAGCGCGACGTCGGCCAGCCCGAGGATATCGCCGCGGCCGTCGCCTTTCTCGCCAGCGACGATGCGAAGTTCATCACCGGCACGACCCTGGCCGTCGATGGCGGGCGGCTGGCGAAGCTGTGACCGGCCCGCGGCTCAGCTTGCGGGCGGGCCTGCTCGAGGTGCAACTGCTTCCCGCGCTCGGGGGAAGCATCGTCCGGTTCGATCGGATCGCGGAGAAACTGCGCCAGCCGCTGCTCCGCGGAACCGACGCCGCCGCCGGCGACGTGCTGGAGACGGCCTGCTTCCCGTTGGTCCCGTTCAGCAATCGCATCCGCGGCGGCACCTTCACCTGCGACGGGCGGACGATCGTGCTGCCGCCCAACATGGCCGGGGATCCGAGCCCGCTGCATGGCCAGGGGTGGCTGGCCGCGTGGGAGGTGGCAGAGGCTGGCGAGGATCGCGCGCTGCTCACGTTCCGGCACGCAGCGGGCGCCTGGCCGTGGACGTATGAAGCGAGCCAGCGCATCACCGTCGATCCGGACGGCCTGTCGCTCGAACTGTCGTGCCGCAACCTGTCGGCCGAACGCATGCCGTGCGGGCTCGGCTTCCATCCTTATTATCCCTGCACCGCCGATACGATGCTCGATACCTCCGTGGAGAGCGCCTGGACGATCGACGCGGCGGTTCTGCCGGTCGACAACGTGCCGGCGACGGGGCGGTACGATCTTCGCGCCCGGCACGTCTGCGGTCAGGCGCTGGACAACGGCTTCGACGGGTGGAGCGGAACGGCGGCGATCACCTGGCCGGGGGAAGGCGCCTGGCTACGCCTGTCCTCGCCCGATGCGGCGCGATTCCAGCTTTACTCCCCGGCGGAAGGTGGGCTGTTCGTGGCCGAGCCCGTGCAGAGCGCCAACGCCGCCCTCAACGCGCGACAGGACGAGTGGCCCGATCTGGGGATCGCCCTTCTCGAACAAGGCGAGTGCCGCACCCTGCACGCCCGCCTCGACGTGGTGCCGGTCTAGGCGTTGCTCAGCGCGGCGACATAGGCCCGCGCCCGCTGGGCCACGTCGGCCGCCGGCCGGCCGGGACTGTAGAGGCCGGAGCCCAAGCCGAAACCATCCGCGCCCGCATCGATATAGTCGCGCATGGTATCCGGCGTGATGCCGCCGACGATCAGCACCGGAACGTTCCTGGGCAGCACGGCGCGGTGCGCCTTCAGCACGGCCGGGGTGGCGCCCTCCGCCGGGAAAAGCTTCAGGGCATGCGCCCCCGCCTTGAGGGCAGCGAAAGCCTCGCTCGGCGTGAAATAGCCGGGCGCCGCGACCAAACCTGCCGCCACCGTCGCGGCGATCACCGCGGTATCGCTGTTCGGCGAGACGATGATCCGGCCGCCCGCATCGGCGATCCGCGCAATCTCCGACGGGTCGAGCACGGTGCCCGCGCCGATCGTTGCCCGATCGCCGAACCGCGCCGCCAGCCGGGCGATGCTGTCGAGCGGATCGGGCGAGTTGAGCGGCACCTCGATGATACGGATCCCCGCATCGAACAGCGCGTCGCCGACTGCCTCCGCCTCGTCCGGCCGGATGCCGCGGACGATCGCCACGAGCGGGCAGGCCGCCAGGTGTTCCGTGAACCGTTCAAGCGGTGTCATGCCATCGTCTCCGCAATGGCGCGCATCCCTGCCACGAACGCGTGCGCACCATCCATCTCGCGCGTCCGATACCCGCATTGGCCGATCGCGGCAGCATATAGGCCCGTCAACGATCCCCGGCCGAGGACGAGGATCTCCTCGCCTTGGCTGGCCATCGCAAGCCCGCTGCGCAGATCGCAGCCGATCAGCAGCCCGCTTGCGTAGGAGGGCGCATCGCCGCGGTTGGCCTCCCCCAGCAGCACCGCGGCGCGGATCGCGAACAGTTCGGCGCCCAGTTCGCCGCCGGCAAAGCCCCGCTCCACACCGCGCCGGAACGCGGCGTCGGCGGTCACCGGCCCGGCGATCAGTTCGGCCAGTATGCTGTGCGTCCGGAGCAGCGCGAACAGTTCGCCGGTCATCACCGTGCGAAACCGTTCGATCGCGCCGCCCTCCACCCCGATCCACTTGGTGTGCGTGCCCGGATGGCAGATGAGGCCGTGTTCCCGCGCCGGATCCAGCGCCAGTGCGCCGAACACCTGCACCTCCTCGCCTCGCATCACGTCGGCGCGGTCCTGCTCGACCAGGGAGACCCCCGGCACGATCGCCGTCCGCCCCGGCTCCACCCAGAGCAGTTGCGCGGCAAGCCCCGGCAGCGTTGCCGGGCAGCGCA
>NZ_JAQGLK010000123.1 GCF_028292925.1 Sphingomonas bacterium
TCTTACGAGCCAATGCCTGCTCCCGTTGCAACCGCGGATGGAATGCGGCCTCGGGTCCGGCCGCCGGAACGGTGGACCGCTTAGACCCATCGTTCCGGCACGGCAACCGCCCGCGTCCCTCCAGACATGGAAAGTTTCGCAGATGCAGCATGCACAATCGCGTCGCCGCGCCGCGCATGTGGCTCAGCCGGCCTCGCCGTGCCCCTGCGCCAGGTAATCGGCGGACTGCATCTCCATCAGGCGCGACACCGTCCGCTCGAATTCGAACGCGCCGTCCCCTGCCGGATAGAGCGCCGCGGGCACCGCCTCGGCGCCGGCCAGCAGCTTCACCTTATGCTCGTACAGCGCATCGATCAGCGTCTTGAAGCGGGCCGCCTCGTTCCGCATCTCGGGGCCGAGAACCGGCAGGCCGACGACGATCACCGTGTGGTATCGCCGCGCGATCGCGATATAGTCCGGCGCACCGCGCGGCTCGCCGCACAGCCGCTTGAACGAAAAGACGGCTACGCCCTTCAGGCTTTTCGGCACGTGCAGCGTCCGCCCGCCGGGAACGGCAAGCTCCTCCGAGGGAACGTTCTCGCGATCCTCGGGCGGATAGTCCGTCAGCCGGAAGAAGGCGGCGCTGAGCGCCTTGGTCGTCGCTGCACCGTTCGGCACGTACCAGGTCGGGAAGCCGCCCAGCCGCGCCAGCCGGTAGTCGGTCGGCCCGTTCAGCGGCAGCACGTCCAGCCGCTGCTCGATCAAGGCGATGAAGGGCAGGAAATGCTCCCGGTTGAGCCCGTCCTTGTAGAGATCCGCCGGCGGACGGTTGGAGGTGGTGACCACCGTCACCCCGGCATCGACGAGCGCGGTGAACAGCCGGCTGAGGATCATCGCGTCGGCGGAATTGTTCACCACCATCTCGTCGAAGGCGAGCAGCCGCAATCCGCTGGCAAGGTCCGCCGCCACCGCGGCTATCGGATCGCCCTTTTCCTTCTCCCGCTCGGCGCGGAGCCGGTGGTGGACCTCCAGCATGAACTCATGGAAGTGGACGCGGCGCTTGGCGGCGATATCGACGCAGTGGAAGAACAGATCCATCAGCATCGATTTGCCGCGGCCGACCCCGCCCCACATATAGATGCCGCGCGGCGGTGCCGGCGCGCGCCGCAGCAGCCGCGCGAACAGGCCGCCCTCGGCCGGCATGCTCGACAGCTCCCGCGCAAGCGCATCGAGCCGCGCGACCGTGGCGCGCTGATCGGGATCGGCGCGAAGCTCGCCCGCGGCAAGGAGCGCCTCGTAGCGGGCAAGCGGAGTCGTCATGTCGGGATATCGGGGAGTCGCGGCAGATCAGATCTGCCGTTCGACCACCATCTTCTTGACCTCGGCGATCGCCCGTGCCGGATTCAGCCCCTTGGGGCAGACGTTGGCGCAGTTCATGATCGTGTGGCAGCGATACAGGCGGAACGGATCCTCCAGCTCGTCGAGCCGCTCGCCGGTCATCTCGTCACGGCTGTCGGCCAGCCAGCGATAGGCCTGGAGCAGGATCGCCGGCCCGAGGAACTTGTCGCTGTTCCACCAGTAGCTGGGGCACGACGTCGAGCAGCAGGCGCACAGGATGCATTCGTACAGCCCGTCGAGCTTGGCGCGATCCTCCGGCGACTGGAGCCGCTCCTTGCCCGAAGGCGGCGGCGTCACCGTCTGCAACCACGGCTGGATCGAGGCATATTGCGCATAGAAATGGGTGAAATCGGGGACGAGATCCTTGATCACGTCCATATGCGGCAGAGGCGTGATCTGGATGTCGCCCTTGTGATCCTCGATCGCGGTCGTGCAGGCCAGCCCGTTGCGGCCGTCGATGTTCATCGAGCACGAGCCGCAAATCCCCTCCCGACAGGAGCGGCGGAAGGTGAGCGAGGGATCCTGCTCCGACTTCATCTTGATCAGCGCATCGAGCACCATCGGCCCGCACGTATCGAGATCGACCTCGAACTTGTCGAAGTGCGGATTGGCTTCGCTATCCGGATCGTAGCGATAGACCTTGAACGTGCGCACGTTGGTGGCATCGGGCGCGGCCTTGTGGACCTTGCCGTCCTTCTTGATCTTGGATTTCGCGTCGGGAAAGAAATCGGCCATGAAGCGTGTCCTGTGGGGCGAGCGGCCCGGATAGCGAAAGCGGCCGTGCGGAGAAAGAGCTTATTGCCGCAGCGCAGCGGCCGGCGGAAGCCAGGGGCTCGGGCAGCACCGCCGCAGGCACGGTTTCCCTCCACGCCGGTACTGGCCAGCCGTTCGGAACTACCGGGCGAGCAACGTCGCCAATATGACCAGGCTGGTCAGCAGGCTGGCCGCGGCGATCGCGATGCACACCCGAAGCTTGCGATCCGCATCCGCCTGCACCGCAAGCAGCGCCTTGGCCAGATCCTCGCGGCTCGGCATCGCCGCCAGCATCTCCAGCATTACCGCCTGCGCATCGGGCACCGCCGGCTCGGGCGCGGCCAGCGCGGACGCGGTGGAAGACGGCCGCTTCAGCATGCCCCGGACCGATCCGGCCATGCTCATCGCGCGCGTGGCAGCCGCGATCCGCTGGGCGCGGTGATCCTCGTCGCTCGCCAGCCTCAGGAGCTCCGGCCCCGCCAACTTCGCCAGCTGCGCGAACCACATCATGATGTACCCGCGATCCCGCTCAATAGACCCGCTTCTTCGGCTTGATGTAGGCGATGTCGTCGGTCAGCGTGTAAGTGTGGACCGGACGATAATCGATCGTCACCGCGCCCTGATTGAACCACGAGATGGTGTGCTTCATCCACTCGTCATCGTGCCGATCGGGGAAGTCCTCGTGCATGTGCGCGCCGCGGCTTTCGTGGCGGTTGGCAGCCGAATGCATCGTCACCACCGCCTGCGGCAGCATGTTGTCCAGCTCGAGCGTTTCGACCAGATCTGTGTTCCAGATCATGGATCGGTCGCTGACCTTGATGTCCGCCAGCCCTGCATGGACTTCGTCGATCTTGCCCATCCCCTCGCGCAGCGTCGCCGTCGTGCGGAACACGGCGCAGTCGGACTGCATCGTGCGCTGCATCTGCGCGCGCAACGTCGCGGTGGGCGTGCCGCCGTTCGCGTTGCGGAACCGATCGAGCCGGCCGAGCGCGCGATCGTCCTCGGACTTGGCAACCGTTCCGTGCTTGGTGTTCGGCTTCACCAGTTCGGCGATGCGGTGGCCGGTGGCACGGCCGAACACGACCAGATCGATCAGGCTGTTCGATCCCAGCCGGTTGGCGCCGTGCACCGAGACGCAAGCCGCCTCGCCCACCGCGAACAGACCGGGGACGACGCTATCCGGATCGCCATCCTTCAGCGTGACGACCTCGCCATGATAGTTGGTCGGGATGCCGCCCATATTGTAGTGGACGGTCGGCACCACCGGCAGAGGCTGCCGCGTCAGATCGACGCCGGCGAAGATCTTGCCGGTCTCGGTGATACCGGGCAACCGTTCGGCCAGCACCTTGGGATCGATATGATCGAGGTGAAGGTAGATGTGGTCCTTGTCCTTGCCGACGCCGCGGCCCTCGCGGATCTCCATCGCCATCGAACGCGACACCACGTCGCGGCTGGCGAGGTCCTTCGCGGACGGGGCGTATCGCTCCATGAAGCGCTCGCCCTCGGAGTTGGTGAGGTAGCCGCCCTCGCCGCGCGCACCCTCCGTGATGAGCACGCCCGCGCCGTAGATGCCGGTCGGGTGGAACTGCACGAACTCCATGTCCTGGAGGGGCAGCCCGGCGCGGAGCACCATGCCGTTGCCGTCGCCGGTGCAGGTGTGTGCGGACGTGGCGGAGAAATAGCAGCGCCCGTAGCCGCCCGTCGCCAGCACGGTGGCGTGGCTGCGGAAACGATGGAGCGTACCGTCTTCCATGCAGAGCGCGATCACGCCCTTGCACTCGCCGCCCTCCATGATGAGGTCGAGCGCGAAATATTCGACGAAGAAGTCGGCGTCGTACTTCAGGCTCTGCTGGTAGAGCGCGTGGAGCATGGCATGGCCGGTGCGATCCGCCGCCGCGCAGGTGCGCTGCGCGGCCGGGCCCTCACCCATATTCTGCATCATGCCGCCGAACGGGCGCTGGTAGATCTTGCCCTCGTTGGTGCGGCTGAACGGCACGCCGGCATGTTCCAGCTCGTACACCGCCGCCGGCGCCTCGCGGACGAGATATTCGATCGCGTCCTGATCGCCCAGCCAGTCCGATCCCTTGACGGTATCGAACATGTGCCAGGTCCAGTGATCCGGCCCCATGTTGCCGAGCGAGGCAGCGATGCCGCCCTGCGCGGCCACGGTGTGGCTTCGCGTCGGGAACACCTTGGTGATGCACGCCGTCTTCAGGCCCGCCTCGGCGATGCCCATGGTGGCCCGCAGCCCGGAACCGCCCGCACCGACGACAACGGCATCATAGACGTGGTCGACGATCTTGTATGCCTCGGCCATCAGGCCACGACTCCCCGGAAGGCGATCTTGAGGATCGCGAAGATGGCCAGCGCCGCGGCGCCGACCGTGTAGAAGTTGAGCAGCACCAGCGCGACGACGCGGCTATATTCGTGCTGGTAATCCTCGATCACTATCTGAAGCCCCAGCCGGAAGTGCCAGAAGGTGTTGCACACCAGCAGCAGCAGCGGGACCGCAACGAGGGGCGATGCAATCCATTCGACCACGTTGCCGTAATCAAGGGCAGGAAGCTTCAGCAGCGAGAAGACGAACCACAGCAGCAGCAGGATGTTACCGCCGGCGGTAAGCCGCTGCATCCACCAGTGATGCGTTCCCGACTTGGCGGAACCGAGACCGCGGACACGGCCGATGTTGGTGCCCGTGCCCATCTATCCACGCCCCATCAGGATGTAGGCCCACATCAGCAGCGTCGCCGCCGCCGATCCGGCCATCGTGGCCAGCGCCCACTTCTTGTTCATCCGCAGCTCGTAGCCCGCGCCGGTATCCAGCACGAGGTGCCGGATGCCGGAAGCCATGTGCTGGAAGAACGCCCAGCTGAGCCCGAACAGGATCAGCGTCCAGAACCAGGTAAGGCCGCCATGTGCCGGCGCCATCGGCGGTGCGCCGGGCACGGCCGGGGGCGGCATCGGCGCATCGTAGGTCACCAGATCGACGAACCGCGCATAGGCGTCCGGCCCGCTTGCCGCGGACACCAGCCAGCCGACGAACAGCACCGTCCCGCCGATCGCGAGCGTTACACCGGTCGCGCGGTGAAGGATGGAGACCAGCATGTGCGGCCCCCATTTCCAGATCGTCAGATGCGGTGAAAGCGGCCGCTTCCGTGCGCTTGCCATCAATATCCCCTGGGTAACCGGCCAGTGCCGCGTCTTTAGCCGTTCAGCGCCGCCATGCAACCCGCGACCGCCCCTCCCCGCCAACCCGCGACGCGCTTGCAGGTGGGGGAGGAGCGCGGCTAAGCGCGCGGGCATGACCGTACATATCCTCGCCACCGGCACCAGCCGCGGCATCGGCCGCGCCGTCGCTTCGCGGCTGACGTCCCCCGCCACCCGCTTCATTGGCCATGCCAGCAAGGGCGGAGACGCGGCGACGATCGCTGCCGATCTCGCGCTGCCGGGTGCCGCCGCCACGCTGTGGCAGGCTGCTCTGGATCGCCTGGACGGGCGGATCGACGTGCTCGTCAACAATGCCGGCATCTTCGAGGCGGCGCCGATCGACCTGCCCGATGCCGCGTGGACAGAGGCCTGGGAGCGGACCATGCGGATCAACCTGACCGCCTCTGCCGAACTGTGCCGGCTGGCGGTGCGCCATTTCCAGGCGCGGGGCGGTGGCGGGCGTATCGTCAACGTCGCCAGCCGCGCCGCCTATCGCGGCGACAGCCCGGCGCACTGGCATTATGCCGCATCGAAGGCGGGGATGGTGGCGATGACCAAGAGCATCGCGCGCGG
>NZ_JAQGLK010000050.1 GCF_028292925.1 Sphingomonas bacterium
GCGCCGGTGACTGTGCCCGCTGCGTCCACGGTGAACACCGCGCTCATGCCGCCCTCCGCGCGCCGGGTTGGGCGACGACCAGCCCGTCGTCGCCGGCGTTCGCGCGCGCGGCGCCCGGACCGTCTCCGAAGCGGACCAGTCGCCCGTCAGCCAGAACGAGCAACTTGTCCGCCATCCGGATCAGGTCCGCGCCGTGCGCCGCTATCACGATCGTCCGCCCCTCTTCACGCAACGCCGAGAGCGCCTGCACCAAGGCGGCGTGAGCGCCGGAATCGAGGTGCGCGTTCGGCTCGTCCAGGATCAGGATGCGCGGATCGCCGAACAGCGCGCGGGCGATCGCGATCCGCTGCATCTGCCCGGCCGAGAGCGGGGTTCCGCCCGTTCCGATCACCGTATCGTAGCCCTGCGGCAGCCGCCCGATCATCTCGTGCGCCCCGATCGCCGCGGCCGCGCGCATCACCGCGGCATCTATCGCTACGGGATCTCCGCCGGCAGCGCGCGCAAAGCGCGAAATGTTGTCCTTCACGGTGCCGGGCAGCAACGCCAGGCTCTGCGGCAGGAAGCCGATGTGACGGGCAAGCTGCCCCCGATCCCAGTCGCGCAGCGCCACTCCGTCAAGCCGCACCGTGCCGGCAGCGGGCTCCACCGCCGCCGCCAGCGCGCGGAGCAAGGTCGACTTGCCCGCACCGCTCAGCCCGGCAATCGCGACCATCTCGCCCGCCTCCAGGGTTGCCGAGATACCGGCCAGAATCGGCGCGCGGGGGTTCGCGCCGCTCACGGTGAGCGCCTCGATCGCAATCCGCCCCGTCGGCTCGGGCAGCATCGTCGCCGGCGGTGGCGTCCTGTCGCCGAGCAGTGCCTCGAGCCGTTTGCGCGCCTCGACCGCGCGCACGATCGGCCGCCACGCCGCCACGAGCTGCTCGATCGGCGCCAGCGTACGGCTGAGCAGCAGCGAGGCAGCGATGATCGCCCCCATCGAGATCCGCCCCGTCACCGCCAGCCATGCGCCGACCGCGAGGGCACCGGACTGGAAGACCAGGCGGAAGAACTTGATGAGCGCGGCATAGCGCCCGCCGGCAAAGCTCGCGTCGAGCTGCGCCCGGGAGACGGCGTCACGCTCGGCCAGCGCAACGGCGGTAAGGCCCCGCGCCATCCCGAGCGCCCGCACCTCCTCCGCATGGGCCGAAACCTGCGCCTGCCGGGCATATGCGCCGGCCGCCGCCATATTGGCCGCAGCGATGGCGGGATGCGTCGCGCGCTCGTTCCCCCATGCCAGCGCGACCAGTATGATCGCCCCGGTCAGCGTGACCAGGCCCAGCAGAGGATGGAGCAGGAACGCGAACAGCAGGAACACCGGCGCCCACGGCGCATCGAACAGGGCGATCATCGCTCCGCTGGCGATCATCTGCCGCAACGTATCGAAGTCGCGCATGGCCTCGGCCCGGTCCGCACGGGCGGAGGCCGGGCCGGCCAGTGCCGCCATCAGCGTCGGCCCGGCAAGCACCCGATCGAACCGGGCGCTGACCCGCACCAGCAGCCGCCCGCGGACCCAGTCGAGCGCGGCGAGCGTCGCCAGCCCCAGCCCGCCCATGAGGCTGACGAGCAGCAAGGTCGCGCCGTTCCCACTGGGCACGTAGCGATCATAGACCTGCAGCATGTAGAGCGTGGGGACGAGATAGAGCAGGTTTACGACCCCGCTGAATACCGCCGCCCATCCGAGCATGGGCCGGCACGCCGCGACCGCGGCCGCCACCGGCTTGCTGCCAATCCCTCCATCCATCGTCACCTGTCCGTCTCCGATCCCGTCGGTCCTGCACTGGGGCGGGATCCTTAAGAGCGGGATAAGCGCCGGGCGGCGGGGCCGAGTCGCGGAGCTGTTTGGACGGGGGATGCATCCGTTATGGATCATACTCGCTTGTCCTGGCCGTGGCCTCGCCGACGAAGCTTGCGCATAGCCGCCGCGGCGCACCGGGTGAGGGGGATCGGCTGGATGGACGCAGACTCCACGGCGCCTCGTGCCGGGCAACTCGATGCGATCCGGGCCCTCTGCGTGATCGGCGTGATCGTTTCGCACATGATCTCGGAAAGGCTGCGGATCGGGGGGTTCGAATTCTTCGAACTGGGCGCCTACGGCGTGTACATGTTCTTCATTCTCAGCGGCTTCCTCATCACGGGGCAGCTGCTGGTGACGCGCGACAAGCGGCTCGCTGCGGGCGATCTGCCATGGCGGCCGCTCACGCTGTTCTACGCCAAGCGCATGCTGCGGCTGTTTCCGGCTTATTATCTGGCGCTGGCCGTCGCCGGGCTGCTGAACCTGAGGGGCATCCGCGCCGAAATGCCGTGGCACCTCCTCCAGCTGTCGGACATCCTGTTCGCGATCAGCCCGTGGTACGAGAACACCTCCGCTGCCGGACACTATTGGACGCTGACGCTGGAGTGGCAGTTCTATGCGGTCTGGCCGATCCTCGTCCTGTGCCTGCCGCCCCGCGCATTGCCGTGGATTCTCGCGATCACGCTCGGCGTCGCGGTTTTCACCTGGTCGCCGATCGGGGCGCTGCCCACCGTGCTGGAGCGGACGAACATCCTCCAGTCGCTCGATTCCCTGGCGATCGGTGCGGCGTTGGCGCTGGCCCAGCATCGCGGCGCGTCGCTCGACTGGTTCGTGCGGACGGCTTGGCCGGCAGCAGCCTTGTGCCTTGCCGGGCTGCTGCTCGTCGTCGTCAGGCAGCAGGCACTGTTCGACAACATCGAGTTTCTTGTCCACGAACTGATGAACTGGACGTTCGCGGCGATCATGCTCGTGGCCGCGCGCGGCTATCGCGGGCCGGTGGGTGCGATGCTGGACAACGCCGCGATCCAGTATGTCGGGCGGATCAGCTACGGCATCTACGTCTATCACCATTTCCTGCTCTATTGGTATGTCGACTATGCCGAGCGGAATGGCCTGCCGGAGCTTGAATGGAACCTCTGGCTCAGCGTGCGGCTGTTCGTGGTCTCCACCGCGGTCGCCGCGCTTTCCTGGCATCTTATCGAAGCGCCGCTGCAACGCCTGCGTCGCCACCTGGCGTATGGCCGGCGCGATCGCCACGCCGAGCCGGCTGTTTCCGCAAGCGGCGGAACCGGGGTGGTGGTGCGATGACGCCTTCCCCCGCTGCGCCGGCGGACGCACCCGATGTCTCGTTTCTGATCGCCTGCTACAATGGGCGGGCATACCTTGCCGATGCAGTCGGCTCCGCGCTGGCGCAGGAGGGTGTGGCCGTCGAGGTGGTCGTGGTCGACGATCATTCGAGCGACGACAGCCTGGCCCTGGCGCGGGGGCTGGCCGCCGCCGATCACCGCGTTCGCGTTTTGCAGACGGCCGCGAATGCCGGCCCGGCGGGCGCGCGCAACGTGGCAATGGCGGCCGCCCGCGGCACCTGGCTGGCGGTGCTCGATGCCGACGACCGGATCGAACCGCAGCGATCCCGCCGGCTGATCGACGCCGCCGACGCGGCCTGCGCGGACATGATCGCCGACGACCTGCTGGTTTTCAGCGATGGCGCCCCCGATGTGGAACGGCGCTTCCTTGGCAACCGGCGCCGGGCGGACGACGATGGCTGGATCACCATCGAACGCTACTTCACGCAAACCCGGATGTTCGGGCGAACGCCGGATCTCGGCTTCCTGAAGCCCATGCTGCGCGCCGGGTTCGTCCGCGCGCACGGCATCCGCTACGACGAAAGCCTGCGGATTGCCGAGGATGACGCGCTGGTCATCCGCCTGCTGCGGGCCGGCGCCAGATACCGCCTCGTTCGCGAACCGCTCTACCGTTACCGCAAGCATGCGGGTTCGATCTCGCATCGGCTCTCGGTCGATCATGTCGATCGGATGATGGCGGCCGGGGATGCTTTGGCCGGAAGCCTGCGGTCCGATGCCGCCGCCGCCGCATACGCCGGCCGGCATCGGGCGCTGCGCCGCGCCTGGGCATTCACCCACCTGATCGATGCCTTGAAGCGGCGCCACGCCGGCCGGGCGATCGCGATCGCGCTGCGTCACCCGACCATGCTGCCGCTCCTGCGGATGCCTATCCGGGGCCTGGCCCGCAAGTTTCTGCACCGCATCGCCGGATAAGCTGCAGAATTACCCAATTCGAACGATGTTCTCGGGTGCCGCGGCACAGCAGGTTCGCAAAAGAACCAATGTGGAACCTGTTGCCCTTCACCGAACAAGTCGTGTGCTGCAGCGACACGACACCAGCAGGTGGAGACCTTCCACTCGAGTATCAGGGGTGATGCGTGACCAACGGCAGCAACAGGCCCTGCGTATCGATCATCCTTCCCGCCTATCAGGCCGCCGCAACGCTGGACCGCGCGATCGACAGCCTGGTACGGCAGACTTTTTCCGATCTCGAAATCATCGTCGTCGATGACGGGTCGACCGACGGCACGTCTGCCGCCGCCACGGCACGCGCCGCCGCCGACGCCCGCGTCCGCCTTATCCAGCAGCCCAACCGCGGCGCTTCCGCTGCCCGCAACGCCGGGCTGGCCGAGGCCCGCGGCGAATGGATCGGCTTCCTCGATTCCGACGACTGGTTCGATGTCGAGTTTCTGGCCAAGCTGCTCGGCCTGCGCGATTCCGCCCCCAACGCGGGGATACTCTATTGCGATTTCGCGCTGGTCGACGATGCCGGGCGCATTCAGGAGGAACAGCATGTTCCCGATCTGAGCGATGCGTTCGGCGTGCTGGCGCGCGGCTGCTCGCTCTCGGTCCATTGCGCACTCACCCGTGCCGACGTGATGGCCCGCGCCGGCCATTTCGACGAGGCCCTCGCCGTCAACGAGGACTGGGACCTGTGGCAGCGGATCGCCCGCACCGGGGCTGAATTTCGCGGGCTCCGCGAGGTGCTGGCCTTTTACTATACCCGGCCGGGCTCGCTTTCCCGCCGACGCATCGAGGCGCTGGCGCGGGACGGGATCACCGTGATCGAACGGATCTGCCGCGCCGATCCGAACCTGCCGGCGCACGACCCGCGCTATGCCAACGGGCTTCCGGCCGAGGAAAGGCTGCCGATCGAGCTCGACTGGATCGTGATGTGCGCGGGCAACGCGATCGGCCTCGGGATCGATCCGGTGCCGTTCCTCGATCTGGTGCCGAACCTTTCGGATGCAGTGCTGCTGCCGGCCGACGCCGCGACGACGATGACCGGCGCGCTGGCCTTTTCGCGGTGCGTGGAAACGGC
>NZ_JAQGLK010000160.1 GCF_028292925.1 Sphingomonas bacterium
GGGGCGGTGGCGGGCGTATCGTCAACGTCGCCAGCCGCGCCGCCTATCGCGGCGACAGCCCGGCGCACTGGCATTATGCCGCATCGAAGGCGGGGATGGTGGCGATGACCAAGAGCATCGCGCGCGGCTACGGCCGCGACGGCATCCTGGCGTTCGCCGTCTGCCCCGGCTTCACGATGACCGGGATGGCGGACGACTATCTCGCCAGCCGCGGCGGCGCCGGGTTGCTTGCCGACATCCCGCTCGGCCGCGTCGCCGAGCCGGAGGAGGTTGCCGGCACGGTGCGCTTCCTGGCGCTCGAGGCGCCGCCATCGATGACCGGCGCGGTGATCGACATCAACGGAGCCAGCTATGTCCGCTGACGGCCCGGTCTGGACGGCGCAGGCGGCCGAAAGCTGGAAGCTTAGCCTTCCGTGCACCCGCGCCGAGGCGGAGGCGCTGGCCGGTGACGTGCCGGAGATCGCCGGGATCGATCCGCCGCCGGTGCTGATGACCAGCGAACCCGATCCCGCACGGCCGGACGCCTGGCAACTCGACGTCTATTTCGAGGGCGAGCCCGACGACTCGGCCGTCTCGATCATCCGGGCGCTGGTGCCGAGCGCGGCGGCGGCGACGGCACGGCCCGAGCCCATCGAGGATGCCGACTGGGTGACGATCAGCCAGGCATGGCTGGAGCCGATCCGCGCGGGCCGCTTCCACGTCCACACCGGGGCGTATGCAGACACCGTGCCTGCGGACGCGATCGCATTCCGGATCGAGGCGAGCCGCGCGTTCGGCACCGGCCACCACGAAACGACGACGGGGTGCCTCACCCTGCTCGACAGGCTCGAACGGGAAGGCGCGGATTTCGCGAACATCGCCGATATCGGCACCGGCACCGGCCTGCTCGCCTTTGCCGCACGGGCCTTGTGGCCCGATGCGCGGGTGCTTGCATCGGACATCGACCCGATCTCGATCGAGGTAACCGCCGAGAACATGGCCGTGAACGGCGTACCGGCCGATGCGATAACTTTGGTCACGTGCCCCGGTGTCGATGACCCCGAGGTGCGGGGGCGACGTTATGATCTGCTGATCGCGAATATCCTCGCCGGGCCACTGATCGAACTCGCACCCGATTTTGCCGGGGTGGTCGCCCCCGGCGGATCGGTGATGCTCGCCGGGCTGCTGGCGAGCCAGGCCGACGCGGTAACCACCGCCTACCGCGCCGCGGGCTTCGATCCGGCGGACCGGCTCGACCTGGGGGAGTGGCCGACATTGCGGCTGGTTCGACGCTAGCCGGTCGCGATCGTGCCGCCCGCGTTCACCGGGCCGGGCTGGCGCCCGGTGATTCGCCTGCACGTTCGGCATCTTAGCTGGATGGGGGCGGCCCACGGACGGCGGTAACCACGATCCTGCACGAACCGGTCGCCCCCCGACCCCGAATGGGACGTTAACTCCAAACGTTTATCAGGATGCGAAGAGTTTATCTCGATTAACGATGCAAAGTTGGTTAAGAGACTTGCGATCAAGGCGATGTTCTGCATTTCCTTGCATCAGGCGTCCCGATCGGGCTGTGGGTGTTCCGCCCCGGATCGTCGGTGACGTGGCAGATAGGAAAGAGTGATCCGCTATGTCGGTGAGGATGGCCCTGGCTAAATTGTCTGCATGTGCCGTCGGAGGCGCGATGATCGGCGGGGGCGCCGTCCACGTTGCGGAACGGCCGCGAGCGGTTAACCACCTGTTGAAGAGCAAGGCACCGCGCCTTGCCTCGGCACGTCCGGTGAGCCGCGTGCTCCCCGTTTCCAGGCGTGCCCCGCGCACCGTGACGACCACCACCTGCGGCCCCGGCGGCACGACGGTGGTGACGGCTCCGGCCCCGGCAGGGGTGCAATATCCGGCCGGCGTGCAATATCCCACTGGCGTGCAATATCCGGCCCCCCTGCCCTATGACAGCGCGCCCGTTGGCGGCAGCAGCGGCAGCGTGGTGCCGGCGGTGTACGGCGGCGGATCGATCGGCAACGGCGGCGGCTTCTTCGGCGGCGGTGGATTCTGGGGCGGCGGCGGCGGCGGAAGCGGCGGCAACATCGTCATCTCGTCCACTTCCACCAGCAGCGGCGGATCGACCTCGACCGGCGGATCCAGCACTTCGTCGGGTGGCTCCAGCACCTCGACGGGTGGCTCCAGCACCTCGACCGGGGGATCCAGCACCTCGACGGGTGGCTTCAGCACCTCGACCGGGGGCTCCAGCACCTCGACGGGCGGGATTTCGACCAGCACGTCCACCGGCGGCTCCTCGACCAGCACGTCGACCGGATCGTCGTCCAGCACGAGCAGCAGCACCAGCTCGAGCACGTCGAGCTCGACCAGCGGGTCGAGCAGCTATGGCAGCTCCAGCTACGGCAGTTCGGGGCCGAAGGGGCCGCCGCCAGGTTCGAACGGCGGCACCCCCGTCCCCGCCCCGCCGATGATCCTGCTGTTCGGGGCCGGCGCGATGGCGCTGGTCGCCCGCCGCCGCCTGGCGCGCAAGGCGGACTGACGCGCCGCCGATCCCGACGATCGATCGCAAGAAAAGGGCGGCCTCCATATCGGAGGTCGCCCTTTTCCGTTCGGCGTGGCTTTCGCCGGCGAGGCTTACCGCCCCGCCGGCGGTTGGCCTATTGGGCCGCAGCAGGCGCCGCCGCAGCCATCGCCTGATCAAGCTCCTCGGCGGTCATGGAGATCATGATCCCCTTGTCGCCCTTGCCGAACGCGCTGATCGGCAGCTTCACCGGGCCCTTGGGGCGTTCCACCGTCACATATTCGGCATCGGCCTCCTTGATCTTGCCGACATCGGCCCCGGAACGCCCGTAAACGGTTGCACCCGGCGTCAACTGGGCCTTCAGGGCATCGGCTGACTGCTGCGCGGCCTGCGACGCTGCCGTGTCGAGCTCGGCCTTGGTCATCGAGATTATCGGGCCGTTGGCACCGGCACCGAACGAGGCAAGCGGCAGGCCGACCTTGTTGCTGCCCGTATTCACCACAGCAACCCCACCCGTCACGCTGTCCACGGTGCCAACCTCGCCGCCCTGGGCGTCGAACACCTTGGCGCCGGCTGTGACGTTGACGGCGGCTGCGGCCGAGGCACCGGCAGCGGGCGCAGCGTTCTGCGCGACCAGCGGCGCGGCGGTGAGGGCAAGGGCGGTCAGGGCGCACATGTTCCGAATCTTCATCTGATCACTCCTTCGATCAACGGGATGGACAGGCCAGAAAGAACTGCGACCGTAACAGAATAGCAAGCCGGGTCGGCGAACGCAGCGTTTTTAACGATGGGCCGGTCCACGCGGGCGGCTGGCCGAAAGCTACTCGGCTGCCGCAAGGATCTTCTCGATCTCGTCCACCGGATGATTGGTGAGGTCTTTGCCGAGTTCGCCGGCAAGGCGGCTGCTGACCTCCTTGTGGTAGTGCTTTCGCAACTCCCCCAGCGTGCGCGGCGGCGCGACGACGATCAGCGTATCGAAATCGCCCTCGAGCGCCCGCTTCTTGAGCAGGTCGGCCGCCTCGGCTGCGAACCTGTCTTCCTCCAGCTGGTGGTAATCGGCCTCTCCCATCGTATTGGCGGATCCGCCACCGCCCACCGTGCCGCCGCCGGGTGCCTTGCCGGACAGATCCGTCTTCTGATCGCTGTCCTT
The DNA here is from genome assembly GCF_028292925.1 of Sphingomonas bacterium. Taxonomy (GTDB): domain Bacteria; phylum Pseudomonadota; class Alphaproteobacteria; order Sphingomonadales; family Sphingomonadaceae; genus JAQGLK01. The sequence goes on from NZ_JAQGLK010000160.1 coordinate 3,648, forward strand.
CGGGTTCGGCTTCACCTCCACCTTCACGGTGCGGAGCACGGGGATGGTGGCATCGCCTTCGTTGCGGAGGAACAGCAGCTTGCGGCCGTCCGCGACGGCGACCAGGGTGTTGTGCGGAACGCGCATGCATCGATCCTTTTGTGGTTGGTTCCGCCGGGTGAACGCGCACCGCGGTCCCGGGGTTGCGCGCCTCCGCGGGCCGCCGCATAGCCCGGCGATGCACGACATCGGCCTCATCCGAAACGATCCCGCCGGCTTCGATGCCGGCCTCGCCCGGCGCGGCCTGCCCGCGCAGGCAGCCGAACTGCTGGCGCTGGACGAGCGGCGGCGCGGCACCACGACCGCCCTGCAGGCAGGGCAGACCCGCCGCAACGAGGCATCGAAGGCGATCGGCCAGGCCAAGGCGAAGCGTGACGAGGATGGCGCACAGGCGCTGATGGCCGAGGTCGCCGCGATCAAGGTGGCGATGCCCGCCCTCGAGGAGGCGGAGCGGCGGGCCGGCGAGGCGCTGGAGACCGCCCTTGCCGCGATCCCCAACCTTCCCGTGGAAGAGGTGCCCCCCGGCGCGGACGAATCCGGCAATGTCGAACAGAAGCGTTGGGGCGAGCCGCGGCGCTTCGATTTCGCCGCTGCCGAGCACGCCGATTTCGCCGCTGCCCTGGGCATGGACTTCGAGTCGGCTGCTATGATTTCCGGGGCGCGGTTCGTCGTGCTGCGCGGGCAGATGGCACGGCTCAACCGCGCGCTCGGCCAGTTCATGCTCGATCGGCAGGCTGGCAACGGCTATGTCGAAACCGCGCCGCCGCTGATGGTGCGCGACGAGGCCATGTTCGGCACCGGGCAGTTGCCGAAGTTCGCCGACGATCTGTTCCGCACCACCGACGGCCGCTGGCTGATCCCGACTGCTGAGGTGAGCCTCACCAATCTTGTCCGCGAGAGCATCCTGGACGAAGCCGCGCTGCCGCTGCGGATGACCGCGCTCACCCCCTGTTTTCGCGCGGAGGCGGGCTCTGCCGGGCGGGATACGCGGGGGATGATCCGCCAGCATCAGTTCGACAAGGTCGAACTCGTCGCCATCGCCACCCCCGACCAGTCGGATGCGGAGCATGAGCGGATGATTGCGGCGGCCGAGGGCATTCTGGAGGCGCTCGGCCTGCCCTATCGGCGGATGCTGCTGTGCGCGGGGGACATGGGATTCGCAGCGCGCAAGACCTACGATCTGGAGGTCTGGCTACCCGGCCAGGCGCGTTACCGCGAGATCAGCAGCGTTTCGAACTGCGGCGACTTCCAGGCGCGGCGGATGCAGGCGCGCTACCGGCCGGCGGGCGACACGAAGGGCACGCGCTTCGTTCACACGCTGAACGGGTCCGGCCTTGCTGTCGGAAGGACCCTCGTTGCGGTGCTGGAGAATTACCAGCAGGCGGACGGATCGGTGATCGTTCCCGACGCGCTCCTGCCTTATATGGGCGGAATGGACCGGCTGACCCCTGCCTGACCCCATCATCGCAATCGTCGCCGGGCGACGCGCCGGCCCTTCGCAGGCGGGCTCCTCCTCCGCTTTCTCGGGGCCAGCCTGGCCAGGCCGATCAGGCTTTCGCGGATCGCCCGCACTTCGTCGCTGACGCGGGGGCCACGGACATGCGCGGTTTCGTCCGCTCCGACATGAACGCCTCTACGCGGCGCCGCCCCGCCGCCGCCATGAGGCTCTCCATCGCCTTGCGCAAAGCCCGGCCCGGCTGTCGCCACGCGGGCGCGTCGATCGTCGCGCAAAGTTTCGCGCGGGAACACGGCCTTTCGCTGAAAGCGCAGCCCGCTAAAAGAACCGCCGACAGCGTTCTCGTCGGCCCGGCCCTCCACGCCCACATCCTCGCCGTCACCGATATTGGCGAGTATTTCCGCCGAGGTTTCTTGATCGACGATCACGCCGACGCTTGCACCGGCACCACGAATTCCTCGCCCCCGATTTATTGCTTTCACGATTTCGGGGGATTTGCCCCCCGAGAACTTCCCCCGACCCGCGCGCGCTGCTACCGTCCGGGCGGATCAAGCGGAGACCTTCGTCGATGGGCATGCCGGCCTCTCGCATCACCGACATGCATGTCTGCCCGACGGTAACAGGAATCGTGCCACAGATCGGCGGCCCGGTCTCGGCTCCGTGCGTGTCGACGATCCTGATCGGCTTCCCCACCGCATCGGCCCGCGGATGACGGTGGTGGCCGGGAACGCTGCATCGTTCCGCTATCTCGTCGGGGCCGTCACCCATCCGGGGCTCGTCCGCCAGGAAAATGAGGACGCGCTCGCGCTGCATCCCTCCGGCGAGATGTGGGCGGTCGCGGACGGGATGGGCGGCCACGCCAACGGGCGGTGGGCCGCGATGCAGGTTGCGACCGAACTCGCGCAAACGCCGCTCCCCGGCACGGTCGACGCCGATTGCGATGCCATTGCCGACGCGCTGGCCAATGCGAACGCCAAGATTGTCGCCGCCGCCGCTGCCGCCCGCAAGACGATCGGGGCGACGGTGGTGGCGCTGCGCATCGCCGGCAGCCGCTTTGCCTGCCTGTGGGCGGGAGACAGCCGCGTCTATCGGTTGCGCGCCGGCACCCTGCGCCAGCTGAGCCGCGATCACAGCCATGTGGAACAGCTGATCGAAGCGGGGATCATCACCGCGAAAGAGGCGGACAGTCACCCGATGGCGAACGTCATCACCCGCGCCGTGGGCGTCGTCCCCGATCTGGCGCTCGACGTCGTCGAGGACGAGGTTTTGGCCGGCGACATTTTCCTGCTGTGCAGCGACGGGCTGAACAAGTGCCTGAGCGATGCCGAAATCGCCGCTGTGGTTTCCACCCATCCTCCGGCGGAAGCATGCGACGCACTCGTCGCCGGCGCGCTGAAACGCGGCGCCCCCGACAACGTCACCGTGATCGTGGTGCGGTGCGATGCGGCGGCGAATTGATCGGGCGGCTCAACCCGCCTGCCAGGGAAGCCGATCGAGATCGACGTTCCCCCCGGTCAGGATGACGCCCACCCGCTGACCCGCGACGTCGATCCGCCCGTCCATCAGCGCCGCGACGGCGACTGCCGCGCTCGGCTCGATGACGATCTTCATCACTTCCCACACCAGCCGCATCGCCGCGACGATCGCCCCCTCGCTCACGGTTGCGAAATCGTCGAGCAAGGCGCGCAGAAGCACGAAACCATGCACGCCGAGCGTCGTCCGCAGCCCGTCCGCGATGGTGTCGGGTGCGATCCCCGGCGCGCGAATGCCGCTCCGCCAGGATCGATAGGCGTCGTCGGCCTGTGCGGGTTCGGCGGCGAGAATGCGGATGCCCGGCAACAGGTGCCGCGCCGCCACCGCCGTTCCGCCCATCAGCCCCCCGCCGCCCACCGGAGCGATGATCGCATCCAGCGCGCCGATATCCGCGATCAATTCCATCGCCGCGGTGCCCTGCCCCGCAATCACCAGCGGATCGTCATAGGGGTGGATCAGCGTGGCGCCATTGGCGGCGACGATCGCGGCCGCAGCCGCCTCGCGCGCCTGGATCGTCGGCGCACAGAACTCGATATGCCCGCCCAACCGGCGGACCGACTCGATCTTTGCAGCGGGTGCATTGGCAGGCATGACGATATGGGCAGCGATGCCCCGCGTGCGCGCCGCCAGGCTGAGCGCAGCCGCGTGGTTGCCCGACGAGTGGGTGACGACGCCACGCGCGGCCACCGCCTCGTCCAGCGCCAGCACCGCATTGTGCGCGCCGCGTGCCTTGAAGGCCCCCGTGCGCTGCAGGTTTTCGCACTTGAAGAACAACCGGGCGCCGACGCGCTCGTCCATTCGCGACGAGGTCAGAACGGGTGTGCGATGAACATGCCCGGCAATCCGCACCGCGGCCTCAGCAACATCGGAAAAGCGCACCGACAAATCGTTCAAGCCGAACCTCCCGTACCGCAGATCGCCCGGCGCACCCCGGCCGTTAAATCCTGTGCGCTACGATGACGTGACTGACCCGGTCGTGCTAGGGGGACCGCAGGAGATGATTCGGTACAAACCGGACGAGAACATAATGATAAGTACCGATACACGCGTGAAAAACGCCACCATCGTCGATCGCCGGTCCGGGCCGGGATACCGGCTGGTCCTCTGTATCGAGACACTGGGAGGCACGCCCGTGATCGAAACTCTACCCGACAGCTTCGTGACGATCGCGGCGGCCGAACGGCACGCCATCGAAACGCTTGGCCTCGATTCGGGGCGGCTGCGGATCAAAACGCGCGCCACTCTGTCGATAGATGCGCCAAATCCGCTAGCTCCGCGCTAGTCTTGCTAGAGCGAGCCACGCGACGTTCGCCTTTGCGAGGGTCTCCCGCTGGGGTAGAAACCCGCATGGGTTTCCCCCGATCCCTCGCGCGGTTCCGCCGGCTGGCGCTGCTCATGCTTGCCATGGCCTTCCTGTTCGTCCGCGCCGGCCCGCTCTGCGCGAACCCCGGCGTGGCGGTCACAGCCGTGTCCGCGTCGGCCCAGCCGGTCGACTGCCACGGCGCGCCGCCGCAGAAGAAGACATCGACCACGCGTGGGGACGCAGCGCCGTGCGCGCCCTCATGTGCGGCATTGACCGTGCTCCGCATCGCCGAACCCGCCGTCATTGCACCCCCGGCCCCGCCGCCAGTGCCCGCGCATGCGGCCACGCTGTTGGCGTGGAACGCCGGCCCGTCGCCTCCGCCTCCCCGAACGGCGTGATCGCCGACACTCCGTTCAACCGTTCAATTGGAAATTCATCATGAAGAAGCTGAAGCTCGTCGGGGCCGCGTTCGCCCTCGCCCTCGTCCCCGCCACGGCGTTCGCCGCCGCCGACTGCTGTGCGGGTAAGGAATGCTGCAAGGAGGGCGCCGATTGCTGCAAGGACGGCAAGGGCGATTGCTGCAAGGACATGAAGAAGAAGGGCGACGCCGCGTCGGCCGATGCTCATGCGGGTCATGACATGGCCGCCGATCCGCATGCCGGTCATAAGATGCCGGCCGCGCCGAAGAACTGACGGATGGAGGGAGGCGGTGACGCCTCCCTCTACTCCACAACATGTATGCCTGGTTCTAGAGCCACGGCTGGATCCCGGCGACGGGTCTGAGGCCGCCGTCGCGCCGCCCGCAGCGTCACTGGGCCGCGCTGCCTCGCGGGCGCGGGGGGCTGCCGTTCCCCGCACAAACCCGCGTTACTTCGTAACGCTAGCCTAGCCCACTTCCGCGCCGGTCACTCGACCGTGACGGACTTGGCCAGGTTGCGGGGCTGATCGACGTCCGTGCCCTTGGCCACGGCCACATGGTAGGCGAGAAGCTGGATCGGCACCGCATAGACGAGCGGCACGATCAACGGGTGGACCGCGGGCATCTCGATCGTGGCGATCGCGTCCTCACCGGCCTGGGCCAGGCCGGCGGCGTCCGATATCAGCACCACCTGAGCGCCGCGCGCCTGCGCCTCCTGCATGTTCGACACCGTCTTGTCGAACAGCGGCCCGGAAGGCGCGATGACGATCAGCGGGACATGTTCGTCGATCAATGCGATCGGGCCGTGCTTCATTTCACCCGACGCATAACCTTCGGCGTGGATGTAGCTGATTTCCTTGAGTTTCAACGCCCCTTCCAGGGCCAGCGGATATTCCGGGCCGCGGCCGAGATAGAGCACGTCGCGGGCCCCGGCGATCGTGTGCGCCATGGCGCGGATGTCGTCGTCATGCGCCAGCGCGGCGTTCATGCCGGCGGGCGCCTCGCTCAGGTGGCCGACGATCTCGCGCTCTTCCTCCGCGGTCAGCTTGCCCTTCGCGCGTGCCAGATTGGCGGAGAGCGCCGCGATCACCGCGAGCTGGCAGGTGAACGCCTTAGTCGATGCAACGCCGATCTCCGGCCCGGCATGCGTGGGCAGCAGCAGATCGACGGCGCGCGCCATCGAACTCGTCGGCACGTTGATCACCCCGGCCGTGCGCACGCCGTTCGCCTGCATGTGGCGCAGGGCCGCCAGCGTATCGGCCGTTTCGCCGGACTGGGAAATGACGATGCCGAGCGTGTTCGGCCCCAGCACCGGATCGCGATACCGGAACTCGGATGCGACA
>NZ_JAQGLK010000199.1 GCF_028292925.1 Sphingomonas bacterium
ACGGCCGACGTATCCAGGTTGATCCCGGCAACGATGTGCTCGAGCGGGACCGAGGGATCCGCGACAAAGGTACGCACCCCGACGAGCCCGGCCTCCTCTGCCGCGGTCGCGACGAACAGGATGTCCCGGCGAGGGCGCGGCCCCTGTGCGAGCGCGCGGGCGACCACGATCAGCGAAGCGACCCCGCTGGCATTATCCACTGCGCCGTTGCAGATCCGGTCCACCGCGCCGGGCGGGCGGCACAGGCCGACATGATCGGCGTGCGCCAGGAAGATGATCGCTTCCCCGCCGCGGTCGCTACCCGCAATCCGGCCGATGACGTTGTTGGCCAGGATTGGGCCGGGCTCCAGCTGACCCGGCTTCGGCGGCACGGCCACAGCCTGAAACCAGCCCCCGCTTGGTGCCCCGGGAAGAAGCCCGATCGCGGTGAACTCCTTTGCAACATATGCCTCCGCCTGAGCGCCCCCGGGGGTTCCAGGCGCGCGACCAGCCAGTTCGTCGGAGGCGAGATAGGCGATGTGGCGGTAGAGCGCGCCCTCCCCGCCCGGTAAAGTATCGGGCGTTGCGCACGAGGCGGTGAGGAGCAGGAGAGCGACCGGGGCAAATGCCCTCATCGCGCGATGCCCGCGAGGTTCAGCAGGCGGCGCGCTGTATCGACGTGCATGGCCTCGATCATCCGGCCGCGAATCCGCTCGGCACCGCCGGTTGCAGCGGCCACGACCGCCTCGGCCTCCTCGATCTCGGACTCGCTAGGGCCGAAGACACGGTTGGCCGGAGCGATCTGGTCGGGGTGGATCAGGGTCTTGCCGTCGAACCCGAATGCGCGGCCATCCCGGCATTGGCGAACAAGGCCGTCCGGATCGTCCAGTCGGTTCCATACCCCGTCGAGCGCCGCCACGCCTGCCGCCCGGGCCGCAAGAACGATCGTCTGCAATACCATGGCAAGGCCGGCGCGATCCGCTGAGTCCGGAACGTGCAGCGCCGCGGCAAGATCGTTGGTGCCGGCGATCAGGCCGACCACGCCGGGCACCGCCGCGATCGAATGTGCTGCCAGCACTCCGGCAGGTGTCTCGATCATCGCGAGGATCGGCTTGCCCGATCGCACGCAGCCCGCCGCCCTCGCCGCGCTCTCCACCTTTGGCACCACGACGAGATCGGCGGCGCTGCTGCCAGCTGCTGCCAGATCGGCGGCGTGCCACGCGCTGCCAACCCCATTAACGCGGATCGCCACGGTCCGCTTTCCGAACCCAGCCGCGGCGGCGGCGACCGCCGCGGCGCGCGCGCGTTCCTTGTCTATCGGCTTAACGGCGTCCTCAAGATCAAGGATCACCATGTCGCACGGCAGCGACCGCGCCTTTTCGATGGCGCGCGGATTGGATGCGGGCAAGAACAGCGCCGATCGAAGGGGAAACAGGGTGTCGGTCATCTTACGCTCCGTGCAACGCAGACCTGCTTGGAGCGGGCGCTTGCGAACGGCAAGATGACTTTACGCGGGCGGCAGAGGATCTGGCTAGCCGCGCCGGCGCTGGTGACAAGGCCGCTGACGATGATCCTCCAGCTGCCGTTGCGGCGGCACTGGGCGTCTACGCAATCACGCCTAAGCGCGTAGATTCACGGCGCGAAGACCTGATCGTCGTACCAGCATGAAACAAGCCCCGCCTGGCTGGCCACGAAGGGCCGGCCAGGCAGGGAATGGGTCACGCCGCCTTGGGAGCGGATTCCAGTACGCTCGGATCGACGTCGTTCTCGAACTGCGCGAAATTTTCGATGAACTGGCTCACCAGCTTCGTCGCGGTCGCGTCGTAAGCGTCCTTGTCGGCCCAGGTCTCGCGCGGGTTGAGGATCACCGGATCGACGCCTGCAACCGCGACAGGCACCTGGAAGCCGAAGTTCGGATCCGTCCGAAACTCGGCTTCGTTCAGGCTGCCGTCGAGCGCGGCATTGAGCAGCGCCCGCGTCGCCTTGATCGGCATACGCTTGCCGGTGCCATACTGGCCGCCGGTCCAGCCGGTGTTGACCAGCCAGCAATCGACACCGCCCTTGGCGATCCGGCTCTTGAGCAGGTTACCGTAAACCGACGGATTGCGCGGCATGAACGGTGCGCCGAAGCACGTCGAGAACGTAGCCGAAGGCTCGGTTACGCCGATCTCGGTGCCGGCGACACGCGCGGTGTAGCCCGAAAGGAAATGGTACATCGCCTGGTCCGGCGTCAACTTCGCGATCGGCGGGAGCACGCCGTAGGCGTCCGCCGTCAGGAAGATGATGTTCTGCGGCACCGGCCCCAGATTGTCCTTCGACGCATTCGGGATAAAGTCGATCGGGTACGAACCACGGCTGTTCTCGGCCAGGCTGCTGTCGTTGAAGTCGAGCTCGCGCGTGACCGGATCGCACACCACGTTCTCGAGCACGGTGCCGAACCGCTTGGACGTTGCGTAGATTTCCGGCTCCGCCTCGGCCGAGAGATTGATCATCTTGGCGTAGCAGCCACCTTCGAAGTTGAAGACGGCTTCGTCCGACCAGCCATGCTCGTCATCGCCGATCAGCGTGCGGCTGGCATCGGCGGACAGGGTCGTCTTGCCGGTGCCGGACAGGCCGAAGAACACCGCGGTGTCGCCCTTGGGGCCGATGTTGGCCGAGCAATGCATCGGCATGATGCCCTCGGCCGGAAGCAGGTAGTTGAGCAGCCCGAAGACCGACTTCTTCATCTCGCCCGCGTAGCGCGTGCCACCGATCAGGATCAGCTTTTCCGTGAAGTTGACAGCGATCACCGTCTCGCTGCGGCAACCATGACGCGCCGGATCGGCACGAAAGCTCGGCAGGTCGATGATCGTGTAGTCCGGCCGGAAACCCGGCAGCTCCTCGTCGCCCGGGCGGACGAGCAGAGTGCGGATGAACAGATTATGCCACGCAAGCTCGTTGATGACCCGCACGTTGACGCGGTGCGAAGGCTGGGATCCGCCGAACAGATCCTGCACGAACGCAACGTCGCGGGAGGCGAGTTGCGCCAGGAAATCGCTTTTCAGCGTGGCGAAATGCTCGGGCGACATGCCCTTGTTCGTCTTGCCCCACCAGACGGTGTCCTCCGTCTCGGCGTCGCGGACGATGAACTTGTCTTGTGCAGAGCGGCCGGTGTGCTGCCCGGTCTTGACGACCAGCGGCCCATCCTTCGCAAGGATGCCCTCACCGCGGGACAACGCCTGCTCGACCAGCGGAGCGGTTTTGAGGTTCCAGTGCACCGTCATCGGCGCCCTGATACCCTGCGCCGCCAAGTCGAATGCGGGCTTCAGATCGGACACTTAGCTCTCCCTTGGAACAGGTATGAGGCTCTGCCCGATGTGCCTCGCGCGGCGCCGGGCTCGACCAGATGCGAGCGCGCATATAGAACAAGCCTGCTCCGGTCAAAGCCCCGGGCCGCAGCGCTTGCCGGCGTCGGACTGGGGCCATGTTGCCGGACGATGCCGGGTGCGCTAGGCACG
>NZ_JAQGLK010000020.1 GCF_028292925.1 Sphingomonas bacterium
TGCCGTCTCGGCCGCTGCGGCATGGCTTTCCGCCTCAGCGACCTTCGCCTGCTCGACCGTTTGCAGGTCGGCCAAGGCGCGGGTGACGCCGGCAAGCGCCTCGTCCACGTTCGTCGGAGTTCGGGTAAAGATATTCATGGTCAGCCCTTTCTGTTGAGACGTGATGGTTGAATTGCCGCCCAAGCGATGGCGTTCTTGCCGCTGACGTTCCGGCGGCGTTCGCCGTGGTCGCGGATCTTGCCGAGCCGGCTCAGCTCAGTGCATCGCGGGCGGATGCTGAGGATCGACAAGCCTAGCCGCGCCGCGACCTGATCGGCAGTGAGGCCGTTGGATCGCTCAAGCACGCCCAGCGCGAGCAGCAGGAGCCGGCCGGCCTTTGGCGCGATCTCGGCGGCTGCCGCGCGCGACGTGTCCCGGTCCTGCGCGTCGGGCGCGTGGGGATAGGCGAACAGATCAATCAACGAGCTGCCCCGCGCAGGTCACCAACCGGCGTTCCGTCTCGCCACGAGCGATAGCGGCGTTCTAGCTCGCGCTTTTCCCGATCGCCTTCGGTGCGAGCCGCAGCGCGATGTTCCCGGTGCGCCATGCTCCGGCTGCTCTTCATGTGAGCCGCGACTCGATCCGGGTCATCGTACACGCGCAGGCAAACGGGGCAGATCGCCCGGTGGTTCTCGCCATGTACGGTCATGCCGCCGCGCTCCGGATGGGCACCACGACCGGGTCACGCTCGCCGCCGACACCACCGCTCCCCGTCGGCTCCCACGCCGAGCAGCGCCATGCCGCACGCGTCTGCGGCAAGACGGCGATCACCTCGCCCGGCTTGACGACGAATACTTCCGGATGGCGCCAGTGGCACGTGCCGAGGCCGGGCCGGGCGAGTAGGTCTTTCTCCTCGCTCGCCACCGGCGAACCGCCGCGATCCCACCAGTGGCAGGTCTCGCAACGGTGATCGTGCGGCGCGCTCATGATCGCGCCTCCGTGCGCTTCGCCACGGCGGTCCGATGAATGTCGCGAAACCACTCGCCGACATCGCGCCGCACCCGATCGCCGGGTGAGGTCACGATGCCGTTCGGCATCAGGATCGGGAGGAAGGCTTCGCGATGACCATCGTTAAGGCCGTCCGGTGTCACAGGCTCGATCCCGTCGCAGGTCCACGCCCAAGCGATCACGGGTGTGCGCCAGATCAAGGCTTCGGTCTCCGGCGGGTCATCCAGATCACAGCTAAGCATGTAGGTCTCGGCAGCGGCCGGGATCATGTGCACCGGCGTGCTGGTGAAAATCGTCTCCAGCTCGTGCTCTGCGACACGGACGGGGTCGCCATCGATCAACCGGACCAGAAACCCGCTCCAGTTATCCGGACGCGGCTTTGGCCGCCTAGAAAAGCGGTTCGCCTGGATCATAGCGATGCGCGAGACTGGATAGCTAAACCCGCGCGTGTCGGTGAAGAAAACCGGCTGCGTCATGCCAGCACCGAGAAGGCGATCAGGCCGAAGTTGAGCGCCAGGAACACAGCGCCGAGCGTCAGCATCGCGACATCGAGGCGCTGCCAATCCTGATCACTGATCGGCTGGTCGATGGAGTCGAGAAAAGCATCTGCGGCGGCGATCGCGCGGCGCACGTGTGCGCCGGCCGTCGCGCCGAAGCGCTGCATAGTCATCAGCATGGGACTAGCTCCAAGGCTATGATGGGCGGGGCGGATCACGCGGCCAGCCCCAGGTTGAACCGGACGTCACCGCGTGGGCGGACGCTTGCCCGGTGCGGGGAGCGGATCGACTGGCCGATGCGGAAATCTTCATCGAAGACATCGGTATCGGCAGGCGCGTCCGCCTTCAGCGTGTCGAGAAGCGTGAAGGCCGTATCCGCGAACAGCGGTTCGTCGAGGCTCCGCGTCGCCCGGCTGTTCTCAAGCCGCAGCGACACCCGTGAAGCGTAAACCTTCGCGCTGGAGACGACATCGTCCTCGCGCAACGAGCCGTCCAGCACCGCGAGGTAGATCTCACTGATGATGTCGTCGCGCAGCGCTGGCGACGGCCATCGGGGTACGGCGGCTGCGATCCTGAGATAGAGTGCGTCTCGGATCGGCGTCGGGGCAAAGACGGGTGCTTTCGGCCGCTTGGCACGTCCGCCCTTGCTCTCGCGCCGCAGGCTATCGCGCCGGGTCGCGTCCAGTGCTGTTCGAGCCGCCACGTCCTCGGCCGTCATGAAGCGCAGGTACTTACGGGCGCAGCCTTTTGAGCGGCCGATCGCGGCATCGATGTGCTTCCAGCGATCGCCCGCCTTTATCATCTCGATCGCTCGCAGACGGATGCCCGTCAGCTCCTCAGCTTCGGTGACGGTACGGCCGGGCATCTCGCCGTTCCGACCGCTTTTGACGTAGCTGTCGACGCATCCATACGGATGAAACCGATCGCGCCCGCACCCGCACTGCGGGTGAGTGCCGGTCAGCTTCATGATCGCGAGAAACGGTGCAGCGGCTGCGCGGACGGCGTCCAGGCGAAGCCCGGTCATTGCTGCGATGTCGCGGAAGCTGCCGGCTGTAGCCAGCAACTCGACGACGAGCGCGAGTTGCTCCGGGGAGACGTTGTGCTGCCTCATTTGACCACCGTCAGCACCACCGGGGCGGGCTGCTCGTCTTCAATCTCAGGCGGCAGCATCAGCCCCTGCATCTCGTCGGCACTGACGCTTGGCAGCGGCACCAGCCCGCTCGCGTTGCCCGTCTTCGGCTGCGTCATCACGCTGCCGATCGTCACCTTGAGCGGCTTGCGCGATATGGCCGGGCCGAGGCCGAGAAACTCGCCGCGGGCGAGGTCACGGATCTGCTCGGCTTGCTGGGGGCGAAGGCCCAGCAGGTCGGCCGCGCGTGCGATGTCGATGTCGAGGAAGGTCCTCCCCATCAGGAAGTTGGACGCTTCGGCCGCGACGTTCTTGTGCAGCTTCGCGAGCCGCTGGGTTGCCAGCACCCCAGCCAGCCCGCGCTTGCGCCCGCGGCACATCAGGTTCGTCATCGCCAAGAGCGAGGAGCGGCGGACATCGCCATCCTCGCCATTGTTGGCGGAGGGTGCAAACAACTGGGCCTCATCGACGAAGACCAGCGCCGGAAACCAGTGCTAGCGCGGAGAGTCGAACATGCCAGTCAGGAAGGCAGCGGCGCTGGCCATCTGATCTTAGGCGTCGAGCTCTACCATGTTCAGAACGACCGAGCAGCGATGATGCCTCACCCCGCCACCGATGCCGGC
>NZ_JAQGLK010000027.1 GCF_028292925.1 Sphingomonas bacterium
CCGGCCCGGCGATCAGTTCGGCCAGTATGCTGTGCGTCCGGAGCAGCGCGAACAGTTCGCCGGTCATCACCGTGCGAAACCGTTCGATCGCGCCGCCCTCCACCCCGATCCACTTGGCGTGCGTGCCCGGATGGCAGATGAGGCCGTGTTCCCGCGCCGGATCCAGCGCCAGTGCGCCGAACACCTGCACCTCCTCGCCCCGCATCACGTCGGCGCGGTCCTGCTCGACCAGGGAGACCCCCGGCACGATCGCCGTCCGCCCCGGCTCCACCCAGAGCAGTTGCGCGGCAAGCCCCGGCAGCGTTGCCGGGCAGCGCACATAAGGCGCCTCCTTCCAGCCGCGATTCGATCCGACCATTCCGCCCATCAGCAGGGGCATGTCGCCGATCCGCGTACGCAGCGTCTCGACTTCGGCGGCGAAGCGGCCGTGCGGGATCGTCAGCGTGCCGGCATCATCCTCCGCCTCACCTGAAAGGCCTCCGTCGGCCGCCAGCACGTAAACCCGCCGCGCGCTCGATCCCCAGTCGACGGCCGCGAAGCCGTCCGTCCAGGCGGGTGTCAGCGCCATATGATCGTATCGCTCCGCATAGGGCCTGCTCCCGACGAACGCGCCGCTTGGCTGCGGCACGCACCCACTCTACGCATGAGCGGGTGAGCCGATCCGAAGCCCCTCCCCCTCCTGGCGCAACCTGCGTCGTCGCTGCCGGCGCGATGCTGGGCGAAGGGCCGGTGTGGATCGCGCGCGAGCAGGCGCTCTACTGGCTCGATATCGCCGGGCGCACGGTGCACCGCTACGATCCCGCGACCGGGGAGGCGACCCGCTGGCCGGCGCCGTTCCGCATCACGTCGATCGCGCCGCGGGCGGAGGGCGGTTTCGTCGGCGGCAGCGAACGCGGATTGGTGCTGATCGACGCCAGCCTTGGCCGGTTCGACGTTCTCGTCGATCCCGAGCCGCACCTTCCGGGCAACCGCTTCAACGACGGCGCCGTCGATCCCGCCGGGCGCTTCTGGGCAGGAACGATGGACGATGCCGAGGAGCAGGCCACCGGCGCCCTCTACCGGCTCGATGCCGATCTCGGCTGGAGCCGCCACGACGAGGGCTACCGGGTCACCAACGGCCCCGCGTTCAGCCCCGACGGCCGGATCCTGTACCACACCGATTCGGCGGCGCGGCGCATCTATCGCTTCGCGCTCGGCGGCGATGGCGGCCTGAGCGACAAGCGCATCCTCGCCCATTTCGGCCAGGCGGACGGCCACCCCGATGGCATGGCGGTGGATCGCGAAGGATGCCTCTGGGTCGCGTTCTGGGATGGCTGGTGCGTGCGCCGCCTCTCGCCGGAGGGGGAGCAGATCGGGCTGCTGCCGCTGCCGGTTCAGCGGCCGACCAGTTGCGCGTTCGGCGGCGCCGATCTGGAGCTGCTGTTCGTCACCTCCGCCACCATCGGCCTCGACGAAGCGGCGCGGTCCGCGCAGCCGCTGGCGGGCGGACTGTTCCTGGCGCAGCCCGGCGTGGCGGGCGTGCCCGTCACGGCCTTCGCGGGCTGATCGGCACGCTACCACTCACGGACGGCCCCGTCCGCCCCGCGCCAAACCGGGTTACGCCACGCCGTCGTCGTCTCCGCCGCTGCCCGGACGCGCGCCTCGTCGATCTCGACGCCCAGCCCCGGCCCTTCCAGCGCCGCGACCATGCCGTCCTTGACGTCGAACACGCCGGGATCGACGAGGTAGGTCAGCAGATCGTGGCCACCAACATTGTAGTGAATGCCGAGCGACATCTCCTGGATGACGAAGTTGGGGGCGGTGAGCGCAACCTGCATGCACGCGGCAAGCGCCAGCGGCCCGAGCGGACAGTGCGGGGCGAGCGCCACGTCATACGTCTCCGCCATCGCCGCGATGCGCCGGCATTCGGATATGCCGCCTGCGTGGCTGAGGTCCGGCTGGACGATGTCGACGCAGCCCGCCTCGAAGAACGGCTTGAAATCCCAGCGGCTGAACAACCGCTCGCCAAGCGCGATCGGCACCGTCGTGTGGCGGGACAGCTCGACGATGCCCTCCAGATGCTCGGACAGCAGGGGCTCCTCGATGAACAGCGGCCGCAGCGGCTCGACAGCGGCGGCAAGCTGCTTGGCCATCGGCCGGTGGACGCGTCCGTGAAAGTCCAGCCCGACGTCGAGCCCGGTGGCCTGCACGGCGGCCACCCGCTCTACCGTCGCATCGAGTGCTTTCGGGCTGTCGAGCCAGCCGAGATCCTCGGTCGCGTTCATCTTGACCGCCCGGAAGCCCTGCGCGAGCCGGCCGTGCGCCGCCGCCACCACTTCGTGCGGCCGATCGCCGCCGATCCACGCATAGACCGCCACCCGATCGCGCACCCGCCCGCCGAGCAGCTGCCAGATCGGAACGCCCAGCCGCCGCGCCTTCAGGTCCCACAGCGCCTGATCCAGCCCGGACAGCGCGGACATCAGCACCGGGCCGCCCCGATAGAAGCCCAGGCGGTAGGCGATCTGCCACATGTCCTCGATCCGTTCGGCATCGTAGCCGACGAACCTTTCGCGGAGCGCCACCAGCGCGCCCATCACCGCCTCGGAATGCCCCTCCAGGCTCCCCTCGCCCCAGCCGACCGCACCGTCCCGCGTTTCCACGCGCACGAACAGCCAGCGCGGCGGAACCTGGAACGCTTCGATCTTCGCAATGGCAGTCATCCGGTCACATCCTGCAAGCTGTTGGCGGCACCCAGGCTTGCAGGTCCAACGCAGATCGCAAGGGGCATGTTGCGCCGCCCCGCCGGGCTCGCTGTCGATGAGCAGCAGGGGCGGCCCGGCCCGGCAGCATAGCTCCCCTGCCGGTTACACCCGGTCGTGTGCGGAGCTGCCGGCCAGCTACCAGGCGGCAGGCAGGCTCCTGCGCATCACCCGCACCTGTCCCTCGAACGCGAACTTCGCATAGGATGCGCTGCGGTTGAGTTCGGCGGCGTCACGGCGGCAGCTTTCCCGCACGTCTGCGCCAAGGATGATGTCCTCGGCTTTCATCGAATCCGCCTGGCACTGCACCTCGGCTGCGCGGTGCACCGTCCAGAGCAGCATGAAGGTGGTCGGCACATCCCGCTCGCACACCGCGACGCCGTGGTTGCGAAGCACCAGGATGTTCCGGGTGCCGAGGTTGGCGACCATCCGGTCGCGCTCGCCTTCGTAGAGGGTGATACCTTCGAACGCATGGTAGCCGATGCGGTCGATCAGCTGCGCACCGTAGAAATTGTCATGGCTGAACCCGTGCTTCTTGCCGACCACCGCAGCCACGGCAGTGGTGTGGATGTGGGCGATGCAGTGGATGTCGTGGCGCGCGGCGTGAACGGCACCATGCAGCGCGAAGCCAGCCGGGTTTGCCGGGTAAGGCGCGTCGCGGCGAAGCCTGCCGTCGGTGCCGACGACGATCAGGTTATCCGGCGTGATCTCCGTATAGTGCAGCCCGAACGGGTTCACCAGATACTCGTCCGTGCCGGGTAACCGCACCGATATATGGTTGAACAGCAACTCGGCCCAACCCATGAAATAGACCAGGTGATAAAAGTCGGCGAGTTGCTTGCGCAGGCCCCATTCCTCCTCGGAGATGGCCTGAGCTTGGGATGTCATCTCCGCCATACTCGACCTCCAACCGAACAGTTAACGCATCATCTGGCAAGCCT
>NZ_JAQGLK010000071.1 GCF_028292925.1 Sphingomonas bacterium
GCAGCGTCAACGTCATCGTGCCGCCGTTGAGCCTGCGCGGCCCCGCCATCTCGATCCGCAAATTCTCCGCCAAGCCGATCACGCTGGACATGATGGCCAAGGGCGGATCGATGAGTGACAAGATGGCGACCACGCTGAAGATCGCCGGCGCCTCCCGCTTCAACATCGTCATTTCCGGCGGCACGGGTTCGGGCAAGACAACGATGCTCAACGCCTTGTCCAAGATGATCGACCCCGGCGAGCGCGTCATCACCATCGAGGATGCGGCAGAACTCCGCCTTCAGCAGCCGCATTGGCTGCCGCTGGAAACCCGCCCCGCCAACCTGGAGGGCAATGGCGCGATCAGCATCCGCGATCTTGTCGTCAACGCGCTGCGTATGCGGCCGGACCGGATCATCCTGGGCGAAATCCGCGGTTCCGAATGCTTCGACATGCTCGCGGCGATGAACACCGGCCATGACGGATCGATGTGCACGCTCCACTCCAACTCCCCGCGCGAGGCTCTGGCGCGTATGGAGAACATGGTGATGATGTCCGATATCAAGGTGCCGAAGGAGGCGATCAGCCGCCAGATCGCCGATTCGGTGGATCTGATCATCCAGGTGAAGCGCCTGCGCGACGGTTCGCGGCGGGTGACCAACATCACCGAGGTGATCGGCATGGAGGGCCCGGTGATCGTCACCCAGGAACTCTTCAAGTTCGAGTATCTGGAGGAAGGCGCGGACGGCAAGATCCACGGCGAATACCGGGCGATGGGCCTGCGCCCCTACACGCTTGAAAAGGCCAAGCAGTTCGGCTTCGATCAGCCTTACCTGGAATCCTGCCTCTGACGGCCTAGCGCGCCTTCAGCGCCAGCGCCGTCGCCACCGCGGCGACGATCATCGCCAGGATCATGACCAGCGGCCACGGCACCCAGCCGACGCGATCGAGATCGCGGCGGCGGTTGCGCCGCCAGTCCGCCAGACCGGCCACAAGGACCAGCGCCACCGCGCCGCCGGCAATCGTCCAAAGCCCCGCTTGCATACCCACCCCCTCCTCCGCACTATGCCCCGCCATAGCCGGAGAGAAACCTTGCGCTACCCCGTCCTTCTCGCCTGCCTGCTCGCCACCGTTCCCGGCTTCGCTGCGGCGCCGGCGGCCGCGCGGCCGGGGCCTGCCGCGGCCGGCGTGCCCAAGGCTCTCGCGACGGCCGTCGCCGATCCCCGCCGATCGCCCGCCAGTCGCGCCAGGGATCGCTACCGCCATCCGGCCGAGACGCTGGCCTTCTTCGGCATTCGCCCGGACATGACGGTAGTCGAGATCTGGCCAGGCGGCGGATGGTATGCCGAGATCCTGGCGCCGCTGCTTCAAGGTCGCGGGCGCTACATCGCCGCCGCGCAAGGGCCTGGCCGCGGGCGCGATGCGACCGAGAAGCTGATCGCCTCCGATCCGGCGCGCTTTTCCAGGGTCGCCCTGACGACGTTCGATCCGAAGGCGACCTCCACGATCGCTCCGGCCGGCAGCGCGGACATGGTGCTGACCTTCCGCAACGTGCACAATTTCCTGATGGCCGGCGATGCCGCCGCGGCGCAGGCATTTACCGACTTCCACAAGGCACTGAAGCCGGGCGGGGTGCTGGGGATCGTCGACCACCGCCTGCCGGAGGATCGCCCCGCCGATGCCGAGCGCAAGAGCGGTTACCTCAAGCGGTCGACGATCGTCCGCCTCGCCACGGCTGCGGGGTTCAGGCTGGCCGGCGAGTCGCAGGTAAACGCCAACCCGAAGGACAGCGCCGACTGGCCGGACGGCGTGTGGACGCTGCCGCCGGTGTTGCGGCGCGGCGAGGCGGACCGCGCCCGCTACCTGGCAATCGGCGAGAGCGACCGCATGACCCTGAAGTTCGTCAAACCCGCGGCGTGAAGCCGCAGGCCGGGGCGGTTAGCGGACCAGTTTCTCGATCTGCGATTGCAGGCCGGCAAGCTGCGCCTTCAGGGTGGCGAGTTCCTCGTCGCGGTCCGCGGCGGGGCTGCCGGCACTCGCCGGTGCCGCGGCATCGCCGCCGCCTTCGCCGGCCTTGAGCTTGAACGCACTTGCCGCGGCCTCGAACATCTCCAGGTTGCGCTTGGCGATCTCGGCGAACGGGCCGCCGGTAAAGGCGCCTTCCATGGCCGAGCGGAACTGGGTCTGGTTGCGGCGGAATGCATCCATCGACGCTTCCAGATATTGCGGCACCATCGACTGCATCGAATCGCCGTACAGTGCGATCAACTGGCGCAGGAAGCTCACCGGCAGCATCGTCTGCCCGCGATTCTCCTCCTCCATGATGATCTGGGTCAACACGTTGTGGGTGATGTCGTCCTCGCTCTTGGCGTCGATCACCTTGAAGTCGCGGCCCTCGCGCGTCATCAGCGCAAGATGCTCGAGCGTGATGTAGCTCGAGGTTTCGGTATTGTAGAGCCGACGATTGGCGTACTTCTTGATGATGACGGTTCCCGTTCCGCCGGAAGATTTCGCCATTACCATGCCCCCAAGCCCCGAAAGCACAACTATAGCATCGTCCGATGCGGCGCTGCAACAGAGCCAGCGCCCCCGGCCGCTGCCGCTGTTCCTTGCGATGCTGCGCAGCGAAACCTCTGGTGCGCCGCAGCGCACGCACGCCGCCCTCGCCGGATTGCGGGCCTACCAGCAGGCCGAGCGTCCACCGCGCCCGTCGCCCATGCCCGTCATCGCCACCGCCGGGCGCGCGATGCTGCGCGATTATGGCGGTGCGGGGCCGCCGGTGCTGTTCGTGCCGTCCCTCATCAATCCTCCCCACGTCCTCGATCTGGCGGCGGAGAATTCGCTGCTCCGCTGGCTCGCCGGGCAAGGCGTGCGGCCGCTGCTCGTCGATTGGGGCAGCCCCGGCACGGCGGATCGCGACATGAGCATCGCCGGCCATGTCGAGCAATTGCTGCTGCCGCTGATCGATGCCGTGGCCAAGCCGGTCGTCCTCGCCGGCTATTGCCTGGGCGGCACGATGGCGCTGGCCGCGGCGGCGCTTCGGCCCGAGGCGATAAGCGGGGTGGCGCTGCTCGCCGCGCCGTGGCGCTTCTCCGGGTTTCCGGATGACGCCCGCGGCGCGCTCACCGCCATGTGGGAGCGCGCGGGCGCCGTGGCGCAAACGCTCGGCATGCTGCCGATGGAGGTGCTCCAGGCGAGCTTCTGGCAGATGGAGCCGGCACGCACGATCGCCAAGTTCGAACGGTTCGCCACGCTCGATCCGGGCAGCGCCGCGGCGCGCGCCTTCGTCACGCTGGAGGATTGGGCGAATGACGGCCCACCCCTCGCCCTGGCCGCCGCGCGCGAATTGCTGGTCGACTTCTTCGGCATGGACCTGCCCGGCCGCGGCCGCTGGCAGGTCGGCGGACAGGCGATCGATCCGGCGGCGATCCGCTGCCCGGTGCTCGATGTCGCCTCCACCAGCGACAGGATCGTCCCTGCCGCCAGCGCCGCGGGCGTCGGGAAACAGCTCACGCTCGATCTCGGCCATGTCGGCATGGTCGTCGGCGGGCGGGCCCGCGCCCAGCTGTGGGAGCCGCTGGCGGGTTGGCTTTGCGCGCCCCGACTTAGCTGATATTCGCCGGTAAAAGCCGATATTCCCAGGAGAAGAGTTCATGACCGACGTCGTCATCACCGCCGCAAAGCGCACGCCGGTCGGCAGCTTCCTCGGCCACTTCGCCACCATCCCCGCGCACGAACTGGGCCGGGTCGCCATCCTGGCCGCGCTGGAGCAGTCGGGCGTGGCGCCGGAGGACGTGTCGGAGGTCATCATGGGCCAGGTCCTGACCGCCGCGCAGGGGCAGAACCCCGCCCGCCAGGCCTCGATGGCCGCCGGGCTGCCCAAGGAGGTCCCTGCCTGGGGGCTCAACCAGGTCTGCGGATCGGGCCTGCGCGCCGTCGCGCTTGCCGCGCAGGCGGTGCAGACCGGGGATGCGACGATCGTCGTCGCCGGCGGGCAGGAAAGCATGTCGCTTTCCGCGCATGCCCAGTCGGTCCGCGCCGGCACCAAGATGGGCAACCTCGCCCTCGTCGACACGATGGTCAAGGACGGGCTGACCGACGTGTTCAACGGCTATCACATGGGCGTCACCGCCGAGAACCTGGCCGAGCAGTACCAGATCGGCCGGGAGGCGCAGGATGAATTCGCCTGCGCGTCGCAGAACAAGGCCGAGGCGGCGCGCCGCGAGGGCCGCTTCGACGCGGAGATCGCCCCGGTGACGATCAAGGGCCGCAAGGGCGACACGGTGGTCGACAAGGATGAATTCATTCGCGAAGGCGTGATGGTCGCCAGCCTTGCCGGGCTGCGGCCGGCCTTCAAGAAGGATGGCGGAACGGTCACGGCGGGCAATTCGTCCGGGCTGAACGACGGCGCCGCCGCCTTGGTCGTGATGTCGCGCGAAGAGGCGGAGAAGCGCGGCACGCCGATCCTGGCGCGGATCGCCAGCTGGGCGACGGCCGGCGTCGATCCCGCGATCATGGGCATCGGCCCGGTGCCGGCATCGCGCAAGGCGCTGGAAAAGGCCGGCTGGACGGTGGACGATCTCGATCTGATCGAGGCGAACGAGGCGTTCGCGTCGCAGGCGCTGGCCGTCGGGCAGGAACTCGGGCTCGATCCGGCGAAGGTGAACGTCAATGGCGGCGCGATCTCGATCGGCCATCCGATCGGCGCATCCGGCGCGCGGGTGCTGACGACGCTGCTGTACGAGATGCAGCGCCGCGACGCCAAGAAGGGCCTCGCCACGCTCTGCATCGGCGGCGGCATGGGTATCGCGATGTGCGTCGAGCGGGCCTGATCCGACCGGGCGGCAGCGCCTTCCCGCATGGCGCGTGACACACAGGCTACCCGCGCGCTCACCCGCGCGGGCGCGGCCTTCACCGTCCATGTATACGCCTACGATCCCGACGCGGGCAGCACCGGCCTGCACGCCGCGGAGGCCCTCGGCGCGGATCCGGCCTGCGTCCTGAAGACGCTGATGGCGGAGGTCGACGGCAAGCCGGTCTGCGCCGTGCTGCCGGTGGATTGCACCCTGTCGATGAAGCGGCTTGCGGCCGCCGCGGGCGGCAAGGCGGCGCGGATGATGGTGCCCGCCGAAGCGGAGCGACTGACCGGCTACAAGGTGGGCGGCATCAGCCCGCTGGGCCAGCGGCGGCAGGTGCGCACGTGGATCGAGGCCGCGGCGCTCGCCTCACCCTTGGTCTACGTCAATGGCGGGCAGCGCGGGCTGCAGATCCGCATCGCACCCGCCGCCCTGCTTGCGGCGCTCGGCGCGGCGGCCGCCACACTCGTCGCCTGAACCCGGATCAGCCCCAGAGTTCGGCGCGGTAACGATCGAAGCAGCGCGCGCCGCAATTCAGCCGGATCAGCGCACCCTCGGCGATCGCGGTGGCCCGGCGCGGGTCTTCCTCGACCAGAGGGCGCAATGCCTCGCGGTTCCAGTCCTCGCTATGCTTGACGTCCAGCACGGCATGGAGATCGAAGTAACGGCGTTCCCGGTCGCTGAGGCCGATCCGGCGCAATCCCTGCGCGACGCAGGCCGATCGGCCGGGGGCGGTCAGCTCGATGACGCCGAGCGCGCCGACCGAATGCCAGGCATAGCGCCGGCTCGTTGCCATCGCCGTCATCGCGTTGGCCAGCGCCAGACTCTCCCACACCGTATTCTCGATCACCGGATCGACTTCCAGGGTCTCGACCAGCGTATCGAGCATCGGGCCGTGCATGCCCTTGGCATTGCCGCGGCCCATTTCGTCCCAGTAATTGCGGGCGAGTTCCAGCTTGGGGCCGGTCGGCAGCTTGACCTGCGTCAGCGCGACCAGATCGTCGAACCCGGCCTCGCCGGCCGCCTCCTGCTCGAAGAACCAGCGGATCTCGTCGCGCGTCGCGGTGTCCGCCAGCCAGGGGAAAAGCGCGTCGCCCTGCCCTGGCCCGCCATTCTTCAGTTCCTCGAACCAGGCGATGAAGCCATCCGCATCGGTCGGCGCTGCGGCCGCCTCGGCCTGCACGGCAGCGCGAAGCTCCTCGACGAAGCCTCCTTCCAGCCGCAGCATCCGCGTGTCGCGCTCCAGCCTCTTCTGCCAGTCCGCATCGGGGAAGGAAGCCGATAGCCGCTCCCGATTCCAGTGGGCCAGCCCCCGCTGGAAACTGTCGGTAAGAAATTGCGAAGCCGACGTTCCGCCAGCACCCAGATGAAATCTGGTAGCCATTGCTCTATTCCTGTTTCTGATTGTCTCTCAAGAAACGGTCCTGTTCGTAGGGAGTTCCGGCAAAGCTCCGGACCGGGTTGGAGGGGTGCCCGTCGCGGCGGCGATCCTCCCGGCGCTTCGGCGCGACCCCGGATATGACAAGGGGCACTTCGCCCGCGCGAAATGCCCCTTGCCTCGATTGGTTCGGCCGCACGCACTGCGTGCGCGGCGCTCAGCTCTTCGGGTGCGACTGCATCCAGGCGAGCACCTTGTCGGGCGCGCTTTCGCCGTACGGGTCCTCGTCCGAGCCCTCGTCGTTGATGCCCGGCTCCTCGAACCAGCCGGTGACCACGCCGTCATCGACGACCATCGCATAGCGCCAGCTGCGATCGCCGAAGCCAAGGTGATCCTTGTTGATCAGCATCCCCATCCGGCGGGTGAAGTCACCCGAGCCGTCCGGCAGCAGCTTGGTCTTGGTCAGGTTCAGATTCTTGCCCCACTGGTACATGACGAACGCATCGTTGACGGACAGGCAATACACCTCTTCCGCCCCGGCTGCGCGCAGGGCATCATATTCGCGCTCATAGGCGGGGCACTGCTCGGTCGAGCAGGTCGGCGTGAAGGCGCCCGGCAGCGCGAAGACCACGATGCGCTTGCCCGCAAACAGATCGCCGGTGTGCACGTCCTGCCAGCGGAACGGGTTGGGGCCGTCGATCGACTCGTCGCGAACGCGGGTCTTCAACACGACATTGGGAACTTGGCGACCGAGCATGGGGATCTCCTGTTGAAACAGGCCAGGGATCTATGGCGCGCAGCGGGTCGGTTCAAGCCGCTTGCACCGCCAGCGCCCCGGCCCGGCGTGCTGCGATCAGGCGATCAGCCGATCGGCCCGTCCGCGCGGCCCTGGACGAACTGATCGACATAGGGGTTGCCCGAATCGTACAGCCGGTCGCGCGGCCCGTGCCAGACGATCCGGCCCTTGTAGAGCATCGCCACCCGATGGGCGATCTTGCGTGCCGATGCCATGTCGTGCGTGATCGTCAGCGCGGTGACGCCCAGATCGTTGACCAGGCTGACGATCAGATCGTTGATCACATCGGCCCGGATCGGATCGAGCCCGGTGGTCGGCTCGTCGAAGAAGATGATCTCCGGCCGCGGCGCGATGGCGCGGGCCAGCGCGACACGCTTCTGCATGCCGCCCGAAAGCTCGTTCGGGCGCAGGTTGAGGATCCGCGCGTCCAGCCCGACGCGCTCCAGATTCTCCTCGGCGATGCGCCGCATCCGCGCGGCATCGACGTTGCGTCCCTGGTTCAGCCCGAACGTCACGTTGCGCCAGATCGGCAGCGAATCGAACAGCGCGCCGCCCTGGAACAGCATGCCGAACTTGCCGCGCAGCCGTTCGCCCTCACGCGCGCTCAGCCCGACGACATTCTCGCCGTCCACCTCGATCGATCCGGCATCGGGGCGGATCAGGCCGAGGATGCACTTCAGCGTGACCGATTTGCCGCTGCCCGACTGGCCGATGATCGCCACCGATTCGCCGGGATCGATCGACAGGTTCAGCCCGTCCAGCACGCGCATCGTGCCGAACGCCTTCGCCACCCCCGCCAACTGGATCTTCGGCCCGCTCACCCGAACGCCGCCACGGTGATAAGCAGGTTCGACAGGATGATCAGGATGAAGGCGGAGACGACCGCGTTGGTGGTCGCCCGGCCCACGCCTGCCGCACCGCCCTCCGTCTGGAAGCCGTGATAGCAGCCCATCAGCGCGATGAAGAAACCGAACACGCCAGCCTTCACCAGGGCCATCACGAAATCGTCCAGCTCCAGGAAGCGGCGGGTGACCGACAGGTAGCTGGCGGCGTTGAAGTCCAGCTTGTACACGGCCAGCAGGTAGCCGCCGAAGATCCCGATCGAGTTGGCGATCATCACCAGCAGCGGCAGCGCGATCATCGACGCGAACAGCCGCGGCGCGATCAGGTAGCGGAACGGGTCGGTCCGCAGCGTGGCCATCGCATCCAGCTGCTCGGTCACCCGCATCGTGCCGAGCTCCGCCGCCATCGCGGAGGCGACGCGCCCGGCCACCATCAGCCCGACGAGCACCGGGCCAAGCTCGCGCACCATGCCGATCACCACGACCGCGGGAACCGTCGACTGGGCGGAGAAGCGCGAACCGGCAGTATAGATTTGCTGCGCCAGCGCCGCGCCCGTGAAGATCGCGGTCAGCCCCACCACCGGCAGCGACAGCCAGCCGAGCTGGCCGAGCTGCGCCAGCAGCCGCCCGGGATAGTAAGGCGGCGTCAGCGCGCGGAAGATCGTCTTCACGGCAAACGCCGCCACGGCGCCGACCGACGCCAAAGCCCCCACCGCAAACCGGCCGATGCTGGCGAGCAAGCCGTAGAGCTCGGTTCCGATACGCGTGATGATGGTCATGTCCAGCGCCGCTGATAGCGATGGCCTAGGCCAGTCAGCAACTCATATTGCGAAAGCCCGCTCGCGGCGGCGGCGGCGGGGAGATCGCGCTCGATCTCCAGCCAGTCGCCCTCGGCGACATCCGCGCCGGTCACGTTCACCGCGAGCAGGTCCATCGAGACGAGACCCAGCACCGGGCAGCGCGTCGAACCCGCCCAGGCCGCGCCTGCGGGGCCGAGCCGCCGAAAATAGCCGTCGGCATAGCCGATGTTGAGGATCGCGGCGCGGATCGCGGCGGGCGCGACGAACGTCCCGCCATAACCGACGATTTCCCCCGCGGGGACATCGCGCACCTGCAGCACGGCCGCCTCGATCCGGGCCACCGGCCGCACCTGCCCCGCCGCGCCGGGCGCCGGCACCCCGCCATAGAGGCCGAGCCCCGGCCGGGTAAGATCGAACGCATAGTCCGCGCCCAGGCAGATCCCGGCCGAATTGGCCAGGCTGGCGCGCCCGGCCGGCACCGCGGCGGCAACCGCGGCGAAGCGTTCGCGCTGGCGGCCGTTCAGCGCGTCGCCGGGATCGTCGGCGCAGGCGAGGTGGCTCATCAGCGTTTCGATCCTGAGCCCGTCCAGCAGGCCGGAGGCCGCCTCCGCCGCGCTCAGCCCCAGCCGGTTCATGCCGGTATCGATCATCACGTCGCACGGCCGGCCCGGTGCCGCCGCCTTCCACCGCGCGACCATGTTCACGCTGTTCAACACCGGGCGCGCGGGCGAGGCGAGCGCGGCGGGAAGATCCTCCTCGCGCACTCCGTGCAGCACGGAAACGGACAACCCGGCGGTCTCGGCGGCAATCGCCCGCGCCTCGCCCCATGTCGTCACGAAGAAATCGCGGCAGCCGGCATCCGCAAGCCGCGGCACCACCTCGGCCGCGCCCAGCCCGTAGCCGTCCGCCTTCACCGCGGCGCCGCACGCTGCCGTCCCGCTGCGCTGCGCGAACCAGCGCCAGTTCGCGGCAAGCGCGGCGCTGTCCAGCAGCAGGCGGAGGGGGGCGGCAGGGTTCACGACCGGCGGGATAGCGGCAGAACCGCGGTGCGTCACGCCTGCTCGGCCCTTATCGGCCGACGAACGTGGTTCCTTCGCGATCGATCAGGCGGTAGCGATCCTCGCATGGATGGCAGCACCGAACCGGCCGTGGGCCATACCCGCCTCGACGATCTCCACGCCTTGCTGCTGGGCGGGGCGTTCTGCGGGATGGGGGTGTTCCTGCTTCACCAGGCCGGGCTCGCCACGGGCGGCATCTCGGGGGTGGCGCTGCTCGTCTCGTATCTGGTGCCGGTCAGTCCCGGCTGGCTGTTCCTGCTGCTGAACATACCGTTCTACTTCTTCGCGTGGCGCACGCTCGGGTCGGCGTTCGCGATCAAGACGATCATCGCCACCGTGGTGCTCGGCACGGTCGCCACCTTCCTGCCGGCATGGATCGAGGTCGGGAAAGTCGACCGGATATTTGCCGCTTTGTTCAGCGGCGCGCTGGTCGGCATGGGCATTCTCGCGCTTGCCCGTCACCGTGCCAGCGTGGGCGGCATCGGCGTGCTGGCGCTGTTCCTTCAGGATCGGCGCGGGTGGCGGGCGGGCTACGTCCAGATGGCGTTCGATGCCGCCATCCTGCTGGGGTCGCTGTTCGTATTCGATCTTGCCCGCGTCGCATTGTCGGTGCTGAGCGCCGCGACGATGAACCTCGTGCTCGCGCTCAACCACCGCCCCGGCCGCTACACCGGCTACTAGCCCGCGCGGCCCGGCAGGTACGGGAAGCGACGCCTTCATGGCGGGGTAGAGCCGGCGATCGTCCGCCGCCGACGTCCATCGTGACCGGCACCGGCACGCGGTGCCGCACCGCCTCCGGTGGAACCAGCGGCACAGCCGCGCCGGGCGCAGGCGAGAGCGGCATGCCGCCCCGGCGGAGG
>NZ_JAQGLK010000090.1 GCF_028292925.1 Sphingomonas bacterium
CCCCTCGAACTGCCGCGCAAGATCGCGGCCGACCCGCGCCAGCAGCGGCGTGATCGTCAGCCCGATCGCCGTAACGATCTGCCAGAAAGAAGCGGTCGAGGGCAGGATCAACTGGGCCGCCGCCGCCGCCGCCAGCACGATCAGCGTGGTTTCCGACGGGGAAGCCATCAGCAAACCTGCCTCGGCGGCCACGCCGCGGCGCTCACCGCTGATCCGCAGCAGGACGGCCGTGACCACCGTCTTTGCGATCACCACGCCGACCACGGCAGTCACGAGGCTCACCCAGTTTGCGGCGATGACCTTCAGGTCCAGGCCCATCCCGACGGTGATCAGAAAGATGCCCAGCGCCAGTCCCTTGAATGGCGCGGTCATCAGCTCGACCTCGGTGTGGTAGTCGGTCTCGGCGATCAGCAATCCCGCGAGCAAGGCGCCGACGATCGGTGAGAGGCCGACGGCCGTCGTCGCGATACTCGCCAGGATCACCACCAGCAGGCTCGCCGCCAGGAACAGCTCGGGGCTGCGCGTACGGGCGGCCTGCGCGAACAGCGGCGGCAGCACGAACGGCCCGGCGACCAGCATCAGCACGATCAGCGCGCCACCATGCCACAAGGTGGTGATCAGCCCGTCCCAGCCCGCCTCCTGCGCATTGGGAGCGAGCGCACCAAGCGCAAAGATGATCGGAACGAGTGCGAGATCTTCGAAAAGCAGCATGGCGAAGGCCGATCGGCCCACCGGGCTCTCGGTGCCGACCATCGGCAGCACCAGCGCCGTCGAGGACAGGGCCAAAGCGAGGCCGAGGCCGATCGATCCGGTCCAGCCCTGGCCGATCAGGTGCAGGGCGACGCCGATCAGGGCCGCGCTCAGGATCAGTTCGGCTGCCCCCAGCCCGAAGACCAGCCGGCGCATCCCCCACAGCCGTTTGAACGAGAGCTCCAGCCCGATCGAGAAGAGCAGCAGCACGATGCCGAGTTCGGCAAACGGCTCGATCGAGTGCGGATCGGAGATGGTGACGAAGTACAGCCACGGGACCTGGCCCACGAGCGAGCCAAGCCCGCTGGGCCCGACGAGCATGCCGACAAGGATGAATCCGATAACCGGGGTAATCCGGAATCGCGCAAACGCCGGGATCACGAGCCCCGCCGCGCCTAGGATGACGAGCGAATCGCTGAAGCCGGGGGTGATCGCTTCTGTGGCCATGATGCTACCTTCGCGGCTTCCGCACCCCGAAACCACCATCATGGCCCGCCGGCGTAAATCGTGCGTGGAGCTCCGGCTCAGTGGGTTCTTTCGCCGGGAGGACGCAAGCCGCCCGGCGAAAGAACCGCAACACTTTCGAACTTACGACCAGTTCGCCATCTCTGCTTCAAGCTGGGCGCGGATCGTCTCGAAGAACTGCTCGGTCGTCATCCAGGGCTGATCCGGGCCGATCAGGATGGCGAGATCCTTGGTCATCGCTCCCTGCTCGACCGCACGCACGCACACGCGCTCCAGGGTTTCGGCAAAGCGCACCACATCGGGCGTGTCATCGAACTTGCCGCGAAACTTCAGTCCGCCGGTCCACGCGAAGATCGATGCGATCGGGTTGGTGGAAGTCGCCTTGCCCTGCTCGTGCATCCGGTAATGGCGGGTCACCGTGCCATGCGCGGCCTCCGCCTCGATGGTCTTGCCGTCCGGGGTCATCAGCACCGATGTCATCAGCCCGAGCGACCCGAAGCCCTGTGCGACCTGATCGGATTGCACATCGCCATCATAGTTCTTGCACGCCCAGACGAACTTGCCGCTCCACTTCAGCGCGGAGGCAACCATGTCGTCGATCAGGCGATGCTGATATTCGATGCCGGCTTCCTTGAACTTCTGCTGGAAGCCTTCGGTCTCGTACACCTCCTGGAACAGATCCTTGAAGCGGCCGTCATAGGCCTTGAGGATCGTGTTCTTGGTCGAGAGGTAGAGCGGCCACTTGCGATCGAGCGCGTAATTCATGCTGGCGCGGGCGAAATCGCGGATCGAATCGTCCAGGTTGTACATCGCCAGCGCCACGCCCGGCGCCTTGAACTGGTACACCTCGCGATCGATCACCTCGCCATCGTCGCCTTCCCAAACGAGGCGCAGCTTGCCGGCGCCCGGCACCTTGAAGTCGGTCGCCCGATATTGATCGCCAAAGGCGTGGCGTCCGACGACGATGGGATCGGTCCAGCCGGGGATCAGCCGGGGCACGTTCTGGATGACGATCGGCTCGCGGAAGATCGTGCCGCCCAGGATGTTGCGGATCGTGCCGTTGGGGGACCGCCACATCTCCTTCAGGCCGAACTCGGTAACCCGCGCCTCGTCCGGGGTGATCGTCGCGCACTTCACGCCAACGCCGTACTTCTGGATTGCCTTGGCCGAATCGATCGTGATCTGATCGTTGGTCTCGTCACGCTTCTCCACGGCGAGGTCGTAATATACCAGATCGATATCGAGATACGGCAGGATCAGCCGCTCGCGGATCCATTGCCAGATTATCCGGGTCATCTCGTCGCCGTCGATCTCGACGACGGGGGTCTTCACCTTGATCTTGGCCATATCGGAAGCGCCTCAGCTTGAATGGAGAGTTGCCGTCCGTCTAGGCAAAGCCTCGGCATCGATCAACCACGGCGGGACCGAGATTGTCAGGCGGGCACCGCTAGCCCATAAGCGCGGGATGACATCTCTCGAAAAGCCCGACGTCGTAACAACGACGGTCAAGTGGCGCTTCCCCGCCGTTCATCCGGAGGGGCGCAAATTCGTCGTCATCGCTGCTGCGATCACCCTGGTCTTCGCTTTCATGGCCTGGGAGACGGTCGCCTGGCCAATGCTGGGCGTGACGATCTGGGTCGCCTCGTTTTTCCGCGATCCGATCCGCACCGCGCCGCGGGGCAGTGACCTCGTAATCGCGCCGGCCGACGGGCTGATCACCATGATCGCCACGGTGCTGCCGCCTCGGGAGCTGGACGGCGCGGACGGCCTCGGCTCGGAGCCGATGACGCGGATCTCGATCTTCATGAGCGTGTTCGATGTGCACATCAATCGAGCCCCGATCGCAGGAACGATCAAGCGCGTCGTCTATATTTCCGGCAAGTTCCTCAACGCCGATCTCGACAAGGCGAGCGAGGAAAATGAGCGGCAGCATATTCTGGTCGAAGGCACCGACGGTACACGGATCGGTTTTACCCAGATCGCCGGATTGGTCGCGCGGCGGATCGTTCCCTTCGTCAAGGCAGGCGATATCGTGGCCAGTGCCCAGCGCGTCGGCCTTATCCGGTTCGGCAGCCGGGTTGATGTTTATCTGCCTGCCGGCACGTCGCCCCGCGTCACGCTCGGCCAGCGGACTATTGCCGGCGAGACGGTGATCGCGCGGATCGGCGAAACCGAGCGCGTCGAGGGCATCGCACAGTGAGCCCTGCTCCTGCTCCACCGGCTGCCCGCCGCGGGATTCCGCTGCGGGCCGTCGCGCCGAACGCCGTTACCGCTTTGGCCCTCTGCTTCGGGCTGACGGGCATCCGTTTCGCCATCGGCGGCGAGTGGGAAAAGGCTGTGGCCGCGATCATCACCGCCGGCGTGCTGGACGGCCTTGACGGCCGGATCGCCCGGTTGCTGAAGGGCGAAAGCCGTTTCGGCGCGGAACTGGACTCCTTGTCGGACGTCATCGCCTTCGGTGTATCGCCGGCGATCATCCTCTATCTTTGGTCGCTCCAGCAACTGCCCAAGTTCGGCTGGCTGTTCGCGCTGTCGCACGCCGTTTGCTGCGCACTGCGGCTGGCCAGGTTCAATGCGGCCATCGACTCACAGGAGCAGCCGCACAAGTCTGCGGGATTTCTGACCGGCGTGCCCGCACCCGCGGGGGCCGGGCTGCTCTTTCTTCCGCTCTATATCTGGATGGAGACAGGCATCGAACTCGTCCGCGAGCCCTGGATCGTGGCACCATGGGCCGCGCTGGTGGCTTTCCTGATGACTTCGAACATCGCGACGTTCAGCTGGTCCTCGCTGAGACTGCGCCGCGGTGTGCGGCTCGGTGCCCTGGCTTTTGTGGCGCTACTCGGCGGCGCCCTCATCAGCGCGCCCTGGACCACGCTGTCGATCATCACGATCGCCTACGTACTGGCGATACCGTTCGGGGCGCGTGCCTATGCCAAGGTCAAGCGGCAACGCGCCGGGGTGCCGAAGCAACCGGCTGCCTGACACCCGTGACGCGCGCGGTACGCCGGGCCCGATGCCGGGGCGTCCGGCGGACTTCGTCGTTGCCAAGCCGCAGGGCGGCGCGGATCTCGACCAGATGGTCCGAAACCATCGCTGCCATCACCCCCAGGGACGCTGCAATCGCAACCGAGAAGAAGATTGTCGTAAGTACCTGAAACATTGGGGCCTCCGGCCTGACAGGTTGGGCATTCGTCCGAATGGGCAGATGTCCGGATGAACCGGGAAGCCGCCGTCGAGTTCCCAGTGTTCCTGTTACGTTCCTGCGTCAAGGCTTGATTTGCCATCAGCCAGCGGTTAAGCGGCGGCCTCATCCCACATGCGGGGCAACATACCGGTGTCGGTTTCGTCGCAGGACGTCACCGCTTCCGCCCCGCAGAGGCTCAACCGGAGGAGAAAGACCATGGCGGTTCCCACCGTCTCCATGCAGGCGTTGCTCGAAGCGGGCGCGCATTTCGGACACCAGACCCACCGCTGGAACCCGAAGATGAAGCCGTATATCTTCGGCGATCGCAACGGCGTCCACATCATCGATCTGTCGCAGACCGTGCCGCTTTTCGCGCGCGCGCTGGACTTCGTCTCGCAGACCGTCGCCAATGGCGGCAAGGTGCTGTTCGTCGGAACCAAGCGTCAGGCGCAGGAGCCGATCGCGGAGGCCGCGCGTCGTTCCGGCCAGCATTTCGTCAACCATCGCTGGCTCGGCGGCATGCTGACCAACTGGAAGACGATCTCCGGGTCGATCAAGCGCTTCAAGGGTCTGGAAGAGCAGCTGTCGGGCGACACTGCGGGTCTGACCAAGAAGGAAGTGCTCCAGCTGACGCGCGAGCGCGATAAGTTCGAGCTGTCGCTCGGCGGTATCCGTGACATGGGCGGCATTCCCGACATCATGTTCGTTAGCGATGCGAACAAGGAAGAGCTGGCGATCAAGGAAGCGAACACGCTCGGTATCCCGGTCGTCGCGATCCTCGACTCCAACGTGAGCCCGGATGGCATTGCCTTCCCGGTTCCGGCGAACGACGATGCGGCACGGGCGATCCGCCTGTACTGCGATGCCATCGCCACGGCCGCTACCCGCGGTGTTCAGGGTGGCCGTGCCGCGCGCGGTGAAGATCTCGGCGCGATGGACGAGCCGCCGGCGGAAGAGGCGCTCTCCGCCTGATTGGCGAATGGGCGCTCGCTCCGGTGGGCGCCCGTTTCCCGATAAGGATCGAACTCCCGCCAGCGCGGGGGTTCGCATCGTCGCAACTTGGCGCAGCGATTCCGCGCGCCGACCCACCGAAAGGATACGAACATGGCGGAGATAACTGCCGCAACCGTCAAGGATCTGCGCGAGCGTTCCGGCGCGGGGATGATGGATTGCAAGAAGGCTCTGGCTGAAACCAATGGCGACATGGAAGCTGCCGTCGATTGGCTGCGTACCAAGGGCCTTGCTACCGCTGCGAAGAAGTCGGGGCGGACTGCCGCCGAGGGCTTGGTTGGCGTCACCGTGCAGGGCCTTCGTGGTGCCGCCGTTGAAGTGAATTCCGAGACCGATTTCGTCGCCAAGAACGATCAGTTCCAGGCGTTCGTGCGCAACGTTGCCGAGCTTGCACTCACGAACGAGGGCGACGTCGAGACGCTGAAGAACGTGGCGTATCCGGGTGGCGAGGGCTCGGTCGCGGACAAGCTGACCAGCAACATCGCGACCATCGGCGAGAATCAGTCGCTGCGCCGCATTCGCACCCTCAGCGTCGCCAATGGCGTCGTCGTGCCCTACGTCCACAATGCCGTTGCAAACGGCCTGGGCAAGATCGGCGTCCTCGTCGCACTCGAGAGTGATGCGCCGGCTGAAACGCTTGAGGCGCTCGGCAAGCAGCTCGCCATGCACATCGCCGCAGCCAGCCCGCAGGCGCTTGACGAAGAGGGTCTCGACCCGGCAGCCGTCGAGCGGGAGCGTGCGATCGCGACCGAGAAGGCAGCCGAATCGGGCAAGCCGGCCAACATCATCGAGAAGATGGTCGAGGGTGCGGTCGCCAAGTTCCGCAAGGAAGTGGCACTGCTCAGCCAGCTGTTCGTGATCGACAACAAGACCCCGATCCGTGACGTGGTTGCCA
Source organism: Sphingomonas bacterium (assembly GCF_028292925.1). Lineage (GTDB taxonomy): Bacteria > Pseudomonadota > Alphaproteobacteria > Sphingomonadales > Sphingomonadaceae > JAQGLK01. The sequence goes on from NZ_JAQGLK010000090.1 coordinate 6,306, forward strand.
CGGCCGCCAAGGCGGCCGGAACGCCGATCGTGCTGAAGGACTATGTCCGCTTCCAGCTTGGTGAGGGCATCGAGAAGCAGACCAGCGACTTCGCCGCCGAAGTGGCGGCTGCCGCCGGCATCTGAATGAGCGAGCCTCCTTCCCGACCGGGAAGGAGGCTCACGCGGCTCGGTCGTTTCGGGCCGGGATCGTCCAGCGCCGCGGGGGCTTCCAAGCCGCGCGCCGGGCCACTAAGGTGGCCGGCATTCCTACCCCAGATCGAAAGAACAGACCGGCGATGATACGCCCGCGCTTCAACCGCATTCTCTTGAAGCTGTCGGGCGAGGTGCTGATGGGCCCTGGCCAGTTCGGCATCGATCCTGCCACCGTCGCCCGCATCGCCAACGAAGTCGCGGCTGCCAAGGCGGATGGCCATCAGCTGTGTCTGGTGGTCGGCGGCGGCAATATCTTCCGCGGGCTGGCGGCGGCCGCAAAGGGCTTCGATCGGACCAGCGCCGATTACATGGGCATGCTTGCAACCGTCATGAACGCGCTCGCCGTGCAGAACGCGCTTGAGCAGATCGGCATCGATACGCGCGTCCAGTCGGCGATCCCGATGGCGACCGTGTGCGAGCCGTACATCCGTCGGCGCGCCGTGCGGCACATGGAAAAGGGCCGGATCGTGATCTTTGCGGCCGGCACCGGCAATCCGTTCTTCACGACGGATAGCGCGGCTGCGCTGCGGGCGGCGGAGATGGGTTGCGACGCGCTGTTCAAGGGCACGTCGGTGGATGGCGTCTATGATGCCGATCCCAAGCGCGTGGCCGATGCCACCCGATATGAGAGCGTCACCTTCGGGCGTGTCCTGGTGGACAATCTACAGGTGATGGATGCCAGCGCGATCGCGCTGTGCCGTGACAACGATATCCCGATCGTCGTGTTCAACATCCGCGAAACCGGTAACCTTTCCAAGGTGCTGGCCGGCGGTGGCACAGCGACGATCGTCCACAACGAGGAACGATCCAATGGCAGCCTATAGCAAGGCCGATCTCGAGCGCCGGATGTCCGGCGCGGTTGAGGCGCTGAAGGGCGATCTGTCCGGGCTTCGCACCGGGCGCGCTTCGACTTCGTTGCTCGATCCGGTCACGGTGACGGTGTATGGATCGAACATGCCGCTCAACCAGGTAGCTACGGTGACGGTCCCGGAGCCGCGGATGATCGCGGTTCAGGTGTGGGACAAGGCTAATGTCGGCCCCGTCGACAAGGCGATCCGGTCCGCAGGGCTGGGCCTGAACCCGATCGTCGACGGGCAGAATCTGCGCCTGCCGATCCCGGACCTGACGGAGGAGCGCCGCAAGGAGCTTGCCAAGCTTTCCAGCCAGTACGCCGAAAAGGCGAAGATCGCGGTGCGCAATGTTCGCCGCGACGGAATGGACGGGCTCAAGGCGGACGAGAAGAAGGCCGTCATCGCGGAAGACGAGCGGAAGCGGCTTGAGATCGAAGTGCAGAAGCTGACCGACGCGACGATCGCAGAGATCGATGCAACATCGGCCGCCAAGGAACGGGAAATCCTCGGCAAGTGAGCCCGGCGTCGGCCCGTCCAGCACCGCGCGCGGGCGGCCTGCCGTCGTCGCTGCCGCGGCACGTGGCAATCATCATGGATGGCAACGGGCGCTGGGCGAAGGCGCGGCACATGCCACGCCTTGCCGGGCATCGCCGCGGCGTCGAGGCGGTGCGGGCTGTGGTGCGCGCGGCGGGCGAGATCGGCATCGAGGTGCTGACGCTGTACGCTTTCTCCTCGCAGAACTGGCGCCGCCCCGCGGGCGAGATCGCCGACCTGATGGGGCTGCTGCGCAATTACATACGGGGCGAGCTGGACGAGCTTGCCGGCAATGGCATCCGCTTGCAAATTATCGGCGATTACAGTCGTTTCGATCCCGATCTTGTCCGTATGATCGAAGATGCGTGCGCCCGCACCGCCGGCAACCAGGGCATGATCCTAGTCATTGCGCTTAATTACGGTGCGCAGGATGAGCTTGCCCGCGTTGCGCGGGAACTTGCCGA
>NZ_JAQGLK010000093.1 GCF_028292925.1 Sphingomonas bacterium
GCGATAGCCCGCCGCGCTGCCCGCGATGTAGCCACCGCCATGGAAGTAGAGGAGCGTGCCGCCTTGTGCATCCGTGACGCATTCGAGCGCCGGCTCGCCGCCAAGGCTTGTCGCCTCGAAGGTTTCCCCTTCGGGCGAAGGCATCGTAGCGAGCAGTCCATCGAACTTGCGGCGCACCTCGGCCGGGGGTGCGGCGAAATCGAGTCCGCTCCCACGCATCGCCTGGATAAGCTGGTCTAAAACGACGTTTGGCATGTCATACCGATCCTCACTTCCCCGGCGCGCTCGGAGCCGAGCACGGGCTTGCTGCTCGTCTGGTGCCGGCGGCTGGGCGCGCTGATCGCGGCGGCTTGTCCGGGGCATCGAGCTGGATGAACAGCGCATCACAATCCTGCTCGACCTCGTCGCGGTCAATCCTGTTTAGGCGAAAACATCGTAACCCAGGCGGCGGACATCGGGTTCGCACACCGGGCGGCAGGCCCGACTGATCGTTCCGCCTGCAAATCGCCGAGACGCGCATTGCCAACGCGGCGGATCAGGCCGGGTTACCAACCCACGTCGGTAGCTTCACGCCGAGACGGCGGCGTAAAGCGCGACGTCACTGCGATACAGGCTTCGAATGCGATCCGACTGCTCGGCCGAGACGGCGGGGAACGGCGTATGGCTGCGGTTGACCTGCGCGAGCGAGGCACCACCATGGTCCTGAATGAAGCGTGGGATGGCGGGGTCTTCCATGCAGAACAAGCGATCGACGCCGATGCCGCCTTCCCGGTCTGCGACGTACCAGTGTTGCGGGCGGAAGATATGGTCGAGCCGGTAGGGGCTTGCCGCACCTTCGACGTGATCGATGGCTTCGTCGAGGCAGCGGAACTTGCGGTAACGGTCATGGAAGGCTGCCGAGACGCGATTGTCCGCGCTCCCACCAGCAACGGCATAGCGATACGCCGAGACAAAGCGCTCCACGGGTTCGCGCAGAATAGCGAAGCTCGGAAGTTCGTTCAGCTCTCGCGCTCGCCGGCGATACCACCGGATCGTGCCATGCTTCAGCTGCCTGCCGTAAAGTGCCTGGCAGACCGCCATGCCAGCGCACTTGGGGACATGGACGAAGAGGACGCCCGCCTGACGAATGCACTCGATCCGCTCCGCTCGCCGCCGTGACAGCGGCAGGCGCAGAGACAATTCTGCGGCGCGCTCGTGCAGGTCACCTGCCAGCGACACCCGGCACAGGCTCAGTGCCGTCTGGTTGACGATACGCAGAGGAATGCTTGGGGGCGATTTGGCGGGAGGCATGTGCCAGAATAAGCAGCCCCGTGTTGAAGCAGGATTTCATATCTGTTGCAGCCTATGCGCCCGCAATCGCGCCTGAAATAAAGCAGGTAGAGGCCCGTCTCATCATCGGAAGCGGCACCGTTCCCCGCGTCATCCAAGTTCGCCGGATCGGATCCAGATCCGTGTGACGCGGGTGCGGACCAGCGCACAGCCGCAGCGGCGGCACGTGGAGCGCAATATATCCTGGTTGGCTCCGGCCAGCACAAGGCGGGAGCTGTGGCGGCCATCGGCGCAGTTGGTCGGGAAGGTTGCGTGCTTCATATCCAGGCCTTTGCTCTAGTGGGCCCGGGGGATCGTCCTCTCGTTTTGCAGCGCGATTTCTGCTTCTTTGCGGTGTGCGCTGCCGGTGCACGGATCAGCTGGTGCTGTACGCCAGCGGCAGGCGAACCTGGGCGCGGAACCCGTCGCTCGATCGGATGAACCGCACGTCACCGCCGTGGGCACGGGCAATCGACCGGCAAACGGCGAGGCCAAGTCCGTGACCGCTCTTGTCGGACGATCGCGCCGATTCGCTACGATAGAAGGGCTCGAACACCCGCTCGATTTCATACTCGGGCAGGCCGGGTCCGGCGTCGATGATCTCGGCGATCGCACAGCCATCGTCGGTGACGAGCCGCACCCGCGCCCGCCCGCCATATTTGATCGCATTCTCGAGCAGGTTGTTGAGCACTCGGCGCATCCCCAGCACGTCGACATCGACGATGGCCGGCCGCACTTCCGCGACGGCCACATCGTTGCCGACCAGCACCGCATCTTCGACCACATCCTCCACCAGCGTTCGCAGGTCGATCCGCTCCCTCAAGCCGGGCGAGGATGCGTCGCGGATGAATTCGAGGACGGAAGTGATCATGCCTTCCATTTCCTCGACTTCCTCCAGCAAACCCTCGCGAAGTTCGTCGGGCACGTCCTCGATACGGAAGCGCATGCGGGTCAGGGGCGTCCGCAGATCGTGGCTGATCGCGCCGATCATCGCGGTACGATCCGCGACGAACGCGCGCAGCCGCGTCTGCATCAGATTGAAGGCATGGGTGGCCCGGCCGAGTTCGGCCGGGCCACCCACCGCCACCACCGAAGCGGCGGGATCGCGACCTAGTCGTTCGGCGACTACGGCGAACTGGCCGAGCGGCTTCGAAAGGCGGCGCGCGAACAGCCAACCCACTGGCGCGACGATCGCGAAGGCGATGGCGAACCACAGGATCAGCCGCCGCTGCCACACATTGGGGAAGGCCTCTGCCGCTGGTTGCACGATGGCCCAGCGATCCTCGTCAAGCCGCAGTGCCGCGACGAAATCGCCCTGGACGAAGGGGGCGGCGGCGACACCGAACAGCCCCCGCTCCGGGGCGTCGATGGCAACTGGCGGCGGCTGGGTAAGAGCCGGTACTGGCATTTGAACCGGCGCAGGAACGGGCAGCGCCTCAGGCCGGGAGCGGGCCGGTTCCGGCGGCGTGGCCTCCTCGCGAGGTGCGGGCACGTCGCGCACCGGCGCCGCACCAGCAGGCCGGTTCGGCGGCGCGGCAGGCTGGTCCGGTGCGACCGGCGGCGCCTCGGGCTCACCTGGCCGGGCGGTGGCCGACGGGTTCCACTGCAACATGGTGAGCGATCGCAGCTGCCCCACGAGATCGATCGGCGGCGGGCGCACGCCGCCACCCGAAGGGGCTCCGGCGTCACGCGCAGGATCGAAGGAGGGGGCCGCCCCCCGCGGCATCCGCGGCACCGCCGCCGTGCC
>NZ_JAQGLK010000099.1 GCF_028292925.1 Sphingomonas bacterium
CGGGCTCAGGGCGACGCGCACATCGCATCTTCTGCCTTACGGCGTCGTGCGGGGGCGGATCACGCCGATGCCCTTTTCGATCGTGATCGTGGTCCCGAACGGCGCCGAAAGCTTCTGCATCCGCTCGAGGATCCGGCGTCCGACTACCCCGTCCGCCATCTTCGGCACGCCGCGGGCCGCGCCGCTGGCCGAAACACCCAGATCGACCGGGTAGAGGCGAACCTCTTTCACGACACCACCGGCATAGCGGCTGACGGCGATCAGCGACTCGAAGAGCACGGGATCGCCGAACGAGCGCGCATTGCGTGCCTGCAACAGCTCGGGAACGGTGGCGGCACCCGGCACGACGCCATACTGGTCGTACATGTCGGCCGGGATGACATCGAGCGAGTTGTTCATCATCGCAAAGTTGCCGAGCGAATAGAAGATCGGCTTGCCCTTGTAGATCTCGATCCCGCGAAGCTGATGCGGGCCGTGGCCGACATAGGCGTCGCCGCCGGCATCGATCACCTTATGCGCAAACTCGACGATCGAATCCGTCGGCTTCTGGCTTCCGTTTCCCGGCTCGTGATTGTGCAGCGAGAAGGCGACGAAATTGCCGTTCCCCTTCGCCTGGCGCACCGATAGCAGGTTGGCGCGCTCGTCGGCCGCGTTGACGTCGAAGCGGCTGACCATCTGCGCCCCATCGGCCGGCAGAGCGGCAGGGGAGGCCTGGAAGCGCATGTTGGCGAAGCGCACCGAATCCCCCGCCGGCGCCCCGGCGAGCCGCGCCAGCACGGCGAGGTCCGCAGGCGCGACCAGGCCAACCCGGTCCAGGCGGATGTAATTGACACCCCCGCGGCCGGGCACGTTGCCCACGGGATCGGCCGCCCGCGACATCGGCGTGAAACTGGTGCTGGCCGAGACCAACCCGACGCGGCCATAGGCCGTGTCGAGATAGGCCGGCGCGCGGGCTTCGGAGAGGCTGCGGCCGGTGCCCGAATAGACGAGCCCCGCCTCGTCCAGATGCTCCAGGGTAGCAATCAGGCCTTCCACGCCCCAGTCGGTGGAATGGTTGTTGGCGTGACTGACAATGTCGATCCCCATCTTCGCCGCATCCTCGGCGACCCGCGGATCGCCGAGCATCCAGGTTCCGCCGGATTCCGCCTGCGGCGCACCCTTGAACGTCTTGATGTCGAACGCGCTGGTTTCGAAGTTCGCGAAGGTAACGCTGGCCCCGCGCAGGATCGCCAGCATGTCCGGCGACTGCTTTTCCAACGTCGCCATCATCGGGCGCAGATAGATGAAATCGCCGACAGCCGCGAACGTGAAGCCATCCTCCACCGGCGTGCTGGGAACCGGCTGAACGTTGATGGCGTCCGCATCCTGGGCGATCGCGGCCCCCAGCGGCGCACAGAGCGCCGCCAGACTTGCCGCGAGGTAGCAGGAGATTCTGCCGTACGAGATCCTATTTTTCGCAGAGTATTTGATCATGTCGTCCCTCTTACCGGCAAATGCTACCCAGCCTCAGCCCAGGTTGAACCGCAGACCCACCCGGAAGCTGCGCCCCAGATAGTCGTACAGCGTCTGGTTGATGCCGGTCTCGACATCGGTGCTGTCGGACGGACCCTTGCCGACCTTGGCGGGATCCTTGTTGAGCAGGTTGGCTACGCGGAAGTAGATCTGGCCATCAACGCTATCGATCGGCAGTTTGTAGGACATGTAGGTGTCCAGATAGAAAGCGCCGGCAATGCGATTGTTCGAGATCGTGCGATTGATCGCGTTCGTTGCCGGGCAGCTGGAGGTGCATTCCACGTAATCGTTATTGTAGACGCCCGAGCTCAGGCCGCGGCCGATGATCTGCATCGAGACGTTGTCGCCGGTGTAGCCGAGGGTCGCGCGGTAGATCCATTTCGCAGGGCCGCCGACGGAATTCTCCCCGACAGCATCCGTCGGCGCATCGACGCCGTTCGACTGGGACGCTTCCAGATAACGGGTCGCGATGGCCCGCAGGGTCATCGAACCCGGCGCACCGGAGATCAGGTTGTCCAGGTCGAACTGATAGCTCGCCTCGAAGTCGAGCCCGCGTGCCCGATTGGATACGAAGTTATACGGGCTGTTGAGGACCAGGAATTCCGTAACGCCGGCGCCCGGACCCGCGCTGCCGAAGCCGGGGGAGCCATAGGCCATGGTTTGCCCCCCGACGATCGCCTGCAGACGGGCACAGAGCTCCGCGTTGCCACCGCGGCAACGATCGATGATCTGCTGCGGGCTCAAGGTGCTGATCGCGCCGTTGATCTTGATGTCCCAATAGTCTGCGGACAGGCCGAAGCCGGGCAGGAAGGACGGCCGATACACGGCTCCGAGGCCCAGAGTGTCGGCCTTTTCCGGATCGAGATCGAGGTTGCCGGTGACGGTCATCGTATAGCGAACGGACGTATTGCCCTGCCATGGATCACCGAGCGAGTTCGTGGTCCGCGATCCCGCCTGGAACAGTTCCGAAAGGTTCGGGGCACGAATATCGCGCGACCGCGTAACACGAAGACGCAGATCGTCGATCGGTTCCCAGGTGAGCCCGGCCTTCCAGGTCACGACGTTGCCGGACTCGCTGTAGTGCGTGTAGCGGGCTGCGCCGTTGAACTCGAAATCGAGGGGCAAGGGGACCAGGGTTTCGAGATACCCTTCCGTGACGGTGTAGGCGCCATTGGTCGCCAGGAAGTTTCCGACGATCCAGCCGGATTCGAACCCGGCCGGAACGTTGCCGGAGATCTGCTCCTTGCGGTGTTCGATGCCGAAGGCGATGCCGATCGGATCGAGCCACGGATTGGCGATGTTGCTGTTGAAGTTCAGCGCGGCGACGTCCTGCTGGAACTTCTGATCCCGGTACGGGGCGCCGATGATGTAATCGACCCCGGCCTGCGAGTTGACGCCGACGCCCATGCGGTTGAACGGAACGCATCCGGCCGCCAGCGGATCGGTGCTGCCGTTCCGGGTGACGCGGCAGACGATCTTGCCGGTGCTGTCGCGCACCGCATCCTGAGCATAACCCAGCTTGATGCGGTTGACCGAAACCAGGCTCTCGTGCGCGTTGGTGATGCCCTTCTGGTAATAACCGTCGATCTTCCAATCGACACCAAGTGCACCGAAGGAGCTCTGGAAGCCGGCCAGATAACGCTGAACCTCGCGCGTGTTGTTGCTTTCGCGCGTCGGGATGTCGGCATTCCATGTGCCGATCGTGATGCTCGACAGGCCGCGCGCGGTCATCTGCGCCTGGACGGCCGCCGGGATGAACGGATTGCCGGACAGGATCGAGACGTTGGCCTTGTCCACCTGCGAGCCGCCCCACTGGTGGGCCTTGCTCCGGTTGTAGGTGAGTTCGCCGAACACCTCGAAATCGTCGAACAAGTTATAGCTGACGCGTCCGAACCCGCTCGTCACGTTCTCTTCGGGCTGAAGCGACGTGCCATAGTAATGCAGGCTCTGCTCGTAGTCGCCACCCACGGTCCACGGCGTCGTGGTGGTCGCCGTGTTGTAGTTTTCGCCGTAGTTATACTGGTTAACAACCCCGCCCGGACCGAAGTAGGTGCCGCGGAGCGGACCTGCGGTGATGATGCCGCCGCCGGTCGCGACGTTCAGGCCCGATCGCGTCGTCGGCAGCAACTCAGGCTGCCCGTTCGTGCGGGTATAGGCCGGGTTCTGGGCCAGGTGCATGCCGTTGGACGCCCACTCGCGCGGGGCGCCGTAAATGCCGCCTCGACGGAGCAGATCGCCGTTGATCAGAATGTGTCCGCGGCCATCGGCGAACTTGAAGCCGCCGGTCATCGTGGCCCGGTAAGTCTCGTCGTCGCCGTAGGTGGTCTCGCCGTAGCTGACCTCACCCTTGATGCCCGTATAGGTCCGGTCGAGGATGAAGTTCACGACACCGGCCACGGCGTCCGAGCCGTAGACGGACGAGGCGCCGCCTGTAACGACCTCGACGCTCTTCACCAGCCCCTGCGGGATAGTGTTGATGTCGACTGTGCCGGTGGCCGTCGATCCGACGGAGCGGTGCCCGTCGAGCAGGACGAGGGTGCGGTTGGAGCCGAGGCTGCGCAGATTGACCGTGTTCACGCCGGCCGCGCCGGAGCTGAGCTGGCGGTTGCTGTTGGCGGGCGTGACGCTGCCGGAAACCGACGGAATCTGGTTGACGAAGTCGGCGATGTTGGCGGGCGCGGCTGCCTGGATGTCGGCGGCTCCGATCACAGTCACGGGCGTCGGCTGATCGTAACCGTTGCGCGTGATGCGAGAGCCGGTGACGACGATATCGCCGGTGCCAGCTGCCGTGTCGGTGACGGCGGACACCTGATCCGGCGCGGGCGACGTGGCCACCGGAGCGGGATCCTGCGCGTACGCGGTTGCGGAGCCCGTAACCAGCAGCAGACCGACCATCGCCTTGCGCGAGCGGGTCATCTTGAAGAACTCGGAGGTCGGCATCGCGCCGGTGGAATTGCGCAACGGTCCGGTCGCGGCCCCGCAGTCGAGCTGGGCGCTGGACAGACCAGAGTCAGTTTCCGTCAGTGCACGGATGGAACGCAGGCGAACGGACGATCGCGCTCGGCTGGACAGGGCAGAATATGAAATGGTGCGCATAGTAACCCCTTGTGGCTGATATCCGCGCGGTCCGTTTTCGTTCGAGGGGGTCTACCTTCTGAACTTTGGACTCGATCACGTTGTCAGCACGACTGACTGCGTTGCAGGCGGCTCCCCCTGGATTGTGAGCTAACAGCCTTGTGGCCCACGTCAAGTCGAGCCGTACACCTTCGTTAATCGGCGACACGCTTGACGCGATCGGCATCGGCGGCGACAGCTTGATGACAGGTTGGCGGACCTAATCATGGGTTTCGCGGCGGCGGAGCTGCTGTTCGTAGCCGCCAGGAAAGATCGAGGGGCGCATGCTGTCGTCACGCCTCCCTTTCTTCCCGAACGGGCCGCACGTTTCCCTTGAGCGCGCGGTTCGCCCTCCGGTTTGATCTATCCACTAGAGGAAATCCGATGCTTCGTCGTACGTTGAGGTTCACCGTCGCCGCTCTTGCCCTCGCCGCGGGCGGGGGCACCGCCATCGCGCAGGCTGCGCCGGCGGGAGAGACCGCGTCAGGCCCGGTGATCGCGCGGATGACCAAATTGATGAAGAGCCCGGCCTTCGCCAAGGCGAGCGCGAGCCTGGAGGGCGACTGGGAACGGATCGTCGCGGACGTGATCACGCTGACCGAGATCCCGGCGCCGCCGTTCAAGGAAGCGGAGCGGGCGAAAGCCTATGCAGCGATGCTCAAGGACGTCGGGCTGGCCGACGTGGAGATCGACACCGAGGGCAATGCGACCGGGCTTCGCCGCGGCACCGACCCCAAGGCGCCGCTCATCGTGATCGCCGCCCACCTCGACACCGTTTTCCCCGAGGGCACCGACACCAAGGTGCGCCGCGAGGGTAATCGCCTCTCCGCGCCGGGCATCGGCGACGACACGTGCAGCCTGGCCGTTCTGCTCGCCTTCGTCCGTGCGCTCGACCGCGCGGGCATCAAGACGAAGAACGACATCCTGTTCGTCGGCAATGTCGGCGAGGAAGGGCCGGGCGACCTGCGCGGCGTCCGCTACCTGTTCAACAAGAGCAAGCACAAGGATCGGATCGGCAGCTTCATCTCGTTCGAGCCCGGCCAGGGCCGCGTCACCAACGGCGGCGTCGGATCGAGGCGGTATCGGGTCAACTTCCACGGGCCGGGCGGGCACTCCTTCGGTGCGTTCGGGCTGGTCAACCCGGCGCAGGCGATGGCCAACGCGATCGTCGCATTCGGCCAGATGAAGGTGCCGGCCCAGCCGAAGACGACGTTCAACGTCGGCATCGTCGAGGGCGGCACGTCGGTGAACTCGATCCCGCATGATGTGGCGATGACCGTGGACATGCGTTCGGAGAACAAGGCGCAGCTCGAGGCGGAAGTCGATTATCTGATGGCTGCGCTGCCGAAGGCCGTCGCGCTGGAGAACGCCACCCGTTCCACGGCGAGCGGCCCGATAACCTTCGAAGCCAAGCAGATCGGCGACCGCGCCGTCGGCATGACCGCGCCGGACGCAGAGATCGTGCAGCTTGCCACCGCCGCGATGAACGTGCGGGGCGTCAAGCCCAGCTATGGCTTCGGATCGACCGATTCGAACGTCCCGATGGGCCTCGGCATTCCCGCGGTGACGCTCGGCTCCGGGTTCAAGACGCAGCGCAGCCATGCGCTCGACGAATCGCTGCTGCTCGACAAGCCGAGCACGGTGTCTGCGATGCAGATGGGCCTCGCCACCGTCATCGCGCTCGCCAAGGGAGACTGAGCGCGTGAGCCGATCCAATCGCCCCGCCCTGCTGGGCGCTGCCCTCGCCTGCGTCCTTGCCGCAGGCGCTCAGGCCGCGCCGCCGGCAGCGACGCCCGCCGATGCCCGCATCGTGCGCGGCATCGCGGCCAAGCCCGCCTTCCGCGCCGCGGTGAAGGCGCTGGAGCAGGAGCATGATGCCTGGGTTGCGAACATCATCGCACTCACCGAGATCCCCGCGCCGCCGTTCAAGGAAGCGGCCCGCGCCACGGCCTATGCGGAGATGTTCCGCAAGGCGGGGCTCACGGACGTGGAGATCGATGCGGAGGGCAACGTTCTCGGCCTGCGCAAGGGCACGCGGCCGGGCGGCAAGCTGGTCGTCGTCTCGGCCCATCTCGACACCGTCTTTCCCGAAGGCACGCCGGTCAAGGTGCGGCGCGACGGCGAGCGGCTGTACGCGCCGGGCGTAGGCGACGATTCCACCGGGCTCGCGACGCAGCTCAGCCTGGCCAAGGCGCTCGATGCCGCCGGGATCAAGACGCCGGACGATATTCTTTTCGTCGGCACCGTCGGCGAGGAGGGCCTGGGCGACCTGCGCGGTGTCCGCCACCTCTTCGGCACCGGCAAGTACAAGGGCCGTATCCGCGCCTTCTTCTCGATCGACGGAACCTCCGACGATGGCTTCACCATCGGCGGCGTGGGATCGAAGCGATACCGCCTCACCTTCAGCGGACCGGGCGGCCACAGCTTCGGCGCGTTCGGGCTGGTCAATCCGCTCACCGCTTTGTCGCAGACGGTTGTCGACCTCTACAAGATAGAGGTGCCGAAGTCGCCGAAGACGACCTACAGCGCCAGTGTGGTCGGCGGGGGCACATCGGTGAACGCGATCCCGCGCGAGGTGTGGCTGGAAGTCGACATGCGCTCCGAGAGCGCAGCCGAGCTCGCCAAGGTGGAACGCGCCTTCCTCGCGGCGGTGGACCGGGCGGTCGCGGGCGAGAACGCCGCGCGATCGATCGCGGAAGCGCCGGTGAAGGTGGACGTGAAGCTGGTCGGGGATCGCCCGGCGGGAGCGACCGTGGCGGACGCGGAGATCGTGCGGCTTGCCACCGCCGCATATCAAAGCGAGGGAATCACGCCGCAGATGGGGTCCGGATCGACGGATTCGAACGTGGCGATGAGCCTTGGCATACCCGCCCTCACCATCCCGCGCGCCGCCGACGGCGGGCGCGGCCATTCGGTCGACGAGTGGATCGGCATCGGCAAGGAAGGCTCGCTGAAGATCCGCAAGCTCGACCTGCTGACGATCCTCGCCGTGGCCGGCTATCGCTGAGGCTTAGGCGCTGAGCCGTGGAACGGCCCGGCAGGCTGCCGGGCCGTTCCCAGGAACAGCCGCTCGCCGCGCCAGTGGCCGGGCCAGGCCTTCTAGCCCGCCGCGCCCGCGCCCCGCGGGCCACATTCCGTTTTGGCCACGACAGCTCGACACAAAGCCCCCCTTTCCGAAGGGCGGGATTGCGGGGGCTCAGTCGACGCGCAATCCCACCCGCACCGTCCGCCCCGGCAGCGGCAGGCCGAGTTGCGGAGAGATCAGCTCGTCGGTGAGGTTATCTACCGCCATCGTGATCGAGACGGGCGACTCACCGACCTCTCCCACGCGCCACTCGCCGCGCAGGTTCACCTCGTTGCCGGGAGGCAGCGCGGAGCGGGCGCCGGTGGCATCGAGATCCACGGCGGGGCCGACGCGGCGATATTCCGCACGCAGTAGCCCGCCCTCGACAGGCCTGTAGCTGAGCGCGCCGCCCGCTTCGTAGTCCGGCCGTTGCGGCAGCTTGCGGAAAGCGGCGTCCCCGGAAAGGGCGCGGGCGCTGAGCGCGGTGGCGAACAGTTCGGCACCGAAGCCGGGCGCAAGCGTGACGTTCGCCTGGACGTCCACGCCATAGGTGCGCGTGCCGGAAAGATTGTAGCGTTGCCGCAGCGACACGCCGCCGACGCGGACCACGCGCTGCCCGAGCGTGTCCTCACCCCGCGAGTAGAAGGGGTTGAAGGAGAGGCTGGCGCCCTCGCTTGCCCAGGCCAGTTCGATATCGGCGAGCCACGCCGTCTCGGGCTTCAGATCGGGGTTGATGAGGAAGCGGCCGAGTGCCTCGCCGAACAGCTCGCGCGCGGAGGGGAAGCGGGTACGCCGCCCGGCCGAGAGAGTGAGCGTCGTGCCGTCCCCCGGATCGCTCCGAACGGCCAGTGAGAAGGCGGGCGCGCTCATGTCCGGCTGGGGCGGCTTGTCGCCGGAGCGCGGCGTCGCCGCCCAATCATAGCCGATGCCCAATGTCACGCGGACGGGCCCCACCGGCGCGTCTGCCTCGGCGCCGAGCGTGTACAGGTTCTGGCGATAGATCAGGCTGGGGCCCGGCACAGCGGTCACCAGGTTGGTATCGACCTGCCTGTGACGCGAGGTCTGGGCGCTGCCGGTCAGGCGAAGATTAAACGGCGCATGCGCGGTCGCGAGCGTCAGGCGGCCACCAAGCGTGTCGTCCCGATCGTCCTGCCGGGTGCGGGCGATACTGGAGGTGTCGTCGCCATACTGGTCGATGGACTGCCTGAACCACTGGCGCCAGCCGACCGCGCGCAACCGCACGGCATCGGCGAGATCGGCAGTGCCGTTCAGCGTGAGCTGGGTGGTATCGATGTCCGGGTATCGCCAGTAGCGCGGCGACGCGGTGGCCGGCAGTCGATCCGATTCGGGGGCGATGCCGCGCCGCGTGGCGACGCGCAGCAGGCTCGCGCGCGCCCCTGTCGTCGCTCCGGAATATCTGACCGCCCCGAACAGGCTGAGCGAATCGATGTCCGTGTTGGTCCGCCCGCGGCCTCGCGCCTGGCTGAACGGGACCGCCCGATACCTGGCCACCGGCTCGGAATCGCGCGTCAAACCGGATGCTGCCAAGAGGATCCCGATGTCGCCGGCATCCAGCCCGCCGACAAGCGAGGCGTTGCCGAAGCCCCTCGGCCCGCCCTGCGCGAGCGCCTCGACACCCTCATTGTCCCGCACGGTCAGGAGGTCGACCGCGCCCGCGACGGCGTTGGTGCCATATTCGATCGGCACCGCCCCCTTCGCCACCTCGACCGATCCGACCAGCCCCGCCGGCAGCACGCCAAGATCGACCCGGCCGTCCCACGGCACGGCGAGCGGGGCACCATCGAGGAATACCTGGGTCTGCCGCTCCTCCGACCCGCGGACGCGCGCGATCGTCTCGCCGCGCGAGTTGGTCTTGGCCGACACACCCGGCAGGAAGCGGAGCGCCTCCGCCACGTTCCGCGGCTGTCGCTCGGTCAGGAACGCGTTATCGGCGACGATCCGCGGCGAGCCGACGCGGCCGGGGATATTCTCGGCCGTGACCACCAGGTCCCCGTCCTCGGCGATCTCCGCCTTTCCAGCCGTCGGCACCGCGATGATACCGCCCGCCAGAAGAAATACCGTGAGGCGACAAGTCATCGGGTCTGCTGCTCCTGACGCGAACCACTCGCGATTGTCGCGAGCCGCAATCTTTCTGTTGATAGACGATGCTACCCCGACTTTTTATCGTGGTGCCCGCGGCTGGCAGATGGCGCGTTGCAACATGATGAGCCGCTGCGCGCAACACCCCAGACGGGCAAGGTTGTTACAATTGATTGCTATAGTGGTGCCGGTTGTTCCATGTCGACCGGACTCTTGCCTTGCCGGTCGTCATCGGCTCTGGTGAGGACGATCGTCCGCAGGTGCAGTGGCATCCGTGTACTTCCAACAAAAAGGGGAAAACATGAGGAAGACCATCGCTCTGCACGTCATGAGCGCGCTCCTCGCGAGCGCAGCCGAGGTTGCGAGCGCCCAAAGCTACGACACATCCTTGTGGTCGGGCCTGCATTATCGGCACGTTGGCCCATGGCGGGGCGGGCGCGTGACCACAGTGACCGGCGTGCCAGCGCAGCCGAACACGTTCTATATGGGCACCGTCGGCGGCGGTGTCTGGAAGACGACGGATGCCGGGCACAAGTGGACCAACACCACGGACGGGCAAATCTCCGTCGGCGCGATGGGCGCCGTCGCCGTGGCGGACAGCAATCCCGACATCCTCTATGCCGGAACCGGATCGTCGAAGATCCGCAGCAACGTCTCTATCGGACGCGGTATCTACAAGTCGGTCGATGGCGCCAAGACATGGACGTTCACCGGGCTCCGCGACGTCGGACAGATTTCCGCGGTGCGGATCAACCCTGCCAATCCCGACGAAGTGTTCGTTGCCTCGACGGGTGATCCGTTCAAATACACCAAGGAACGCGGCGTCTATCGGACGCGCGATGGCGGCAAGACCTGGAAAAAGGTTTTCTTCATCAATGAGCGCCTCGGTGCGGCGGATATCGAGTATCAGCCCGGCAATCCGAATGTGCTCTACGCGACCATGTGGCACGGCCTGCGCCAGCCCTGGTCGATCATTTCCGGCGGAACCGAGGGTGGCATTTACAAGTCCGTCGACGGCGGTGACAGCTGGACGAAGCTTGGCGGCGGCCTTCCTACCGGCCTGTTCGGCCGCGCGAACGTCGGCGTCAGCGCCGCAGCTCCCGACCGTCTCTATGCGCTGATCGAGGCGAAACCCGGCCACGGCCTCTATCGCTCGGACGATGCCGGCGCGAACTGGACGCTCGTCAATGGCGAGGGGCGACTTGTCACGCGCCCCTTCTACTACACGACGCTCGGGGTTGATCCCACCAACCCGGACGTGGTGTTCGTCGGGAACGAAAGCTGGTTCAAGTCGGTGGACGGCGGCAAGAGCTTCAAGACGCAGCGTACGCCCCACAGCGACAATCACGACGTCTGGATCAACCCGCGCAACTCGCAGATCATGGTCCAGGCCAACGATGGCGGTGCCAACGTGTCGCTGGACGGCGGCATGACCTGGAGCAGCCAGGCCAATCAGCCGACCGCCGAACTTTACCAGATCGCGGTCGACGACCAGTTCCCCTACCGCCTCTATGGCGCGCAGCAGGACAATACGACGGTCATCGTCCCCTCGCTTTCGCTGGGCAAGAACCAGGATTTCGAGATCGGACCCGGCTGCGAGACCGGACCGATCATCCCCAAGCTCAACCAGCCCGACATCGTCTGGGGCGGCTGCAAGGGGCAGTTCAGCCGGGTCGACATGCGTACCAACCGCAATGAAGAGCGGTATTGGGTCGGCGCCGAGTCGCTGTACGGCAACGATCCCAAGTCGCTGCGCTACCGTTTCCAGCGCGTCGCACCGATGGAAATCTCCCCCACCGAGCCCAACACCATCTACTACGGATCGCAGTACGTGCATCGCTCGCAGGACGGTGGCGTGACCTGGAACACGATCAGCCCCGATCTCACCCTCAATCCGGCGGACAAGCAACTCGCCTCGGGCGAGCCGATCACCCGCGATGCGACCGGCGAGGAGGTCTATTCCACGGTTTATGCCATCCGCGAGAGCAAGATCAGGCCGGGAGTAATCTGGAGCGGATCGAACGACGGCCTCGTCTTCGTGACGCAGGACAACGGCAAGTCCTGGCAGAACGTCACCCCGAAGGATCTCCCGCCCGGCGGCCGCGTCCAGAATATCGAGCCCGGGGTGCGCGCACCCGGAACCGCCTACATCGCGGTCTACCGCTACCTGCTCGGCGATTATGCACCGTACCTGTACCGGACCGACGATTACGGAAAGAGCTGGACACGCCTGACCAGCGGCCGGAACGGCATCGCCGCCGATGAGCCGACGCGCGTCATCCGCGAAGATCCGGAGCGCCCGGACCTGCTCTATGCCGGAACGGAGTTCGGGATGTATGTCTCGTTCGATCGCGGCGCGCGCTGGCAGAGCCTGCAGCTGGACCTTCCGGCGGTGCCCGTTACCGACATCCGGCTCACACATGGCGACATGGCGCTCTCCACGCAGGGGCGCGGCTTCTACATTCTCGACAACCTCAGTGTCCTTCGCCAGCTTCCGCCGCCGCGCGAGGCAGCGAAGTCGAGCCGCCTGTTCAAGCCTGCCGTCGCGGTGCGCATACCTGCGGCCGGCGACAAGGGGGCCGATCCCAAGGAAGGGCCGGAGCACATCCTGCCGGGCGCGCAGATCGATTACTATGTCGCGCCTGGTGCGAAGAGCACCCCGGTCACCCTGACCATCCTGGACGCCGCGGGTGCCGTTGTCCGGCGATTCTCGAGCGAGGGGTCTAGCCCCGCCGGCGGCGGCGCCGGGGGCGGCGGCGACGACGAGGGCGGCGGCCAGTACCGCCCGACCTACGTCACCAAGCTCGACACGGCTCCGGGCATGCACCGCTTCATCTGGGATCTGCGCTACTCGGGCGAACCCGCCGGCACGCCAGCGGCACCGCAGCCGGGGCAGCCAGGGCAGCCGGCGGAAAGCCGGACGCGTCATCCGACGGGCCCCGTTGCTCCCCCCGGAAACTACACTGTCGTGATGGCCGCCGGGAAGTTCGAGACCCGCCAGCCGCTCGAGATCGTGGAGGATCCGCGGGTGCTCGCCACCGGCCTGACCAACGCCGATGTCGTCGCCCAGTTCGAGCACAACATGCGTGTGCTGAAGCTGGTCCACGATGCCAACGCGGCGGTGTTGCGGGTGACGCAGGCACAGGCGGCGCTGAAGACGAACCCCGATCCCGCCAGAGCGCAGGCTCTCGATCCGATCGCGGCCAAGCTGATCACGCCGAGGATCCGGTACAGCCAGCCCGGGCTCCAGACGCACGTCACCTATCTCTACGGCCAGTACAACATGACGGACCAGAAGGTCGGCCGAGACGCGATCGAGCGTTACGCCGAACTGCGCAAGAAGGTCGATGATGTCAGTGCTGAGCTGGACCGGGTGCTCGGGCCCGTCCGCACTGCCGGAACAGGCCCGGTTATGAGGACCGGCGACAGCGCGCGTGCCGATGACGAGGAGAGTTCCGTACAGGAAGCCGGGAACGAGAACGGCTGACGACGAGCCGGACGAACCCGGCGGCGGGCCGGGCGAAAGCGACCGATCGCCTCCCCTGCCTCCGCCGCCGCCACCTCCGCTGCCTTCCCCGCCGATCCGCGGGGGAGGCAGCGATCGGATGACTATCGCACCATCCGCCCATCGCCGAGGGCCATCCCCGCCCCCTTTACAGCGCGATCCGCGGACGCCCGCGCGCACCTATATGCAAGGCACGGCGCGGGCGCCGCTGGCGGATCGGGCGTCAGAGCGGCCGGCCCGCCTGGCAGCGTTCCAGCTCGACAGGATCGTGGGTGCAGGTGACTGTCACCGCATCCCGGCGCTCGATCGAAAGCATGCGGAGCCGTTCCTGGTTGGCCATCCGGGCCGTGCCGTCGACCTCCATCAGACGTTGATAGGCGCGCAGCCCCGGCGTGCAGCGACGGCGCGCTTGCCGCATCTCGCCGCGGTAGAAATAGGCGTCGCCGGCATGAAGCAGCCAACGCCCGTCGTCCCGCCGAACTGCCACCCCGGCATGTCCCCAGGTATGGCCCGGCAGCGGCACCATCAGAATTTCCGGCGGCAACCCCTCCAGTTCGCGAACGGCATCGAACCCGAACCATGGCTCGCCTCGCGCGCTATAGCCTTTCCATCGCCGGATCTCGTCCAGCTGAGACGGCCGCCAGCGATTTCGCGCGACGATGCCGACGCGCGGGCCGGTCGCGTCGTCATACTCGCGCTGCATGACGTGCACCGTCGCTTCCGGGAAGTCGTCCAGCCCGCCGGCATGATCGAAGTCCAGGTGAGTGGCGATGATGTGGCGCACATCCCCGGCGCGAAAGCCCAGCGCTTCGACTTGCCGTGCCGCAGTCTCGCGCTCGCGCAGCCGGATGTTCAGCATTGCGCGCCACGGCAGGGTGATCCGCGGCTGAGGATGGCGGTGCGGGTGGGCCACGTCACGAAGGCCGTATCCCGTATCCACCAGCACCAGCCCGTGCGCATCGGTTTCGATCAACAGGCAGTGGCAAACGATCCGACCGAGCGGCCCGAGGCTGCGGCCATCGAACAACGCGCCACCGAGCGGACAGTCCGTCCCGCAATTCAGGTGGTGAATGCGCATCGCGAGTCTCCTTGCTTCGCCGGCGCCCATCTCGATCCGTACCGCCGGTAGCCTCGTAACGCGCCCGCATCCCCAACGGTCGCACCCCGGATGAACTACCAGTTTCGGGGCGGCGGATTGCGCATTCCGAATGGCCTGTAACGGCGTCAGCCGCCGCTGAGCTTGCGATCCTGCGCGGTTGCCGCGGACGATCGATCCCCCGTCAGCCACCGCGCCGCCGCATCCGGGCTTGCCTTGTCCGTGTCGCGATCGACCAGGTAATTGGCCTGCCGCATGCGATCGACCGGGATCGATCCGACGAGCGGGCGGAGCGCAGCGACGAAGCGGGCGTCCTTCGCCCGCGCCGGCGATACCAGCAGCAACGCATCATAGGCCGGCACCGCGCCCTTCGGATCGGCCAGCACGGCCAGCCGGTCCGCCGCGATCCGCCCGTCGGAGGAGAAAGCGGAGATCACGTCCGCCTGCCCCGATGCCAGCGCCCGGTACATGAAGGTCGGGCTGTAGGCGCGCTGCTCGCGGAAGCGCAGGGCGTAGGCGTCGCGGATCGTCTTCCACTCCGGACGGTCGAGAAATTCGAGATCCGCGCCAAGCGCCAGTTGCGGCGCCTGCTGCGCCAGATCGGCGATCGAGGCGATCCCCCGCGCCCGCGCCGCATCCGCCCGCATCGCCAGCGCATAGGCATTTTCAAAGCCCAGCGAACCGACCAGGCCCGTGCCCGGCCCGGCCGCCATCCATGCGGCGATCCGCCGGTTCATCTCCGCGCGGGGCACCACGTCGCTGCGGCCCATCGCGCCCGTCCAGAGCGTACCCGAATAATCGACATACACATCGATATCGCCCTGCCCGAGCGCGCGGAACGCCACCGCGGATCCCAGCCCCTCACGGTAGCGGACGGCATAGCCCGCATCCTCCAGCCGGCGGCCGATCACCCGCGCAAGGATATATTGTTCGGAAAAGTTCTTCGCGCCGATGGTCACCACGTTCCCCGCCCCGCCCCCGAAGGTGGCGGCGAGGGCCGCGGCCACCGCCACCGCGATCAGCCCGAGCGGCACGATCACTCGTGCCCGGCGGCCCTCCCCCACCCCGCGCTCGACCGATCCGAGCAGCAGATCGGCGGTGATGGCCAGGCCGCCCGCGCCGATGCAGCCGACCAGCACCAGCGCCCAGTTCTCGGTCTGCAGCCCGGCGAAGATGAGGTTGCCGAGGCTCGCCGCGCCGACGGTGGTGGCAAGCGTCGCCGCGCCGATCGTCCACACCGCCGCGGTGCGGATCCCGGCCATGACCACCGGCGCGGCAAGCGGCGCCTCGATCAGCCGCAGCCGCTGCCGCGGCGTCATCCCCAGCCCGTCCGCCGCCTCCAGCACCGCCGGATCGATGCCGGCCAGCCCGGTCACGCCCCCGCGCAGGATCGGCAGCAGCGCATAGAGCGCCAAGGCCAGCAGCGACGGCAGGAAACCGAGCGCGGGAATACCGCCGCCCGCCAGCGCCGACAGAGCCAGCAGCAAAGGGTAGAACAAAGCGAGCAGCGCCAGCCCCGGTATCGTCTGGATCAGCCCGGCGATACCGAGCGCGACCTGCGCCAGCCGCGGCCGCCGCGCCGCCGCGATCGCCAGCGGCAACCCGATCGCCAGCGCCAGGACGAGCGCGGCCGCCGAAAGCAGCAGGTGCGCGGCGAGCAGGGGCGGCAGTTGCGCGAACGCGGCGGCGAAGCGGTCAGCCATGGGCGGAAAGCCGGGCAAGGCGTTCGATCTGGCGCTTGGGCACCGCCATCAGCGCGTCCGCCGCGGCCCCCTGCCCGCCGGCCAGCAACGCGGCCGGGGTTGCATCCGCCACGATCCGCCCGGCGGCCATCACCAGGATGCGATCGGCGATCAGCAGCGCCTCCGCCATGTCGTGCGTCACCAGGATCGTCGTCAGCCCGAGCCGATCGTGCAGCGCGCGGTAGGCCGTGCCGATCGCATCGCGGGTCACCGGGTCGAG
This sequence comes from Sphingomonas bacterium, assembly GCF_028292925.1. Lineage (GTDB taxonomy): Bacteria > Pseudomonadota > Alphaproteobacteria > Sphingomonadales > Sphingomonadaceae > JAQGLK01. The sequence goes on from NZ_JAQGLK010000099.1 coordinate 16,354, forward strand.
TGCGCCGAACGGTTCGTCCATCAGCATGATCGCGGTTTCCCCGGCGAGCGCGCGGGCGACGCCGACGCGCTGCTGCTCGCCGCCGGAAAGCTGGCGCGGCCGCCGGGCCGCATAATCGGCGGGCAGGCCGACGCGGGCCAGCAGATCGGCCACGTCCACCTCATGCCCCCGCAGCATCCCCGCCAGCGCGATATTCCCGGCCACGTCCATGTGCGGGAACAGCCCGACATTCTGGAAGACGTAGCCGATCCGCCGCCGCAGCAGGTGCGGCGCCGCCGCAGCGACGCTGGTGCCGCCGATCCGCACCACGCCCGCATCCGGATCGACCAGCCGGTTGACCATCTTCAGCAAGGTCGACTTGCCCGATCCCGATCCCCCGACCAGGGCGACGAAGCTGCCCGCCGCCACACACAGCGTCACCCCGTCCACCGCCGCGCGGATCTGGCCAGGGAAGCGCCGGGTGACGCCATCCCAGACGATGTCCGCACCGGCCGGACGGCTCACCCGATCAGCCCGTCGATCCGGTGCGCCATCGCCACGTCGCGCGGCGACAAGCCGGCGCAGGCGTGCGTCGTCAGCACGATATCGACGCGATTCCACACGTTGAACCATTCCGGGTGGTGATCCGCCTTCTCGGCGATCAGGGCGACGCGGGTCATGAAACCGAATGCGGCGCCGAAATCGGCAAAGGTGAAGCTGCGGGCGATCGCGCCCCGTTCCGCATCGTGCCGCCACTCCGGCAGCGTGGCGAGCGCGGCATCGCGCGCCTCGGGCGTCAGCTTGGGGATCATCGTGGCGTTCCTCTTCTGGCGTCTGCCCGCGCCCGGCCTTATGTCGGCCGGCTATGACCGATCGTCAAACCCTTGCGCCGGATGCCGCCACGATCGAGGCGCTGGCCCGCGACGCCATCGCGCGCCTGCCGGACGTGTTCCGGGCCCATCTGGGCGACGTGATCCTGTGCGTCGAGGATCTCGCCGAGGATGACGTGCTGGCCGAACTGGGCATCGACGATCCGTTCGAGCTGACCGGGATTTATGCGGGCCGGCCGATCGGCGACAAATCGGTTTCGGATTTCGCCACCCTGCCGGACAGGATCCACCTTTATCGCCGCGCGCTGCTGGACGAATGGATCGAGACCGGGGTCAGCCTCGAGGCGCTGGTCACCCATGTCCTGATCCACGAGGTCGGCCACCATTTCGGGCTGTCCGATGCCGACATGCACGCGCTGGAGCAGGCCGCCGGATGAGCGGCGCACGCGCGCGGCTGGGCTTCGACCGGGTCGCCTGCCTGCGCGGGCCGCGGCTGCTGTTCGAGGATCTGAGCTTTGCGCTCGGCCCAGGCGAGGCGGCGCTCGTCACCGGGCCGAACGGGATCGGCAAGTCGAGCCTGCTGCGCATCGCCGCCGGACTGCTGGACGCCGCGGCGGGGCGAGTGGAGCGCCGCGGGCGGATCGCGCTGGTCAACGAGGCGGCCGCGCTCGATGCGCAGGCCAGCCTGGCCACCGCGCTCGGTTTCTGGGCGGTCATCGACGGGCGCACCCCGGCGGACATCGATGTCGGGCTGGCGGCGATGGACATCGCCGCGCTGGCCGAGGTGCCGGTGCGGATGCTTTCGACCGGGCAGCGCCGTCGCGCCGCACTGGCCCGCACGATCGCATCGGGCGCGGACATCTGGCTGCTCGACGAACCGGGCAATGGGCTGGACAGCGATTCGCTGGCCCGGCTGGCGGATGCCATGGCGACGCACCGCGCCGGCGGCGGGATCGTGCTGGCCGCCTCGCACCAGCCGCTCGGCCTGATCGACGCGATCCCCATCCGGCTGGCGGTGGCGGCGTGACCGCGATCGCGCTGATCCGCCGCGATCTGCGCCGGGCCTTTTCCGGCGGCGGCGGGCTGCTGCCGCTGGCGTTCTTCCTGCTGGTGGCGACCTTGTTCCCCTTCGCGATCGGGCCGGACAGCGCGCTGCTCGCCCGCACCGGAGGCGGGGCCTTGTGGATGGCAGCTTTGCTCGCCGCCCTGCTGCCGATCGACCGGCTCGTTGCCCCGGACACGGAATCGGGCGTGCTGGACCAACTGGCGGTGCGCGGCCTGAGCGAGGAGGCGGTGTGCGCGGCCAAGATCGTCGCGCACTGGCTGAGCTTCGGGCCGCTGCTGATGATCGCCGCTTTCCCCGCCGCCGCCCTGCTCCGCCTGGACGGCGCGACGCTCGCCCGGCTGGAGGCGGGGCTGGCGATCGGCACGCCGGGCCTTGCCGCGCTGGCGGTCGGCACCAGCGCGCTGACGGCGGGGCTGCGCGGGGCGGGGGCGTTGTCCGGGCTGCTGATGCTGCCGCTGGCGGTGCCGCTGCTGATCTTCGGCGCCGGCGGGCTGGCCGGTGACGGCGGCGCGCTCAAGCTGCTCGCCGCCGCCTCGCTGCTGCTCGTGGCGGGGGCGCCGTTTGCGGGCGGCGCTGCGCTGCGGGCGCTGCGCGACTAGGCACGCCCGAGCCGACCCTGCGCCCCGCGCGCCCTGCCCCGCGCGGTCAGGCGGCGGTCGCCTCTTCCTCGATCACCAGGTCCTTCAGCACCGTGTGGATGTGATCGCCCGACAGCCGCGAGGGATCGAAGCCGCTTTCCAGGCCGACCCGCGCGAACCGTTCCGCCGTGTCGGCCCGTTCCCCGACGAACCCCATCGCCCAGTTCGGAAAGCTGCGCGCGGCGATCGGCTCCAGCGTCAGCAGCGAGACCTCGCCGTGCCGCTCGTCCTGCTGGATGCGCTCGAACGCCGCCTCGACATTGCCCAGCGGCCCCTCCAGCACCTGCGCGAAGCAGCCGGCGTTGAACAGCAAGGCGCCGGTTATGTCGTCGCGCTGATTGTTGTGCCGGCTCCGGGCGAGGATGTCCGCAACCTGCGCCTCGAAATCGCCGGTTTCGGTTTCGGTTTCGAGCTGGTTGCGGCTGTAATAGACCAGCCGATAGAGTTCATCGCTCATCGAATATATTTCCCACGCCTTCGTTGATGAATGCCTGAACCCGATCGGCGCTCATCGGCCGCCCGGTGAAGAAGCCCTGGACATGCGTGCACTTCTGGCTGCGGATGCGGTCGAGCTGTTCGGCCGTCTCCACCCCCTCAGCGGTGATCGCCATGCCCAGGTTGCTGCCCAGCCCCGAAACCGCCTTCAGGATGGCGCGGCTGTCCGCATCCGCATTGGCGACGAAGGAGCGATCGATCTTGATCTTGTTGAACGGAAACTTCTGCAGGTAGCTGAGCGACGAATAGCCCGTCCCGAAATCGTCCATCGAGATCTTCAGCCCGAGATCCCGCAGGGCGTGGAGGGTGGCCAGGACGTTCGACGTATCGTCGAGCAGCGCGCTCTCCGTGATCTCCAGCTCCAGGCGGTGCGCCGGCAGGCCCGATCGCGCCAGCGCCGATGCGACCGTCGCCAGCAAGGTATCCGCCTTGAACTGCAGCGGCGATACGTTGACGGCGACGATCATCTCGCCAGGCCAGGTCACGGCGGCGGCGCAGGCGGTGCGGATCACCCATTCGCCGATCTTGACGATCAGCCCGTTCTCCTCCGTGATGCGGATGAAATCCAGCGGCGGGATTTCGCCGCGCACCGGATGGTTCCAGCGCAGCAACGCTTCGAATCCGATGACGGATTCGGTGTTGAGATCGAGGAACGGCTGATAGTGAAGCTCGAACTGCTTCAGCGCGAGCGCGCGGCGCAGATCGATCTCGAGCTCCCGCCTTTTCTGGAGCTGCGCGTCCATCCCGCTCTCGAAAAAGCGGAACCGGCCGCGGCCGGCGCGCTTCGCCTCGTACAGGGCCAGATCGGCGTCGCGCAGCACATCGCGGGCCTGCATGTGCGGGCCGTTCAGCGCCACGCCGATGCTGACGCCGATATTCACGGTGTGGCCGTTCAGCACGTAGGTGCGCCCGATCAGATCGACCAGCCGCGTCGCCAGCCGGGTCGCATCCTGCGCGCCGGAAATGCCGGGCTGGAGGATCACGAACTCGTCCCCGCCGATCCGGGCGATCACGTCGTCCTTGCGGCAGGTCACACGCAGCCGATCGGCGACCTTCTTCAGCAACTGGTCACCGATGCCGTGCCCCAGCGTATCGTTGACCGTCTTGAAGCGATCGAGATCGATGCAGTGGACCGCCAGGCTGCCCGGATCCCCCTCGCTCTGGGCGAGATGGTGCGACAGCGCGGCCATGAAGGTGTTGCGGCGGGCGAGCCCGGTCAGATCGTCATGCTCGAAGCCGGCCGCCGGCATCGCAGCGGCGGAACAGGGCCAGAAACTGACGCTGGTCTGATCGTCGCCCATCGGGTTGAACAGCGCCTCGTACGCCACATCCCTGGACGTGGTCAGCCGGAGCATCGACACCCCGTTGTCGTCGACGGCGGACCTCAGGAAGGAGGGGAAGATGTCGATCAGGTTCGATCCGACGATCCAGCCGCCGAAGCTCGCCGCGGCGGTGGCGTTGGCGTAGCTGATATCGCTGCTGCGATCGATGGCGATCACCGGGTGCTGAAGCGCCTCGAGGATCTGGTCCGAGGTGGAACTGGGCCCGCTCAACCCACCTGCCGGCCCACTTATCATGTTGCGACTTCACCCGTAGTTTCACCCAGACTAGGGCGCCGCCGATCAACAAGCTGTTAATGCGGCCGCACTGGTCCGGCGGGCGGTATGGGCGGCGGGGCGGCGCCGATCAGTCGCGCACCCAGCGGGCGAAGATGGCGGTGGGCAGCAGCAGGCCGCGCGCCTCCTCGCGCACCGCCATCTCGCCGGTTTCCACGCGGCCGCCGAGATGCGCGGTCGCCTGGCGCAGCAGTTCCGCGATCGCCAGAGCGGACATCCGCACCGCATAGACCGTCAGCACCAGGAAGCGGGACTTGTCGTCGAGCAGGCGGACGCAATCCGCGATCAGCCCGGGCAGCCCCTCCTCCAGCCGCCAGATCTCGCCATCCGGGCCGCGGCCGAACTTCGGCGGATCGAGCAGGATGCCGTCATAGCGGCGGCCGCGGCGTACCTCGCGTGCGGCGAACTTGCTGGCATCGTCCACCAGCCAGCGGATCGGCCGGCCCGCCATGCCGGACATGTTGGCGTTGGCGCGCCCACCCTCCACCGACTTCTTCGAGGCATCGACGTGGGTCAGCCGCGCGCCTTTGGCAGACAGCGCCAGCGTGCCCACGCCGGTATAGCCGAAGAGGTTGAGCACCTCCGCGCCGTCGGCGGTCCGCTCGCGCATCCATTCCCATTGCGGGGTCATATCGGGGAAGAAGGCGAGGTGGCGGAAGGGGGTGCACTGCGCGGCGAAGTGGACGTCCTGCCAGCCGATCCGCCAACCCTCGCGAGGGACGTCGCGCGACAGGTGCCAGCGGCCGCCACCTTCCTCGTCCGACGCGCCGATGAAGTCGCCGTCCGCGTTCCAGTCGGTCGCAGCGGGCGCCCACATCGCCTGCGGTTCCGGGCGGATGAAGCGGAAGCGGCCATACCGCTCCAGCTTGCGGCCATGCCCGCTGTCGATCAGCCCGTAATCGTCCCATGGTTCGGCGACGAGGGTCTGGAGTGGCGCGATCATCCCGCTCTGGCCCCCGCGCTCACGCCGCCTTGGCGAGCTTGCCGCCGCCGATCGTGGCCGTCGCCAGCCCGCCGTCGATCGCCGCCGCCCCGGCCGCCCGCACCTGATCGAGCGTCACCGCATCCAGCGCCGCCACCGTCTCGGCGGCCGGCACGATGCGGCCGTGCACCTGCACCTGCCGGGCAAGGTGATCGCACCGCGACGCGACCGATTCGAGCCCCATCAGCAGCCCCGCCTTGGCCTGGGCGCGGGCACGCGCCAGCTCGCGCTGGTCCATCGTCCCGGCGGTCTCGCGCAGCACCTCGCCCGCCAGCTTGTACGCCGCGGCGGCATCCGCCCTGGCCGTCGCGCAATACACGCCGAGCAACCCGGTATCGGCATAGGAATGCGTCCACGCATAGATACTGTAGGCCAGCCCGCGCTTTTCGCGCAGTTCCTGGAACAGCCGCGACGATGCCCCCCCGCCGACCGCGCTGGCGAACAGGCCGAGCGCGTGGAAATCGGGGTGGGTGGTGGAGGTGCCGGGATGCGCGAACGCGATATGCGTCTGATCGAACCGGCGGCGATCATGCGTCGCACCGCCGACGAAGCGGGCCTCGGGCGGCAGCGGCGGCGCCCCTGGCGCCATATCGCCGAAGCGGCTTTCGGCAAGCGCAAGCAGCCGATCCTCGTCGATCCGGCCGGCCGCCGCCAGGATCAGCCCGTCCGGGCAATAGCGGGTGGCGATCCAGTCGCGCATCGCGGCTACGTCGATCGCGGCGATGCCCGCCTCGTCGCCGAGCACCGGCAGCGCCAGCGGCTGCGTACCGAACGCGGCCGCCTGGAGCTGATCGAAGATGATGTCGTCCGGCGTATCGCGCGCCTCGCCGAGTTCGGCGAGCACGACGCCCCGCTCCCGCTCCAGCTCGTCGGCCTCGAGATGGGGTGCGCGGACCAGATCGGCGATCAACTCGACCCCGAGCGCGAGATCCTCCGCCAGCATCCGGGCGTGGAACACCGTCTGGTCCCGCGCCGTCCAGGCGTTGAGCGATCCGCCGGCATCCTCCGCCGCCTCGGCCAGGGCACGGGCATCGCGGGCACCCGCGCCCTTGAACACCATATGCTCGACCATGTGGGCCAGGCCTGAAAGCCCAGCCGGCTCGGATCGGGCGCCGACATCGGCGTACAGGCCGACGGCCAGCGTCTCGACCCCGTCCATCGGCTCCACCGCGACGGTGAGGCCGTTGGCCAGGCGATGCAGCCGTGCGGTCACGCTGCGGCCATCGCGCGTTCCGACACGAATGCCTCGACCGCCTGGAGCGTCGCTGGAAGGGTGTCGTATCGCTCCTCGCGCTCGAACAGCCCCTCCACGCGCCGCGGCAGGCCGGGACGGCGGCCGGTCGCCCGCTCCACCGCGTCGGGGAACTTGGCGGGGTGCGCGGTCGCCAGCGTCACCACCGGCACGTCCTCAGGCAGGCCCGCGCCGCGCGCTGCGGCAAGGCCGATGGCCGTGTGCGGATCGATCAGCATGTCGGCTTCCTCGACGGTGCGGCGCATCGCCAGCGCCATCCCGTCCGGATCGATCCGCGCGCTTGCCAGCAGCCCGCGATTGGCGGCCAGCATCCCCGCCGGGATCGCCAGCCGGCGCTCCGCCTCGAAGCGGTGCATCGCCGCCGCCAGGCCTGCGCCGTCGCGGCCGTGCAGATCGAACAACAGCCGCTCGAAATTCGAACTCACCTGGATATCCATCGACGGTGCGGCGGTGGCCACCACGCTGCCGCATGAATAATCCCCGGTCGAAAGCGCGCGGTGGAGGATATCGTTCACGTTGGTGGCCACGATCAGCCGCTCGATCGGCAGCCCCATCTTCGCTGCGACATAGCCGGCGAACACATCGCCGAAATTGCCCGTCGGCACCGAAAAGGCCACCCGGCGGCCAGGCGCGCCAAGCCGCACGGCGGCGTAGAAATAATAGACGATCTGGGCCATCAGCCGCGCCCAGTTGATCGAGTTGACCGCGCTCAGATGATGGCGGCGGGCGAACGCCGCATCGTTGAACATCGCCTTCACCAGCGCCTGCGCATCGTCGAAGCTGCCGTCGATCGCAACGTTGTGGACGTTGGGCGCCAGCACCGTCGTCATCTGGCGGCGCTGCACCTCGGACACCCGTCCGTGCGGGTGGAGCATGAAGATATCGACCTTGGCGCGCCCCGCCAGCGCGTCGATCGCCGCCGATCCGGTATCGCCGCTGGTCGCGCCGATCACCGTCAGATGAGTGTCGCGGGTCGACAGGAAACGTTCGAACAGCAGCCCGAGCAATTGCAGCGCGACATCCTTGAACGCCAGCGTCGGCCCGTGGAACAGTTCCAGCAGCCAGTGCTGGTGATCGAGCTGAACGAGCGGGGTCACCGCGGCGTGGCTGAACCGCCCATAGGCGGCGGCGCACAACGCGCGCAGATCGGCGTCCTCCAGCGTACCCGCGACGAACGGCCTCATCACCGCGACGGCGGTGTCCACATAAGAGAGGCCGGCCAGCGCCTCGATCTCCTCCGCCGAAAGCGTCGGCCATCTCTCGGGTACGTAGAGGCCGCCATCCGACGCGAGGCCGGCCAGCGTCACCTGTTCGAAGTCGAGCGTGGGCGCCTGCCCGCGGGTGCTTGTGTAGCGCATATCGCCAAGCGCGTTAGCGGGCGCGTCGTCCAGCGGCAACCATCGAGGCGGGGTACGGCTACGCAGCGGCGGTGGCGGCCGGGCGCGGGCGCCTGGCCCGGCTGTGGCTAGTCGCTGCCGGCGGCCGGCGGACGCACCGCCGGTTGGGGCAGCGGGGCAGTCCGCCGCCGACGCAGCGCCAGCGTATAGATGATTGCGGCGACCGCGGCGAAGGCGAACCACTGGACCGCATAACTGCGATGATTGTTCGGCACGTCGTCCGTCGAGGGGAGCGCGCTCGGCACCAGCCCCGGCGCGGCCTGCGTCGCGACCAGCAGGATGCGGTGTTTGCTGTCCGGCCCGATCACCCCTTCCACCCGCCCGCCGCGCCAGTCCGGTGCATCGGCGCGGTTGGACCAGCCCATGTCGACCTGCATCCCCGGCCCCTCGCCGCCGCCGGTGCGGCACGCGGCAATATGGCGCCAGCCGGCGGTCCCCGCCCGGTTGCGGCCCGATGTCGCGCGCCAGCCGGTCACCTCGAGGCAGAAGCCCGAGGCCCGGCGGAACAGCAGCGCGTCGTCCGCCGGGGGTATCGCCGGAAAGGCGGTGGCGGGCAGCGTCCGCGCGGTGGCGTAGCGGGCGAGCAGCCCGTCCTTCCACTCGGCGCGGCGCAACTGCCACACGCCGAGGCCGATCATCGTCAACACCGCAAGGGCGACGATCAGCGTCGGGATAAGCGGCAGCCGCTTCATCGGGCTGCCGCCGCGATCATCCGCCGTGGACCGGCGCGCCCCAACCGCCCCAGATGTAGATGGCGATGAACAGGAACAACCATACCACGTCGACGAAGTGCCAGTACCAGGCCGC
>NZ_JAQGLK010000100.1 GCF_028292925.1 Sphingomonas bacterium
CCGCGATCGCGCCGAAGGCCTCATCCCAACTCGCCTCGACCAGCTTGCCGTTCTTTCGCACATACGGCCGGTCGAGCCGCCGCCGCACCAGCCCATCGACTGCGTGCCGGGTCTTGTCGCTCGCCCACTCTTCGTTGACCTCGTCGTTCACCCGGGGCAGCGCGCGCAGCACCTGGCGCCCGCGGCTGTCCAGGCGGATGTTCGTCCCGACCGCGTCCATCACGTCGATCGACAAGGTCTTCTTCAATTCCCAGGGCCGCGCCTCTAAAGCGTAGGGTTTGGAGGTCAACGCGCCAACCGGGCACAATTCCACGACGTTGCCCGACAACTCTCTGGTCACTGCGCCTTCGATATATGACGTGATCTGCATGTCCTCGCCACGCCCGATCGCCCCGATCTCCTCGACGCCCGCGACCTCTTCGGCAAAACGAATGCAACGCGTGCACTGAATGCACCGCGTCATCACGGTCTTGACGATCGGCCCCATATATTTCTCGGTCACCGCGCGCTTGTTCTCGGTGTAGCGCGACTCTCCGCGGCCATAGGCCAGGCTCTGGTCCTGCAAATCGCACTCGCCGCCCTGATCGCAGATCGGGCAATCGAGCGGATGGTTGATCAGCAGGAATTCCATCACGCCTTCGCGCGCCTTCTTGACCATCGGCGACTGGGTGAAGATTTCCTGATTGTCGGAAGCTGGCAACGCGCAGCTCGCCTGCGGCTTGGGTGGCCCGGGCTTCACCTCGACGTGGCACATCCGGCAATTGCCGGCGATCGATAGCCGCTCATGATAGCAGAAGCGCGGTATCTCCTTGCCGGCGGCCTCGCACGCCTGCAGCACGGTCGCGCCCGCGGGCACCTCGACCTCGATCCCATCGACTGTCAGCTTGGGCATGGTCTCTACTCCGCCGCAACCGCGAAGGGCACAGCGCCGTTCTTCTCGTTGATCCGCCGCTCCATTTCGGGGCGGAAGTGCTTTATCAGGCCCTGGATCGGCCACGCCGCGGCATCGCCCAGCGCGCAGATCGTGTGGCCCTCCACCTGCCGGGTCACTTCCTCCAGCATGTCGATCTCGCCGATCTCGGCATTGCCCTCGCGCAGCCGCTCCATCACCCGCCACATCCAGCCGGTGCCCTCGCGGCACGGCGTGCACTGGCCGCAGCTCTCATGCTTGTAGAAATACGAGATGCGGCTGATCGCGCGGACGATGTCGGTCGACTTGTCCATCACGATCACCGCGGCAGTGCCGAGGCCGGAGCCGAGCGCCTTCAGCCCGTCGAAATCCATCGGCGCGTCGATGATCTGGGCGGCCGGCACCAGCGGCACCGACGATCCGCCGGGGATCACCGCGAGCAGATTGTCCCATCCGCCGCGAATGCCGCCGCCATGCTTCTCGATCAGCTCGCGAAAGCTGATCCCCATCGCTTCCTCGACCACGCACGGCGTGTTGACGTGGCCGGACAGCTGGAACAGCTTGGTGCCCTGGTTCTTGTCGCGGCCGATGCCGGCGAACCATGCCGGTCCGCGCCGCAGGATCGTCGGGACGACCGCGATCGACTCGACGTTGTTGACGGTCGTCGGGCAGCCATAGAGGCCCGCGCCGGCCGGGAACGGCGGCTTCAGCCGCGGCTGGCCCTTCTTGCCCTCAAGGCTCTCGATCTGCGCGGTTTCCTCGCCGCAGATGTAGGCGCCCGCGCCGCGGTGCACGAACACGTCGAAATCATAGCCGGATCCAGCCGCATTCTTGCCGAGCAGCCCGCGATCATAGGCCTGCGCCACCGCCGCGAAAAGGTTCTCCGCCTCGCGGATGAATTCGCCGCGGATGTAGATGTAGGCGGCGCGCGCGCGCATCGCGAAGCCCGCGATCAGCGCCCCTTCGATCAGCTTGTGCGGATCGTGGCGGATGATCTCGCGGTCCTTGCACGAACCGGGTTCCGATTCGTCGGCGTTGATCACCAGGAAGCTGGGTTTGCCGGGCTTCGGCTCCTTGGGCATGAAGCTCCACTTCATGCCGGTGGGGAAACCGGCACCGCCGCGTCCGCGCAGGCCCGACGCCTTGATGTCGTCGATGATCTGGTCCTGGCCGCGCGCCATCAGCGCCTTGGTGTCGTCCCAGTCGCCACGCGCGATCGCCCCGTCCAGCCCCCAGTCCTGGAAGCCGTACACGTTGGTGAAGATGCGATCCTTGTCGTCGAGCATCCTACCGTCCCTGCCCTGCATCTTCCCGGAGCCCGACCGGGGCCGTTGTCGCCATCACGATCCGGGTCACGTCCACGATCCCCGGTAGTCGTGATTGGCGTCGATCATTTCCTTCAGGCAGGTCGGCCCGCCCTCCGGCGCGCTCGTCTGCCGTCCGTTCTGGGGGCCGGGCTTCGGCGTCCCGCCGCTGGCCAGTGCCTCCAGGATCGCGGACATGCTGTCGAACGTCAGGTCCTCGTAATTGTCGTCGTTGATCTGGACCATCGGGGCGTTGGCGCACGCGCCCAGGCACTCGACCTCGGTCAGCGTGAACAGCCCGTCGCCGGTCGTCCGCCCCTTGGCCAGCCCGCGATTCTTGCACGCCGCCATCACGTCGTCCGATCCGCGCAGCATGCACGGCGTCGTCCCGCACACCTGCACGTGATAGCGGCCAACCGGCGCCATATTGTACATCGTGTAGAAGCTGACGACCTCGTAGGCGCGCATGTACGGCATGCCGACCGCCTTCGCGACATACTCGATCACCGGAACCGGCAGCCAGCCTTGCGTCTGCGTCTCCTCGCCGACCTGCCGCTGGGCCAGATCGAGCAGGGGCATGATCGCCGAATGCTCGCGCCCCGGCGGGTAGCGCGCGATGATTTCCTTCACCTTTTCCGCATTGGCGGCGTTCCAGGCGAACCCGCTCCAGCGGGCGCGGGTTTCGGCTTCGTCGGGGATGTGGGCTGCGTCAGCCATTACTTCACGAACTCCACCCGCTCGACCAGATCGTCGCGGAAGCTGTAGATCGAAATCACCTCGAACGGCGCCACGTCGCCGCCGCGGAAGACGTCCTCGTGCAGCACGACGAACCCACCCATCGTGTAGCGCGCCCTGATCTCGGCCCGGTTCTGCGGAAAATCCGCGAACGTCTTGGCGTTGCCCGCCCGGATGGCGCTGCGGCCCTCGCGCAGAGCCGCGCCGCGATACACCGCCTCGCATCCGTCCTCGGTGAAGAACGCCGCATAGCCGTCCGCATCCTGCGCGTTGTAGCGGTCGATCATGCGATCGACGATGGCCGCCCGGTCCACCGCGCTCACCGGTCGCACTCGCCGAACACGATGTCCATCGCGCCGAGCACGGCGGTGGTGTCGGCCAGCATGTGGCCCTTCAGCATGAAGTCCATCGCCTGGAGGTGGCTGAACGCCGTCGGCCGGATCTTGCACCGGTACGGCTTGTTGCTGCCGTCGGAGACGAGATACACGCCGAACTCGCCCTTCGGGCTCTCGGTGGCGACGTAGACCTCGCCGGCCGGCACGTGGAACCCCTCCGTGTAGAGCTTGAAGTGATGGATCAGGGCTTCCATCGATTGCTTCATCTCGCCGCGCTTCGGCGGAACGACCTTGCGGTCCATGCTCGCCACCGGGCCTTCGGGCATGTCGCGCAGGCACTGGCGCATGATCCGGGCCGACTGGCGGACTTCCTCCACGCGCACCATGAAACGATCGTAGCAATCGCCGTTCGTCCCCACCGGGATGTCGAACTCCATGCGATCATAGACGTCGTAGGGCTGCGACCGGCGCAGATCCCAGGGAATGCCGGAGCCGCGGATCATCGGCCCGGAGAAGCCCCAGCGGATCGCATCCTCCTTGGAGACGACCGCGATATCGACGTTGCGCTGCTTGAAGATGCGGTTGTCGGCAACCAGGCTGATCGCGTCCTCGAACAGGTGGAACCGATTGTCCAGCCAGTCGCCGATGTCGGTCAGCAGCTTCAGCGGCACATCCTGGTGCACGCCGCCCGGACGGAAATAGTTGGCGTGCATCCGGGCGCCGGAGGCGCGCTCGTAAAACCCCATGCAGTCTTCGCGAAGCTCGAACAGCCAGAGGTTCGGCGTCATCGCGCCCACGTCCATGACGTGGCTGCCAAGGTTCAGCAGGTGGTTCTTGATGCGGGTCAGTTCGGCGAAGAACACCCGCAGATACTGCCCCCGCAGCGGCACTTCCAGCCCGAGCAGCTTCTCGATCGCGAGCACATAGGTATGCTCCATGCACAGCGGCGAGCAGTAATCGAGCCGATCGAAATAGGGGATCGACTGGATGTACGGCTTGTACTCGATGAACTTCTCGGTGCCGCGATGCAGGAAGCCGACGTGCGGATCCGCCCGCTCGACGATCTCGCCGTCCAGTTCCAGCACCAGGCGGAGCACGCCGTGCGCCGCCGGATGCTGCGGGCCGAAGTTGATCGTGTAATTGGCGATCTCGAGGTCGCCCTTTTCCGGGTTCGATACGCCGGGCCGCGCGTCGAGGTTGATCGGCGCGTTCGGCTCGTCGATGATGCTGGTCTCGGCCATTATCGCTTAACCTCGTCCGCCTTCAACGGCGTCGGCGCGCCCGGCGCCTCGGGGGCCTTCTCGTCACCGGGAAGGATATATTCGGCGCCTTCCCACGGGCTCATGAAGTCGAAAGTGCGGAGATCCTGCGCCAGCCGCACGGGTTCGTAGATCACGCGCTTGTGCGCCTCGGAATAGCGCATCTCGCTAAAGCCGGTGAGCGGGAAGTCCTTGCGCAGCGGGTGGCCGCGAAAACCGTAGTCGGTCAGGATCCGCCGCAGGTCGCCATTGCCCTCGAACAGCACGCCGTACATGTCGAACACTTCGCGCTCCAGCCAGCCCGCCACCGGCCACAGGCCGGTCACGCTCGGCACAGGCGCCACCTCGTCGGTCGACACATGCACGCGGATGCGATGGTTCTTCGTCAGCGAGAGCAGGCAATAGACGACCTCGAACCGCTCCGGCCGATCCGGATAATCGACGCCGGCAATCTCCATCAGCTGCTGATATTCCATGTCGTCGCGCAGCCGGCGCAACGCCTCGACCAGCATGTCCCGGCGCACGTCGAGCCGGATCTCGGAAACATGCTCCGAGGCGGCGATCAGCAGGTCGCCGAGCACGGCTTTCGCCGCGTCGATCACGCCCTCGCTGGAGCTGTATTTGGGGTAGGGCGCGGTCATGATAGCCTCAGCGCTCGATCGTGCCCGAGCGGCGGATCTTCCGCTGGAGCTGCATGATGCCGTAAAGCAGCGCCTCGGCGGTAGGCGGGCAGCCCGGCACGTAGATGTCTACCGGCACCACCCTGTCGCAGCCGCGCACCACCGAATAACTGTAATGATAATATCCGCCGCCATTGGCGCAGCTGCCCATCGAGATGACGTAGCGCGGCTCCGACATCTGGTCGTAAACCTTGCGCAGCGCCGGCGCCATCTTGTTGCAGAGCGTGCCGGCGACGATCATCACGTCCGACTGGCGCGGAGAGGCGCGCGGTGCGGCACCGAAGCGTTCCAGATCGTAGCGCGGCATGTTGACGTGGATCATCTCCACCGCGCAGCATGCCAGGCCGAACGTCATCCACCACAGCGAGCCGGTACGCGCCCACTGGAACAGATCCTCGGTCGAGGTGACCAGGAATCCCTTGTCCTGCACTTCGGTGGAAAGCGCGTTGAAGAATTCGGAATCGGGCTGCCGCTCGGCCTCGGTCGGCAGGCGCGCAGTATCATGCTGCGCGGTGAGTTCTACTCCCATTCCAGGGCTCCCTTCTTCCACGCATAGACGTATCCGAGCGCGAGTTCCGCCAGGAAGATCATCATCGCCGCCCAGCCCGCAAACCCGATCCCGCCGAGCGATACCGCCCACGGAAAGAGGAACGCCGCTTCCAGATCGAAGATGATGAACAGGATCGCGACGAGATAGAAACGCACGTCGAACTGCGACCGGCTGTCCTCGAACGCGGGAAAGCCGCACTCATATTCGGAAAGCTTCTCGGCATAGGGTTTCGAGGCGCCGGTGAACTTCGCCGCGATCATCGGCAACACCACGAACGCCGTGGACAGCGCAAGCGCCACCCCCAGGAACAAGAGGATCGGAAGATAGCCAGCGGCGACCGACGCCATGATTTTCTCCGTTTGGCACAAGCGTCAGATGGGGCCCGCGCGGGGCGGTTTCTAGGCTTGCCGCACCTGCGAAGCAAGGCTCGCCAACTTGAGAATGAATCGCAGCAATCGCGCTTTGTTCTACGCGGGACGGGTGCGCAGCGCTCCGCCCAGCAGCTTGTGCAGCTTGGTATGCAGCCCGTCGTTCGACGCGAGATATTCGTTGCGCTCGGCCGATCGATCGCCGCCGCGGAAGTCGCTGATATAGCCGCCCGCCTCGCGCACCAGCAGCATGCCCGCCGCCACGTCCCACGGCTTCAGGTCGCTCTCCCAGAAGGCGTCGAAACGGCCCGCCGCAACCCACGCCAGATCGAGCGCGGCCGAACCGAAGCGGCGGATCCCCGCCACCTCCGGGCCGACCGCATTGTAGATCGCGTTCCACTGCTCGGCATTGCCGTGGCCGCGGAACGGCATCCCCGTCGCGACCAGCGCATCGGCCAGGTCACGCCGGGCGGAAACCCGCAGCCGCCGGTCCTGCAGCCAGGCGCCGCGCCCCTTCTCGGCCCAGAAACTCTCGTCGGTCAGTGGCTGATAGACCAACCCCTGCGTGATCTCGCCGCGCCCGCCATTGGCGGTCGGCTCCTCCACCGCGATCGAGATCGAGAAGTGCGGGATGCCGTGCAGGAAGTTTGACGTGCCATCCAGCGGATCGACCACCCAGCGCGGCTTGCCCGGATCGCCGGCGATCTCGCCCCGCTCCTCCATCAGGAAGCCCCAGTCGGGACGCGCCTTGCGCAATTCCTCGAACAGCGTCTGCTCGGCACGCAGGTCGGCCTGGCTGACGAAGTCGGCCGGGCCCTTCCGCGAAACCTGCAGCGCCTCGACCTCGTTGAAGTCGCGGCGCAGGCGCGGCGCGGCCTTGCGCGCGGCACGCTCCATGACGGTAATCAGGCCGGAATGGGCAGCCATGGTCAATCTTCCAAATTCAGGGTGTAGACGAAGAATGCATCGTCCCGCTTCCAGCCGGCGGCTTCGTACACGGCGTGGGCGATCCGGTTTCCGGCCGCGGTGGACAGGATCATGCCGGCAGCGCCGGACGCCCTGGCGAACTTCGCGGCGGCATCGATCAGCTTCCGGCCCGTGCCGACCCGACGCGCGGGTTCGACCACGAACAGGTCGTTGAGGATGAAGATCCTTTTGGCCGTAAGAGACGAGAAGCTCGGGTAGAGCTGGGCAAAGCCGACGGCCCCGCCATCCTCCTCGGCGAGGAAGACGACGGATTCATCGGCCGAAAGCCGCGCGTCCAGAAACTTGAACGCCAGCGCCGGATCGGATGGCTGGCCGTAAAACTGTCGATAGGCGTCGAACAGCGGCACCAGCGCATCGATGTCGGCGCGCGACACCCGCCGCACCAGTGCCTGCCTGTCCATCAGTCGGCCCGCCGGACATATTCCTGGGCATAGACGTCGACGACGATCTTCGTGCCCGCGCCGATATGCGGCGGCACCATCACGCGCACGCCGTTGTCGAGCACCGCCGGCTTGTAGCTGGACGAGGCGGTCTGCCCCTTCACCACTGCATCCGCCTCGACGATCATCGCCTCGATCGTGTCGGGCAGCTGCACGGAGATCGGCCGCTCGTCATAAAGCTCCATCACCACGTCCATGCCGTCCTGCAGGAAGGCCGCGGCATCGCCCAGGATGCCGGCGTCCAGCGTGATCTGCTCGTACGTCTGCTTGTCCATGAAGGTCAGCGCGTCGCCGTCGCGGAACAGGAACTGGAAGTCGGTCGTGTCCAGCCGCACCCGCTCCACCGTCTCGGCCGAACGGAAGCGCACGTTGTTCTTGCGGCCGTCGATGAGGTTCTTCATCTCGACCTGCATGTACGCGCCACCCTTGCCCGGCTGGGTGTGCTGAATCTTCACGGCCTTCCAGATGCCGCCTTCATATTCGATGATGTTGCCGGGACGGATGTCCACGCCGCTGATCTTCATGTGTATCTCACGATCGTAAAAGAGCCGGCGCGGGCTTTAGCCGCGCCCGCCATTTCCGGCAAGCAGCGGGTAGGGGTTGATCGGCTCGCCCGCGTGTGGCCCCTGCCCCGGCTGCATCCGCTTGATCTCGAAATGGAGGTGCGGCCCGGCCGGATCGGCATCCCCGGTCGAACCCACCGTGCCGATCACGTGCCCGGCGGGCATATAGGATCCCCCCCGCAGGCCCGGCGCATAGCTGTCGAGATGCGCGTAATAGAACACCCAGCGGCGGTCCGGCGATCGTATGTAGATCGTGTGCCCGCCAAGCTCGCTTTCGAACAGCTTTTCCACGATCCCGCCGGCCGCGGCGAGGACGGGAGTACCGTGCGGGGCCATGATGTCGATCGCCTCATGGCTGCGATACTCGCCCCGCGCGTCGCCGAACGCGTCCGAAAGTTGATCGGGGCGGACTCCGGCAACGGGAATAACCAGCCCGCTTGCCGTCGTTCGGGCCGTGGACAGAAGCTGCGCCGGCCGTGGCGGTGGCGGCGCGCTGCGCCCCGGCACGCGCACGACGTCGGGGCCGTAGCGGAGCAGCAGTCCGAACAGGACCGCCCCGATCACGATGAGCGCCAGGATTACCCGGCCGAGGCGGTTCATGCCCCCCGCCCCGCCTGCATCACGACGGCGATCAATTCTGGAATACCGCCTTGGCGCCGGGCTTGATCATCATCGACAGCCGCGCCGCATCCCAGTTGGTCAGGCGGATGCAGCCATGGCTTTCCGCGCGGCCGATCGTCTCCGGGTGGGAGGTGCCGTGGATGCCGTAATGGGGCTTGCTGAGATCGAGCCAGATCACGCCGACAGGCCCGTTCGGGCCGGGGGGCAGCATCGCCTCCTGATCCTTCTTCGCATCCCAGAACAGTTCCGAATTGTAGTGGAACTTGGGATTGTAATCGGCACCCTGGATCTTCCACGATCCGATCGGCAGGGGATCATGCTCGCTGCCCATGGTCGCGGGGAACTGCGCGATCACCTTGTTCTCGGCGTTCAGCACCTTCAGCACGCCTTCCGACTTGTCGACGACGACATGGTCCCCCGTCGGCTGCCGGGCATCGACGTTGAGCATCGCCAGCGTCGCCTTCCACTCCGGCTCGAGATCGGCCTTATAGTCGCGCGATTGCGCCACGACGTTGGGAACGCGGATGCTCGCACCGGGGGTGAGCCGCGTCTGCGGGCTGTTGAGCGCGATCAGGGTCGCCGTCGTCGTGTGATATTGCTCGCCCAGTTTCTCCATCAGGTTGGCATAGCCGAGCGACGGCAGCTTGGCCTGTTCGGCCGGATCCTTCGGCAGCGGGCCGGTGAAGGGGCCGGCGACGTCGGCGGCACTCAATGTCACCATGGCGGTCGGCCGGACGGCGCGATAGGCGTGCAGCACACGCAAGGTCGGCTGGTCGATCTCGCCGGTCGGCTTCAGCCCGCGCGCCTTCTGGAAGCCGCTGAGCGCCGCCTTGAGCGATTGCCCGCCCTTGCCGTCGATCACGCCGGGGGTGAAGCCCAGCCTGTCGAGCAGCACCTGGACGTGGAGCACGGTAAGATCGATCCCGGCCTGCGCCGCCCCCGGCCGGGCTGCCGCCACCGGCGGAGCTGCGGGGGCCGGCGTTGCGGGTGACTGCGCGAAGGCGGCAGCGGCGAGGATCGCCGCGGCGGCGATGCCGGCACCGGCCTTGGGGACGAAATGATGGTTCACGCGCACGCTCCTGCTTACGGGTCCGTAACGCTTGAACGCCGGTCGGCCGGAATCTTTCCGTGCCGTCAGCCGCCGAGCACCTTTGCGAACGCCGCCACGCCTGCCGCCGGCCCATCCGGGTGGTTCCACACCGCCCCGCTCACCGCCAGGAAATCCGCGCCCGCCGCGATCAACGGCGCGGCATTGTCCGCCGTGATGCCGCCGATCGCCACGCACGGCGGCTCGAACAGGGTGGTCCACCAGCCGAGGATCGAGGGATCGGCGCGGTGCCGCACCTCCTTGGTGGTGGTCGGGTAGAAGGCGCCGAATGCGACATAGTCCGCCCCGGCCTCCCCCGCTTCCATCGCCAGGTGCCGGCTGTCGTGGCAGGTCACGCCGATCTGTGCCTTGGCGCCGAGCTGCGCGCGCGCATCGCGGGGGTCGCCATCCTCCTGGCCGAGATGGACGCCGTCCGCGCCCAGCCGCTTGGCCAGGCCGATACTGTCGTTGACGATGAACGCC
>NZ_JAQGLK010000102.1 GCF_028292925.1 Sphingomonas bacterium
CACGCACGCCCATGAAGAAGGCAGACATCTTCGAATTCTACCGGCGGCTGGCGGAGATCGATCCGGCGCCGGAAACCGAACTTCGCTACGTCAACGCCTACACGCTGCTGGTGGCGGTGGCGCTTTCCGCCCAGGCGACGGATGTCAGCGTCAACAAGGCGACTGCGGCGCTTTTCGCGCAGGTCCGCGATCCATGGGCGATGGTCGATCTGGGCGAGGAGGCGCTGCGGCAGCATATCCGCACGATCGGGCTGTTCAACACCAAGGCGAAGAACGTCATCGCGCTAAGCCAGGCGCTGATCGACGATCACGCGGGCGAAGTACCGGCGGACCGCGACGCGCTGGAAAAGCTGCCCGGTGTCGGCCGCAAGACCGCGAACGTGGTGATGAACGTGGCGTTCGGAGCGGAGACGATCGCCGTCGACACCCACATCTTTCGCGTCGGCAACAGGACCGGGCTTGCCCGCGGGAAAACGCCGCTGCTCGTCGAGTTGGGGCTGGAGAAGGCTACGCCCGCAATCTTCCGCCGCCACGCGCACCACTGGTTGATCCTGCACGGCCGCTACATCTGCAAGGCGCGGACGCCGGAATGCTGGCGGTGTCCGGTGGCGGACCTGTGCGCGTTCAAGCCCAAGACACCGCCGCCGCGCACACGCGGGGGCCAAGCGCCTTCCGAGCCGACCGACGCCACCGATCCCAAGCTCCTGCGTTGAGCTTGCCACGACCCCGCCATGCACGGTGGGGCGAACGATGGAGAGATCGATGCCCCCTCGTATCCGCCACGCCGCTTTGGCCCTGATCGCCGCCGCGGGCGTCGCGCAGGCACGCGCGCCTGCCCCGATCGCCACCCCCATCGGCAAGGCCGAGGATTGCGTACCGCTGCAGAGCATCCGCGAAACGCGCGTCCGCGACGATCAGACGATCGATTTCTACATGCGGAACCGCAAGATCTACCGCAACGTGCTGGCCGGCCGTTGCCCGCAGCTCGGCTTCGAGGAACGTTTCACCTACCAGACTTCGCTGAGCCAGCTCTGTTCGACCGACATCATCACCGTGCTGCAATCCCCCAACTTCACGCGCGGGGCGAGTTGCGGGCTCGGCAAGTTTCAGCCGGTCAAGCTCTCGCCCCGCTGACATGCGATCGGGGGTAGCGGGCGGCGCCATGCTTTGCTAAGCGCCACTCGCACGCACCGGTAGCTCAGCTGGATAGAGCACTGCCCTCCGAAGGCAGGGGTCAGGGGTTCGAATCCCTTCCGGTGCACCATTCTCTCTTCACCTCCGTCCAGAGCCGATAAAGGCCTGAGACGTGAAGAGGTTAGCGGCGTTCTAAAACCCTCCCCCACGGACATTTCCAGGCGCGCGGCAAGCCGCAGCAGAACGGCTTTGTCGAATCGTTCAACGGTCATTTTCGCGACGAATGCCTGAACGAGCACCCGTTCCCTTCGCCGGCTAGGGCGAGACGGATCATCGAGGCATGGCGGGCCGGCTACAACACCGTGCGTCCGCATAGCACCCCGGCGGTTGGCTCCCGCGGAGTTCACCAACCGCCCCGGCCAGGGGGCATGAGGACGACGAGGCTGACTTGGCATCGGCCTGAAACGGGGAGCACGTCAGCGGCTCGGGTGAAGGAGCCGCCGTTTACGTGACGCGCCCCTCCCTCACGCAGGGTCTTGCCGCAACCTCGCGGGCCAAATACCCTGCTTGCCGGGTGAGAGGATGCCGTTGGGATCCAGGCAATCCTTGATCCGCTCGGCGAAGCGGCGCTGCGCATTGTTGTTGAAGTCGTAGAGCGCGGCGACTTCGTCCATGAAGTCCAGGTGACTGCGATACTCGCCGTAGCCGAGCTTTGCCGCCGGCTCGAGCATCGCTTTGGTGGCGGCGTATGCGTCGCGGGTCTGCGCTTCGTTCTTGGTATCGAACACCACCAGCGCGACATGGACCATGCTGCGCTTGCCGACGATGATCGCCGCCGAATAGTCGAGACCGCGCTCGTTCAGCAATCCGCGCGCGAGATCCCGTATCGCGGTGCCGTCCTTGCCGGAAATAGGCATCGCACATGAAAAGCCGATATGGCCGCCCTCCTCTCCGCCGTACCAGCGCGTCATCTGGTCCAGCGCCATGGACGGGATGCCGGCCTGAACGCGGTGGTGCGGGTTAGTCAGTTCGGGCAGATCGCGGCCGTCGAACTGGTCGAACGTTACCGCGCCGCTGGGGATCGCGCCCAGAGCCGCGGTGATCTTAGCGCGGTTGTGGGCCACCACCGGTGCGTCACCGTATAGCGCAAACCGCATCACCCAGCGGCCGAAACCCGGCGTCGCGGCGATCCGGTCGAGCACCTCTTCCGGGATTGCGTCCGTGCCGTCATACCAGGGCTTACGCTCGCCGAAGGCGCTTGCGGCACAGACTGCGTTGGTGATCATCGGCTGGTTCGGGATCGTGCCGTCGATCATCATCGGCCGCAGCACATCCAGGAACGCGCCGAATTGCGCCTCGTCGCCCAGCGTGAACCAGCCGGGCGCGTAAACTTCCGGTGCCGGAAACAGGCTGACGCCCATCTTGGTGACGACACCGAAGTTGGACTGGCTGAAAATCCCGTCCCATGACGGGCCGCAGCTATGCGGGTAGATCAGCCAGTTGTGCGGGTTGGCCATGCCGCCCATTCCCGTGCGAAGGATCTCGCCGTCGGGCAGCACCACCTCCATTCCGCAATGCTGGCCGAAATGGTCGCCGATCGGCGTGTAGCCGAGGCCGTGTTCCAGCGAGTTACCGATTACGCTGCCGCCACCGAGATCGGGCACCGACATCCAGAGCTTTGACCCGGTCTGTCGCAGATGATCGTAAAGGTCGAAAAAGCGGACGCCCGGCTCGACCAGCGCGACGCAGTTCTCCTCGTCCACTTCGAGCACGCGGTTCATCCGGCGGAGGCTGAGAACGAACGTACCCGAGACGCGCGGCGCACCGCCGCCATAGCCTTTGTTGCGGCCCTGGCTGCTCGCCCACACCGGCGTGTCATGTTCGTTGGCAATGCGCAGGATCGCCTGCACCTCCTCGACGCTCTTCGGCATCAGCACCGCGCCGGGGCGATACCAGTCGCCTTCCGGCGCAAACGGATCGCAATGGTCCTCGAGATCCCGAGTAAGCACATGCTCCGCACCGATCGCGGCTTCCATAGCTGCGATCGCTCCGTCGAACCGGTCAACACGAGTGGTGGTTGCGTCCATCTTCCTCTCCTCCGACGCCGCCCTTTCTAAATGGACAGTCTGTCAACTTCGGAGGCTAAGCCGCGCCGCCACATCCTGTCAATCGGTGTGCGCCAGCGCAGGCAAAGGTGCCCGGGCGCGGGTATCCGCGTCTTCCCGCGCAACGCCGAGCGCGAACAGGATCGCGCCCGCCACCTCCTCCGGATAGTTCTCCGACAGGTTCCCGCGCACGATCGATCCCATCGCTGCCAGCGTAGTGCCGAGTAGCAGGTCGCGCCCCAACGGCACTGATACGTGGGGGAACACGCCTTCCCTCACGCCCTCGCGCAGCGTCCGCTCCGCTTCGCCAAAGGTCTCCGCACCGAAGATCAGACCAGTCGCGCTCAGGTTGATCATAGACCACGCCCAGCGCCGGTCCGCGGCGGCACGGCGCAGGTAGAAGCGCACCGCCAAAGCCGAGCGGTCCCGCGCATCGGGCAACACCGAGATGGTCGCAGTCACCGCCTCGAGAAAATTGTGGGTGAGTTCGACCGACAACGCCTCCCGCAATTCGGTCATGCCAGCGAAGTGATTGTAGAAGGTTGCGCGTGTGACGCTCGCCTTCTCGGCCACATCTTCGGCCCGCGCGTGCAGGCCCTGTTCGTCGCCCAGCACGTCGAACGCCGCGGCGATGATCCGGGCGCGGGTCCGTGTCCGCCGCCCGCGCCCAACCTCCGCGCGCCTTTCCGGGGCGATCTGCTTTCGGGGGGGGCGTGCTGTTTCCCGTACGCGTTCGGACATGGGCTCCTGCCTAACCAGACGTACCTCTTTAGGCGGCACAAGGGCCGTCATCGAGTCCTTGAGCCAACCGAAGATGATCCCGCTGCGGCTGTGGCTGCGGCGCCCCGCTGCCAACGCGAACCTTGTGGCCTCCCCCGCTGCAATTCGTACGCCACGAGCATGCCCGCAGCCCCGCGCCCAGAACGATCGACGACCGGCAGGCGGCCGGGGGAACTCAGCGCCCCGTGAGATTGTGCAGCAGCATGCGGGCAACCCGTCGCGGTGAGCCTACCGGCCTGGAGGCGCTCAGCCCGGCGGCAGCATCGCTTTTGGCGAGCGTGAAAAGGGCCCCGATCGGGCGCAACGCCTTCGGCCATCCCCGATTGCCAACCCGCGCGATCCGCTGGCGCGCCATGTCC
>NZ_JAQGLK010000134.1 GCF_028292925.1 Sphingomonas bacterium
TTGGGCAGAACAGCCGTCTCGCAGTGGGAACGCAGAACCTCTTCAATACATATCCGGCCCAGTTCATCCGGGCCAACCAGGTCAACGGCATAAACCGCTACGGATTCATTCACCCCGACGGATCTAACGGCCGCTTCGTCTACGCCACGGCCCGCCAGCGTTTCTGATGCGGCGCTTTTCGGCCCCCGCTCCCCATTTCTGAAGTCAGGAAGACAATGATGACAGGCAAGTCGCGCATTCTGCTCGCTTCGGCGCTTCTCGGCGCTGCCACACCGGGCTTAGCCCACCATTCGTTTGCCGCGGAGTTCGACGCCGCCCTGCCCGTCTCCGTCGAGGGCGTCGTCACGAAGATCCGCATCGTCAATCCGCACAGCTGGATCTACCTCGACGTCAAGGCCAAGGACGGCTCGACGACGAACTGGGGGTTCGAGTTCGGCACCCCGATCCTGCTCAAGGCCAAGGGCGTCGCCAAGGCGGATGTCGAGCCGGGCACTCGCATCAGCATCGAGGGCTACCGATCCCGCAACGGCGGCAATTTCGGCTATTCGCGACTGGTGAAGCTGGCGGACGGCCGTTCCGTGCTGATCGGCAGCGCCGCCGATGCGCCCGATCCGTCCCGGAGGCGCTGAAGTGGCGGGCAACATCATGGCACGCGTATCGCGCCGGGTGACGATGGCGTGCGTCGCCAGCCTGTTCCTGATGGGCGCGGCGACGGCGCAAGTGCCGGCCGCCATCCCGCGACTGGCCAGCGGAAAGCCCGATTTCTCCGGCATCTGGCAGACGCTGCGTGAGGCGGACTACGATCTCGAGCCGCATGCCGGACGCCGCGACGCCCCGCCGAGCGCAGGCTCCGTCGATGGCGGCAAGATCCCCTATCTGCCGGGTGCGCTGGC
This sequence comes from Sphingomonas bacterium, assembly GCF_028292925.1. Taxonomy (GTDB): domain Bacteria; phylum Pseudomonadota; class Alphaproteobacteria; order Sphingomonadales; family Sphingomonadaceae; genus JAQGLK01. The sequence continues at coordinate 894 of NZ_JAQGLK010000134.1, forward strand.
CAGGCGCGAGCGCAACTTCGCGGCGCGTGCAAAGGACGATCCGCGGCTGAAATGCTGGGCACTCGGCGTACCGCGCAGCGTCTATTATCCCGCCCCGTTCCAGATCTTCCAGCGGGACCGCGATCTGACACTGGTGCATCAGCTTGGCCACCAGGTCCGCACGATCCACACCAACGACACGCTGCACCCGGCCGAAAAGGAACAGGGCTTCTGGCTGGGCGACTCCCGAGGGCGATGGGAGGGCGACACGCTGGTCGTCGACGTGACCGACTTCAACGACGAAACGTGGCTCGACCGTTCCGGCAATTACCACAGCGACGCGCTGCATGTCGTCGAACGGTGGAGCTTCCTCGATGCCGACACCATCGCTTACGTCGCCAGGATCGAGGACCCCAAGGTCTTCCAGAAACCCTGGACCGTTCGCGTCGTGCTGAACCGGCGGGAGAAGAACTTCGAACTGATCGAGGATTACTGCTTCACCCTCGTCTACGATCAATATTATCCGCACAAGGACGCCAAATGATGCGCATTCGTGTCATCGTGCCGCCCGTGGCGGTGGTCGCATCGGCCTGCGCCGCGCTTGCGGCCGCACAGCCCGCTTCCCCGCCCGCCGCCGCGCAACCGGGTGGCGGCGGCCAGACCATCCGCTGGCAAAGTGAAGTCCCGGTTCTTGCCCCGGCCCCCTGGCACGGCAGATTCCTTGCGGACGGTCAGCCGGACGTGGAGGGCCATTGGTCCAACATCATCGCCAACCACAATAACTGGACGGATCCGCAGGCCGGTGCGCCCGGCGAACCGACCGCGGCGGCGAAGCTGCCGCGCGACCAGCGGGCGCCCAGCCGCGTGACCGATCCGGGCGACGGGCAGATCCCCTACCTTCCGGCGGCGCGCGCGAGGCAGCAGGAATTCGCCCGCAACTTCACGAAGCCGGATCGGCCCGAATATGTGGAGCCGCTGGCGCGTTGTGCGCCGGCGGGCGTTCCCAAGTCGTTTATCTGGCACGGCTACGAGCTGCGCCAATATCCCGGATATGTCCTGTTGCTGTTCAACTCCGGCACCCGGATCATCCGTCTCGGCGGAAAGCCGCACCTGCCGGACAGCATCAAGCTGTGGAACGCGGACTCCCGCGGGCACTGGGAGGGCAACACGCTGGTTGTCGATGTCCGCAACAACAACGGCAAGGCGCTGTTCGGCCGCTCCGGCGATTTCGCCAGCGAGAACGTCGTCATCCGGGAACGCCTGATCTTCGACAATGACGGCAAGCGGTTCAACTACGTGGCGACCTTTACCGATCCCACGGTCTACTCCCGGCCGTGGACCGCGACGATCCCGGCCCGCCGCTACACCGAGGCGGATAGCGACGATGGCTGGCACTATGAAGGCGTACCGGCCAACCGCCCGGGCAAGCCCGTGCTGCACGAGCGCATGGAGCGCATCTGCGTGGAGAATAACGGTCCGTTCGGGGGCGGCGCGGTCGGCGTTCCGCTGGAGGAGCCGATCATCGCCCGATGATCCCCTGAGGAACGGAGGCGCCAGGTGCCCGCCCCCGCCTGCAAATGCATCGATGGAGAGTGTATGAAGGTAATATTCCCCGGCCGGCGGAGCGTTCGCCTCCACGCCGCAACCGCCCTCGGCATGGCCATCGCCGCGGCGTCGCCCGGAACGGCGCCGGCGCTCGCGCAGCGGGCGCCGGGCGTCACGGTGCCCGTCCCGGCTCTCGATCGCGCGCAGATCGATGCGCTCCTGGCGAAACCGGCGGACGTGCTGGTGCTGGACGTGCGCCGCCCCGAGGAGATCGGCGCGATCGGCGGCTTCCCTGTCTTCCTGAGCATCCAGCTGGCCGAGCTCGAGC
>NZ_JAQGLK010000135.1 GCF_028292925.1 Sphingomonas bacterium
GCCTCGGGATCGATCCGGTGCCGTTCCTCGATCTGGTGCCGAACCTTTCGGATGCAGTGCTGCTGCCGGCCGACGCCGCGACGACGATGACCGGCGCGCTGGCCTTTTCGCGGTGCGTGGAAACGGCTGCACTGGCTGCGGACTGGGCCGGACTGGAGCCGCAGCTCGACGCCTTCTGGTCTGCACTGCGCGATCGGCTGGGCCAGCCACGCGCCATCGACACGGCTCGGCTGCACGTCCGCCGCCGCGTCTTCGGGCCGGGCAAGTGGCTGGACGGGTTCACCTCCACCGAGATTGCGGCGCATGCGGTGGACATTGCCGCGCCGCTGCCGACGATCGATCCGGGCGCGTGCGATGCGGTGGCGATCGAGCTTCGCGACGGCCGGGTGCCGCTCCACCTGATCGAGATGCCCGCGCCCGCGCCGATCCCGCCGGCCGTGCTGGCCGAGGCGATCGCACGGACCGCCGCTTACTGGCCGGAGCGCAAGCGGTTGCTGGCGCAGACCTGGCGCGCGCGGCTGCCGGGGCTGGCTTTGCACACGCTCTCCGCAGGTAGCCGGGCACGGGGGTGGGGCTTCAATTCGCGCCGGAAGCGGCCGGGGGAGCTTGCCCGGTCGCTCAAGCTGCGCAGCCGCATCGCCTTGATCCACGGTTTCGCGGCTGCGATGACCGGCCGGCTGAAGGCGTCGGGCGATCGTGCGGGCTGGGATGCGGCCATGGATCGGCTGCGATCGGAGGCCGTCACGCGCATCGCCGACGTACCCGCCCCGGCGGTGGTCCGCACCGGCGAGGAGGCGTGGCGCGACGATGTCGAGATCAACTCGCGCGAATATTGGGATCAGGTTTTCGAGACAGAAAATCCGTGGGCGTATGACAGCCCCTATGAGCAGGTGAAGTACGAACAGACCCTCTCGCTCGTCCCGCGGGGCAAACCGGCCCGCGCGATCGAACTGGCCTGCGCGGAGGGGCACTTCTCCGTCCTGCTCGCCCCGCTTGTCGGCGATCTGCTGGCGACGGACATCTCGCAGAAGGCGATCGAGCGTGCCGCCGCGCGCTGCGCCGAACATCGCAACGTCCACTTCGCCCAGCTCGATTTCTTCAACAAGCCGGTGCCCGACACGTTCGATCTCATCGTGTGCAGCGAGGTGCTGTACGAGGCGAAGACGCGCGCCAAGCTCGACGAGATCGCCGGCAACATCGCCGATCACCTTGCACCGGGCGGCGCGCTGGTCACCGCCCATATCATCGAGGCGGCGGAGGAGCGCGACCGATCGGGGTTCGACTGGGGCGGCGTGTTCGGATCGAAATCGATCACCGACGCGCTGCTTGCCACCGGCAAGCTCCGGCTGGAGGAGGAACTGGAAGCCGAGCTGTACCGCGTGCAGCGATACCGGCGCAGCGATGCCCCCATTCCCACGACGCGAACGCAGGTGGAGATGGGTGCGCCGCCAGAGCGCGACTATGCCTACCACGTCGTCTGGGGCGGCGCGAAGACGACGTGGGCGGAGGCCGCGGCCGAACGGGCACTCGCCGTGCCGATCCTGATGTACCACCGCATCGCCGGACGCGACGAGGGGGCCGCCGATCTGGCGCAGTACCGCGTCACTCCGGAAGCATTCGAGGCGCAGATGCGCTGGCTGCGGCAGCACGGCTATCACGGCATCACGCCGGGCGAGTGGCGCGCCGCAGTGGAAGGGAACCGCGCGCTGACCGGCCGCCCGGTGATGCTCACGTTCGACGACGGCTACCGCGACTTCGCCAGCACCGCATGGCCGATCCTCGGCCGGTTCGGCATCCCCGCCACCGTCGCCATCGTCACCGACCGTATCGGCGGCGGCGCCGACTGGGACGCGCGCTTCGGCCCGCCCGCCCCGCTGATGGACTGGCGGGAGGTTCAGCAGGTCGCGGCGGAAGGCGCTCATATCGCCAGCCACTCGGCCAGCCACCCCGCCCTGACCGCGATCTCCGCCACCGATACCCTGCGCGAGGCGATGGGATCCCGCGCTGCGATCGAACGCGCCGTCGGCGCGCCGCCGGAGGCCGTGGTCTATCCTTATGGCATCCACGATCCCGCGGCGATCCGCGCCTTCGCGGCCGCGGGGTACACGATCGGGTTCGGCACGCGGCCCGACACGGCGACGATGCTGGACGATCCGATGAACCTGCCGCGCATCGACGTGAACGGATTCGACGATCTGGATGCGTTCATAGTCAAGATCACCGCGATCAACCTGGAAACGGGTGCGAAAAGGCAAGGATCGGCGGTTTGAACGCACCGCCCGCGCCGCACCCTGACGCGGAGCAGCGCAGCCGATCGCCGACATCGGACCCGCCGGGCCTTGCCTCGCGGGATTTCACCGCCGTCGACGAGTTCGACGATTATACCGCGGCGCGGGCGACGTTCGGGTCGCTCGCCGAACTGGTCCGGTTGCTTCGTCCCTACTGGCGGGGGTTCGGCTGGCTCGCCCCGCTCGTCCTCCTGCTCGGGCTGATTGCATCCCTCGCCGAAGGTGCCGGGGTCGGGGTGATCTTCGTGCTGCTCACCACTTTGCTGCGCGGCGGTGGCGGCAGCGGCGGCAGTGCGGCAGCCGGAATCGGCGGCGGCGACCTGATCGACGGCGGCCCGCTGGATCGCGTGCTCGGCCACCTGGCGTCGATCACGGGAGGCAGCATTCCGCTGCTGATCGCGCTCGTCATCCTGTTCGCGCTGGTGCGGATGGCAAGCGTGATGGCGCACAACGTCGCGACCACCCTGGTGGAGGCGCGGATCCTGCACAGCGTCCGCCGTGCGCTGTTTCGCAGCTATCTGGAAATGCCGTTCGAGGCGCTGAAAAACCGATCCTATGGCGACATGCTCGGCATCCTGAACCAGCATAGCTGGCGGGTGGCAGAGGCAACGGACGCGCTGGCCAACATGATGCTGAGCGGCACGATCGCGCTGATCCTCGGTGCGATCCTGTTCTTTCTCTCCCCGGCGATCCTGCTCGTCGCACTGGCGGCGACCTTGTCGCTGCCGTTCGCGCTGCGATCGATCGAGCGTTCGGCCGAGCAGGCGGGTGTCGCCAGCGCCGCCGCCGCGCGGCAGGTGAGCGCGCGGGCGATGCACATGCTGCAGGCGATGCGCACCGTACGCGCCTTCGGTCGCACCCGCGCACAGGCCGCCGCGTTCGACAGGGATTCCGCGGAACTGGCCCGTGCCTCGATACGGATAGACCTGCTGGCCAGCATCGCCGATCCGGCGAACCAGCTCGCCTACCTGGCGATGCTGGGGCTGATCGCGGCCGCGGCGATCCACCAGCACATGCCGCTGGAGCTGGTGCTCGCCGCCGTCGCCTTGCTCTACCGCATCCAGCCGCATGCCAGCACGCTGGAGAACGAACGGCTGCGCATCGCCGGGATGCTCGGCCCGATCCGTGCCGTCGACGAGCTCGTCCGGCTGGCGGGCAAGGATGCGCCGGCCGGTCTTCCCCTCCCCATCGGGGCGGGTGTGATCCAGTTCGAAGCGGTCGATTTCGCCTATCCGGGCCAGCCCCACCCGACGCTGCGGCAGGCGAGCTTCACCATTGCCCCCGGTGAATGGACGCTGATCCAGGGGGTGAGCGGCGCCGGCAAATCGACCATCGTCAACCTGCTGCTGCGCTTCTTCACCCCCGCCCGCGGACGGATCGTCGTGGATGGCGTTCCGCTCGACCGCATCGACATCGACGCGTGGCGGAGCCGGATCGCGGTGAGCGGCCAGGACGTCGAGCTGATCGAGGGCACGATTGCGGACAACATCGCGCTGGGACGCCCCGATGCTTCGCCCCAGGAGATCGCCCGCGTCGTCGATCAGGTGGGGCTGGCCGCCATCGTCGCCACGCTGGAATTCGGGCTGGAGACGCGGATCGGCGAGCGCGGGCTCAACCTGTCGGGCGGACAGCGTCAGCGGGTCGGCATCGCCCGCGCCCTGCTCGTCGAGCCGGACCTGCTGATCCTCGACGAAGCGACGAGTGCCCTCGATGCCGCGTCGGACGCGCTGATCTTTGCGGCGGTGGAGCGGGCAATGGCGGGCAAGACGGTGGTGCTCGTCGGCCACCGCCTGACCCCCGATCTGCCCATCGCCTCGATCGTCGTGCTCGATCCCGTTGCCACACCCAACGCCGCCCAGGCCCGCGCCGCCTAGGCGCCACTCTCGCGGATCAGGCGTGATCCCCACCGTCCAGCGCATCCGGG
>NZ_JAQGLK010000139.1 GCF_028292925.1 Sphingomonas bacterium
GAGCGCCAGGTCGTGCGCGTTGCCGCTGGCGTCCTGATGCACCGCCACCAGGCACGGCACGCCGCCGCCGCGGGCGTATTCGGAGCGGACGGTGTGGCCCGGCCCCTTGGGCGCGACCATGATGACGTCGAGGTCGTCGCGCGGCTCGATCAGGCCGAAGTGGATGTTGAGCCCGTGCGCGAAGGCGAGCGCCGCGCCGGGCTTGAGGTTGGCGTGCAGGTCGTCGGCATAGATCGCCGCCTGGTGCTCGTCGGGCGCGAGGATCATGACAAGGTCCGCCCATTTCGCTGCCTCGGCGTTGGACATGACGTTGAAGCCCGCGTCGGTCGCCTTTTTGGCAGTCGCCGATCCGTTGCGCAGCGCGACCGCGACTTCATTGATGCCGCTGTCACGCAGGTTCTGCGCGTGGGCGTGGCCCTGCGAGCCATAGCCGACGATGGCGATCTTCTTGCCGGTCAGCAGGTTCAGGTCGGCGTCGGCGTCGTAGTAAACTCGCATCTTGGTTCCCCTTGTTCTCCCGTCGTGCTGAACTTGTTTCAGCATCCATGCGCGACGGCATCGTCGTGCTCGTGGCGAGCGGATCGCATGGACCCTGAAACAAGTTCAGGGTGACGATGTAAATGGATGTTAGGCGGCGTCCTTACCCCGCGCGATTGCCACGATGCCGGTGCGGGCGACTTCGACGAGGCCGACTTCGCCCATTAACTCGACGAACTTGTCGATCTTGTCGCGCCCTCCCGTCACCTCGAAGACGAACGAGGCGATCGTCGCGTCGACGACGCGCGCCCGGTAGACCTCGGCCAGCCGCATCGCCTCAATCCGTCTGTCGCCCGTGCCTGCGACCTTGACCAGCGCCAGCTCGCGTTCGACGTGCGGGCCGAGCGCGGTCAGGTCGGTGACGGAATGCACCGGGATCAGCCGATCGAGCTGCGCCAGGATCTGCTCCATCGTCGCGGCAATTGCCGACGTGACGATGGTGATGCGGCTGACCGCCTTGTCTGCGGTGACGTCGCTGACCGTCAAGCTCTCGATGTTGTAGCCGCGCGCGGTGAACAGCCCCGCGATGCGCGCGAGGATGCCGGGCTCGTTGTCGACCAGCACGGCGAGCGTGTGGCGTTCGGCTTTCTCTTCCGTGATCCGCATTAAATCCCCCTCCCGCTCGCGGGAGGGACCAGGGGTGGGAATGTCGAATGAGGTGGGAAGCCGGACAGGCCCTCCCCCAACCCCTCTCGCAAGCGGGAGGGGAGCTCGAACGAGGGGGAGGGGAGCTTAGACAAGCGCCTTCGCCTCGTCGTCCATGTCGCCTTCGACTTCGCTGACGTGGAGGATCATGTCGGTATGCGCCGCGCCCGACGGAATCATCGGGAAGCAGTTCGCAAGCTTGGCGACGCGGCAGTCGACCATCACCGGGCCGTCATGGTCGAGCATTGCGGCGATGCCGTCGTCGAGCTCGTCGCGGGCGGAGATGCGGATGCCCTTCCAGCCATAGGCTTCGGCCAGCTTGACGAAATCGGGCAGGCTGTCGCTGTAGCTTTCCGAATAGCGCGAGGAATAGGTCAGCTCCTGCCACTGGCGAACCATGCCCATATATTCGTTGTTGAGGATGAAGACCTTCACCGGCAGGCGGTACTGCGTCGCGGTCGACATCTCCTGGATGTTCATCATGATCGATGCCTCGCCGGCGATGTCGATCACCAGCGCATCCGGGTTGCCGATCTGCGCGCCGATCGCCGCCGGCAGCCCGTAGCCCATCGTGCCGAGCCCGCCGGAGGTGAGCCACTTGTTCGGCTGTTCGAACCCGAAATGCTGTGCCGACCACATCTGGTGCTGGCCGACTTCGGTGGTGATGATCGGCGTTCTGGCATGCGTCGCCGCGTAGAGCCGCTGGATCGCATGCTGGGGCATGATCTCGGTACGCGATTCGGGGTAGCTCAGGCACTTCCGTGCGCGCCAACCCTCGATGTCGTGCCACCAGGCGGAGAGGTCCTGCGCCTGGTGGCCACGCTCGCGCCACAACCCGGCCATGTCCTCCATGGCGCGGCCCACATCGGCGACGATCGGCAGGTCGACCCGCACCGTCTTGTTGATCGACGAACGATCGATATCGACGTGGATCTTCTTCGATCGCGGAGAAAAGGCGTCCAGCCGGCCCGTCACGCGATCGTCGAACCGTGCCCCCAGGCACACCACCAGATCGGCGCCGTGCATGGCGTAATTGGCCTCATAGGTGCCGTGCATCCCGAGCATGCCGAGGAATGCCGGGTGTGACGCCGGGAAGCAGCCGAGGCCCATCAGCGTGGAGGTAACGGGCGCGCCGGTCAGCCGCTGCAGCTCCTGCAGCATCTTGCTGGCGTGCGGACCGGCATTGATGATGCCGCCACCCGTGTAGAGGATCGGCCGCTCTGCCGCGGCCATCATCTCCACGGCGGCCTCGATCAGCGCCGGCTCCGCGTCCACCTGCGGGCGGTAGCCGCGGTGGGGCAGGGCGTTGCCGGGCTTCCGATAGGCGGCGGTGGCGACCTGCACGTCCTTCGGCAGATCGATGACGACCGGACCCGGACGGCCGGACGTGGCGATATGGAACGCCTCGTGGATGACGTCGCCGAGCTTGGCCGGATCCTTCACCAGATAATTGTGCTTGGTGCAGTGACGGGTGATGCCGATCGTGTCGCATTCCTGGAACGCGTCCGATCCGATCAGCGCCGTCGGCACCTGGCCGGTGATGATGACGATCGGGATGGAGTCCATCAGCGCATCGGCGATGCCGGTGACGGCGTTCGTCGCGCCGGGGCCGGAGGTGACGAGCACGACGCCAGGCTTGCCGGTGGAGCGGGCATAGCCCTCGGCCGCGTGCACCGCGCCGCCTTCCTGCCGGACGAGGATGTGGCGGATGCGGTCCTGCCGGAATATCGCATCGTAGATCGGGAGCACGGCGCCGCCGGGATAGCCGAACACGACCTCGACGCCGAGATCGGTCAGTGCCTCGATCAGGATGTCCGCCCCGGAGAGTTCGCCGGAGAGTTCGGTTGCCATGTTCACTTGCCTTCCTGCGTCGCGCGCGCCTCTTAACCGAAACGAGCCGATGGTTACAGCTTTGCCGTCACCACAGCTCCCGAGCGTGCGGCGCCCAGCTAGATAGAACAAACTAAGCTGTCAACGCCTCTGTGCGCAACTTAGTTGCGTATTCGTCTACACTGTCGTTATCGAGTTGCAGGTGCGACCGGGGCCATGTGTGCGGGAACTGGCGTGAGAACCAGGTCTGCTGGCGCTTCGCATATTGCCGGGTGGCGGCCTGGGCGCGCCCTGTCGCGGTTGCGCGGTCGATCCGGCCCGCCATCCAGTCGCTCAGCTCGGACACCCCGATCGCCCGCATCACCGGCAGCGCGGGATCGAGCCCGCGGGCGAGCAGCGCCGCCACTTCTTCGTCGGCGCCGTTGCCCAGCATCGTCTCCAGCCGCGCATCGCACCGGGCGCGGAGCCAGTCGCGCGGGGGGGAGAGGATGAGCGGCACCACGCGGACCTCCCCGGCGATGCCGCCGACCCGCTCGGTCTGCCATTGGGCAAGGGTTCGCCCGGTTCCCCGGATCACCTCCAGCGCGCGGGCGACACGGGTCGTATCGCTCGGCCGCAGGCGAACCGCGGCATCCGCATCGACCTCCGCCAGCAGGCGATGCGCAGCGGCGACGGGCAGCGCGCGCACCTCAGCCCGGATCGCCTCCGGGATCGGGGGAATCGGTGCGATGCCGTCGAGCAGGGTACGCAGGTAGAGCCCCGTTCCGCCCACCAGGATCGGCAAGCGGCCGAGGCCTTGCGCATGCTGGATCGCCGCCTTGGCGTCTGCGGCCCAGAGCGGCGCCGAGCAAGCGACGCCGCCGTCGATATGGCCGTAGAGCCGGTGCGGCACCCGCGCCTCTTCCTCGACGGTCGGGCGGGCGGTGAGGATGCGCAGGTCGGCATAGACCTGTGCGGAGTCCGCGTTGATCACCACGCCACCGGCGATCTCGGCCAGCCGGAGTGCGATCGCCGACTTGCCGCTCGCGGTCGGCCCCGCGATAAGCACGGCCGACGGAAGGGGAGCAGCCTTGTACATTGCGACGTTGATAGCATCCGGGCGGCTGGGTGCGGGGGATATTTCGGCAGCGGCGGATGCGCTGGCGGCGGCGGGCTGCGCGCCCGGCACGATCCGCTGGATCGATGCCGGGGAGGCGTGCGACCTGGCCTTCTCGGGCGATCCAGTGGCGGCACGAACGGCGCTGGAGGCGTTGCCGGGTAATATCGATGTCGTCGTCCAAGCCGCTGAGGGCAGGGCGAAAAGCCTGATCGTGGCCGACATGGACTCGACCATGATCACCATCGAGTGCATCGACGAGCTGGCCGATTATGCCGGCATCAAGGATCAGGTTTCCGCGGTCACCGAGGCGGCGATGCGCGGCGAGCTGGATTTCGAGGGGGCGCTGGATGCGCGGGTCGCGCTGCTGCGCGGGCTGGACGAGGCGGTGCTCGGCCGCTGCTATGCCGAGCGGGTGCGGATCATGCCGGGCGCGATCCCGCTGGTCCGGACGATGCGGGCGCGGGGTGCGCGGGCACTGCTCGTCTCGGGCGGCTTCACCTTCTTTGCCGATCGGGTGGCAGCCGAGATCGGGTTCGACCGGGCGATCTCGAACAGGCTGGATCTGGCCGGCGGTGCGCTTGCGGGCACGGTCGCGCGGCCGATCGTGGGCGCGGCGACCAAGCGTGAGGCCTTGATCGCGGAAGCGGGGGCAATCGGCGTGACGCTTTCCGCTACGCTAGCGGTGGGAGACGGCGCCAACGACATCCCGATGATCCAGGCGGCCGGGATCGGCATCGCCTATCACGCCAAGCCGAAGACGGCGGCGGCGGCATCGGCGCGAATCGAACATGGCGATCTGACCGCCTTGCTCTACGCGCAGGGCGTTCCAAGGGCGGAGTGGATCACCCGCTGATCCACTCCGCCGGTCGCGGTTCAGGGCGCGACCGGGAAGCAGCCCTTGCCGGTGCGAACGACGGCAGCGCAGGCGCGGCCGGCCGCCGCGCGGTCCGCCAGGGGGCCAGCCTGCAACCGGGTGATCGCACCGGCCTTGACGAGCATCGGACGCAGGCCAGCGAGCCCCGGCGTGCTGCTGTACGATGTCCAGGCCGCCTGCGCGCCGGCCGCCGTGCCGTACGCGCCGAGCTGGATCCGCCAGCCGCCGCCGGTCGCGGTCGCGATCGGCGCAGGTGCCGGTGCTGACAGCGGCGGACGCGCCACCCCGGCGGATCGCACCGCCGCCGCTGCGTTCCCCCTGTTCGCGCGCGCCGAAGGAGCCGGAACGGCGCGCTGGGCGGGGAGCGGCGCGGGGGAGGGCACGGCCATCACCATCGTGGCGCGCGCCTCGTCCGCCTCCGCAGCAGCCTCGGCAGCGAAGCCACGGGCCAGCTCGGCACCCTGCTGGCGCTGGCCGACCGGAATATACCTCTCCATCTCGGCCAGGCTGCGGCCGGCCTGGGGCAGCCCGGATGCGGCGGCGCGCATCATCAGCGCATAGGCGCGCGGCCAATCCTTGCTGGCCAGATCGCCGTTGAAGTGAGCGGTGCCGACGACATACTGGGCGCGCGGCTCGCCCCGATCGGCGGCGCGCTGCAGCCAGGGCATCGCACCCTTGCGATCCCCGGCCTGGAACAGGATTAGGCCGAGGTTGGCCTGCGCCTGTTCGTGGCCCTGCATCGCCGCTTTCTCATAGAGGCCGCGGGCGGTGCTCATGTTCGCCCGCACGCCGCGGCCCAGCTTGTAGGCCTGCGCCAGATTGAACTGCGCATCGGGATCACCCGCGGCGGCCGGACCGCGCCACGCCGCGACGGCGCGGGCATAATCGCGTGCCTGCCAGGCATCGACACCGTCCTTCACGCTCGCCTCGACCGGCGCGTGAAAGGTGGTGGCCAGCAGGATCGCCGCGCACAACCGGCGGCCCGGAAACTTCGTCATCGTCGCTCTCCGTCTCGGAACTATCCGGCATGGCCAAGGTGCGCAGTTAACGCGGCTTTATGGAAGGTGGAAAGCCCCTTCCTGCGGAGCGCGCACCCGTGGCCCCGGCGAACCTGCCGCAGCGAAACTAAATTAACCGATCCTTAGGCTCGTGGTGGCACCACCGTCATCCGGGGAGCCGTCGAGATCTGCGCGTAAATGCGCGGCGGTCGGGGAAACCCCGTTGGCCTGTCGCACGCCGCCAGGGGCAATTGAGGGATGCAAGCATGAGGACGCACCATCTCACCCGGATCGGCGCACCGGCGTTGCTGCTGGGGCTGGTCGCCGTCGGCTGTACCCCGAACATGCGCCCGGCAGCGCTTTCCTCCTCCGTCCCGCTCAAGCCGGAGAAGCAGGCGGCGCGCCGCGCCGGCGACGCGCTGGCCGCGATCAAGACACGCGATGCGGACAAGGCCGTTGCCGCCGCGGAGGAAGCGGTGGCGCTTGCCCCGCGCAACGCCGAATATCGCGCCACGCTCGGCCAGGCCTATCTGATCGCCGGGCGCTTCACTTCTGCCGAGGCGAGCTTCGCCGATGCCGTCGCCCTCGATCCGACGCCGGGCAAGCCGGGCTTCAACCTCGCGCTCAGCCAGATCGCGCTTGGCAAGTGGGATGTCGCGCGCGCCTCGCTCGCCCGGCTGGAAGGCGTCGTGCCGGATACCGACATCGGGCTGGCGCGGGCGCTGGCCGGCGATCGGGAAGGTGCGATCGTCATCCTGGAACGCGCCGCGCGGACCCAGGGCGCCGGGGTGAAGGCCCGGCAGAACCTGGCACTGGCTTATGCTTTGGCCGGCCGCTGGGCGGAGGCCCAGAACGTTGCCGCGCAGGATCTGCCGGGCAACCAGCTCCTGATCCGTATCGGCGAATGGTCGCAGTTCGCCCGGCCGCAGGCATCGTGGGATCAGGTCGCTTCGCTGCTGGGCGTCACCCCGGTCGACGATCCCGGCCGCCCGGTGGCGCTCGCCCTCGGCGCCGGTGACGATGCCGCACCGATGCTGGCCGAGGCGCCGTCGCCCCAGCCCGATCCCGCCGAGGCCGCGACGATGATCGCGCAGGCAGACGACAGTGTATCGCCCACAACCGCGCCGGAGCCGGATGCGGGGCCGTTGGCCAGCATTCCCCCGGCTGCCGTGCACGTCGCGGCCGTCTCTGCCACCCCTGCATCGGCGCGGATCGCGGTTGCCGGTCATGGCCGGGCCCACATCGCTTCCCCGGCGCCGCTGCGCAGCGGCGGGCGCTGGGTGATCCAGCTTGGCGCCTTTTCGCAGCCCGCCGCTCTGAAGGCGGCGTGGAGCCGTGTGTCCGGGCGCGTCGCGGCGCTTCGCGGCTATGTGCCGGCGGGATCGACCTTCAGCGTCGGCGGATCGGGCACCGTCCACCGGCTGACCATGTCCGGCTTTGCCACGCGCGGCGATGCGCAGCGGCTCTGCGCGCGCATCAAGGGCCGCGGCGGCGCCTGCTTCGTCCGCCCCGCAGCTGGCGAGCAGCCGCTGCAATGGGCATCCCGCGCCAACAATCTTCTCGCCATGCGCTGACGGCCGCCTCGACCCCGGCCCGATGCTGCAGGGGGCGGTCAGCCTACGGGCTGGCCGCCCTTTATCGTCAGGAGTACCTTGCCCTGTACCGGCAACCCGTCGAACGGGGTGTTGCCGGCACTGCCCGCCATCCGCTCGCTATCGATCCGCCACGGCGCACCCGGATCGACGAGGACGAGATCCGCCTCGTCACCCGGCGCGATGGTTCCGCCGGGCACGCCGAGCAAGGCCGCCGGCACCGTCGACAGCATCGCGAACAGCCGCGGCAGATCGATCCGCTCGTCCCGCACCATCGTCAGGGAGAGCGCGAGCAGCGTCTCTGCGCCCGCCATGCCCGGCCGGGCATGGGCGAAGGGCAGGCGCTTGGCTTCGGGCCCCTGCGGATCGTGCGCCGAACAGAGCAGATCGATCGTGCCGTCCGCTACCGCCGCCACCGCCGCGCGTCGATCCGCCTCCTCGCGCAGCGGCGGTGACAGGCGGGCGAAGGTGCGGAACGGGCCGATCGCCTGATCGGAAAGCAGCAGGTGCGCCGGGCTGATGCCACAGCTGACCCGCACGCCGCGGCGCTTGGCCGCGCGTACCAGATCGAAGCTGCGCGCGGTGGTGAGCTGGTGGAAGTGGAGCCGGGCGCCCGTTTCCTCCGCGAGGATCAGATCCCGCGCGACCGCCATCGCCTCGGCGGCGGCGGGGGCCGCGGCAAGGCCGAGGCGGGTGGAGGTTTCGCTGGAGGTGGCAACGGCGTCGCCGGTCAGCCCGTCATCCTCGGCATGGGCGATCACCAGCATGTCCAGCGCGGAGGCGTAGGAGAGCAGGCGGTGCATCACGCCCGAGTCGCGGATCCAGCGCCGCCCGGTGGCGATCGCGCAGGCGCCCGCCGCCCGCATCAGCCCGATCTCCGCCAGTTCCTCCCCCTCCAGCCCGCGGGTGGCGGCGGCGATCGGGTGGATCCACACGTCCGGCTTGCCCGCGGCGGCGGCGCGCTGGACGAGCGCCGCCTGATCGAGGGGCGGCGATTGATCCGGCATCAACGCGGCACGGGTGATGCCACCGGCGGTGAAGGCGGGCAGATCGATCGCGAAGCTGCCGAGATCGACGATCCCCGGTGCGCATACGGCGCCGCGCGCGTCGATCTGTGTGGCGTCGTCCGGCACCGGGAAGGCGCCGATCGCGGCGATCCTTCGGTCGCGCACCAGCACGCCGCCGGTCTGCACGGTGCCCGCTGCCGGATCGACGATCCGGGCGTTGAGGATGGCAAGGGGAGCAACCGGGTTCATGCCCAGCCCTCCACGCCGCGCTGCGCGCGGGTGAGCACGTCCAGGCAGGCCATGCGGACGGCGACGCCCATCTCGACCTGTTCGGTGATGGCGGAGCGTTTCACGTCATCGGCGACGACGCTGTCGATCTCCACCCCGCGGTTCATCGGGCCGGGATGCATCACGATCGCGTCCGGCGCCGCACGGGCGAGCCGTTCCGGGGTGAGCCCGTACAGCGCATGATATTCGCGGGGACTCGGCACGAACCCGCCGGCCATCCGCTCCCGTTGCAGACGCAGCATCATCACCACGTCGGCGCCGTCCAGCCCCGCGTCGAAATCGGTGAAGGGTGTGACGCCCATCCGCTCGATCGCGGCCGGCATCAGCGTGGGCGGGGCGATCACCCGCACATCTGCGGCCAATGCGGTGAGCGCCAGGATGTTCGACCGGGCGACACGGCTGTGCAGCACATCGCCGCAGATCGCGATCTTCAGCCCGGCGATCTGGCCCTTGCGGCGGCGGATCGTCAGCGCGTCGAGCAGCGCCTGGGTCGGATGTTCGTGCCGCCCGTCGCCGGCGTTCAGGACGGGGCAGTCGACCTTGTCGGCAATCAGCTGCACCGCACCGGACGCATCGTGGCGGATGACGATCACGTCGGCGCGCATGGCGTTCAGCGTCACCGCGGTGTCGATCAGCGTCTCGCCCTTGCTCACGCTCGATTGTGCCACCGCCATGTTGACGACGTCCGCCCCCAGTCGCTTGCCGGCGATCTCGAACGACAGCAGGGTGCGCGTGGAATTCTCGAAAAAGGCGTTGATCAGCGTGAGCCCGGCCAGCCGGTTGTCATGCTTGGCGGCGCTGGCGCGGTTCAGCGCGATCCACTGCTCCGCCTCGTCGAGCAGGAAGGTGATTTCCCACGGCTGGAGCCCGAAGATGCCGGTCAGATGACGATGGGGGAAAGGATGCACGCCGTGGCCGTGCGGGATCGGGCGGGTTTGTGGTTCGAGCATCGAGGCCGGGGGATAGAGCCGTCGGCCGCCAAGCTCAAGCCGCGATGCCCGCCGCCGCCCAGCCGATCAGCCCACCCGACTGAAGCACGGCGATGAGGTGGAGGTAGGTGGAGAAGGGCTGCTTGCGCGTCTTGTGGCGGAAACGGTGGCGGCCCGCATAGGCGCCGATCGTGCCCCCGATCAGGCACAGGCCGAGCAGGTCCGATTCGGGAATGCGCCTCAGCCCCGCCACGGCGCGCTGCTTGTCCATGCCGAACCGGGCGAACGTCCAGCCGTTGACCACGACCAGCCAGGCGAGGATCAGCGCGGCCATGTACGGGTTCAGCCGGAGGCCAGCGCGTCGATCGCGCCTTGCAGGATGTAGCTGGCCGCCAGCTTGTCGACGAGTTCGGCACGCCGTGCGCGGCTGGCGTCCGCGGCGATCAGCGTGCGCGTCACCGCCGCCGTGGACCAGCGTTCGTCCCAGAGCAGCACCGGCAGATCGAGCGGGACCAGATTGCGGGCGAAGGCACGGACCGACTGGGTGCGCGGCGAATCGCTCCCATCGAGGTTGAGCGGCAATCCGACCACGATGCCGACGATCGCCTGCGCGGCAACCAGCGCCCTGAGCGAGGCGAGATCGGCGGTGAACTTGGTGCGGCGGATCGTCTCCGCGGGGCTGGCGATCGTCCACCTGCTATCGCAATAGGCGATGCCGATCGTCTTGGTGCCGACATCCAGGCCGGCCAGCCGCCCGCCGTTCGGCAAGGCATCGCGGAAGGTGGCGGCGTGGGCGACGATCATCGCGGCCGTCCGGCCTGCCCGGCGAACGCTGCTGCCCGTCGCGCGGCGTCTGCCCGCACGTTGGCCCAGAACAAGGCGTAGTCGAAGACATGGAAGTTGCCGCCGGGCAGCACCGCCGCGCCGAATCCCTCTGGTGGCGCGCCGATCAGCAGCAGTCCGGGCGCGGCGCAATGCGCAGGGACAAGGCCGGGGGTGAGATCCGCGTCGGTCAGCCCGTTCTTGGGGACCAGCGCGCCGAGATTGGCGGAGGCGGGCGCGGCGCCGTCCGCAACCCCGGTCAGCGGGTTGGTGCAGACCATGTCGCTGCCGGCGCGGGGGCGGCCGGTCAGCCCCGTGCTGGCATCGTAGAGCGCGCGCAGCTGGCGCGGCTCGGCCGGCTCGGCGAAGCTCTGCCACGAAACGATGCAGTTCGTCTGTGCCGCGCCGGCGCAGGCGGGCAGCCCCAGCGCGGGGAGATCGGCGGTCTTCGAAATCGGCCAGCCCACCAGATAGGCGGCAACGATGCGCCGGGCCACGGGCGTGCCGGCGATGCGCCGGGCCAGCAGGGTGGTGAGGTGCAGCGAGCCCTGGCTGTGCCCCGCCAGCAGGATCGGCCGGTCCGCCGGTACGGCCGCCAGAAACGCATCGAAGGCGCGCTCCACATCCCGGTAGGCGAAATCGAGTGCGGCGTCCGCATCGCGAGACCGGGTCAGAAAGGCGCCCATCGTCGCCTGGCGGTATCGCGGCGCCCAGATCCGGCCGACGCCGCTGAAGGCGCTTGCCTGGCTGGAGGCGAACAGCCGCAGCCGGCCATTGGCGGCGGCATCGTCCAGCGGTGCGTTCCACTGGTCGCGCCCCAGGTAGGTGGTCGGCGGCACGAAGAAGACGGCGACATCGGCGGTGCGCCCGGCCGGGTAGCCCGCCGGCAGCCACAGGGAGGGATCGTTCGCCAGGCCCGGGCGGGACAGCCATCCGGCAGCGCTGCGGTAATCGGGTGCGCCGGCCTCGGCCATCGGCTGGAACTTCACCGTCGGCACGAAGGCGGCGCGCAGCAGCCGATCCTGGAACAGCGACCAGGCGACGCCGAAGGCCAGCACCAGCAGGATCAGAGTGGCGATGACGTAGAGAAATCGGCGGGCCGCCACGGCATGCTCCCCCAGGCGATCGGATTGGTGCGCGCCTAGCCGCGTTGCGGCCCGCGGGCAATGCGCCAGCCCGGATCCGGCATCCGGGTTGATGCGGACCGGGCGCGATGCTAGCCGCGGCGCATGTCCGTCGATACCGCAACCGTCCGCCGCATCGCCGGCCTCGCCCGCATCGCCGTCAGCGATGTCGAGGCAGAGGCGCTGGTGCCCGAACTCAACAACATCCTCGGCTGGGTCGAGCAGCTGGGCGAGGTCGACACCGATGGCGTCGAGCCGCTCCACGCCGTGATCCCCAACCATCTGCGGCTGCGCGAGGACGTGGTGACGGACGGCGGCGTGCGGGATGCGGTGCTGGCGAACGCGCCGCAGGCCGAACATGGCTTTTTCGCCGTGCCGAAGGTGATCGAATAGTGGCTGATTTCACGGATCTGGGCATCGCTTCGCTGCGCGACGGCTTTCGCGCGGGGGATTTCTCGGCCCGCGAGACGACGGACGCCTACGTGTCCGCCGTGGCCGAGGCGAAGGCCCTGAACGCCTTCATCATCGAAACGCCCGAGCATGCGATCGCCGCCGCCGATGCGGCCGATGCGGCGCGTGCATCGGGCGATCTGCGCCCGCTTTCCGGCGTGCCGCTGGGCATCAAGGATCTGTTCTGCACCGCCGGGCACCAGACGACCGCGGCCAGCCACATGCTGGAAGGCTTCACGCCGCAGTACGAATCGACCGTCACCGCCAAGCTGTTCGATGCCGGCGCGGGGATGCTGGGCAAGCTCAACCTCGATCAGTTCGCGATGGGATCCTCGAACGAGACCAGCGCCTACGGCAACGTGGTCTCGCCATGGCGCCGCGGCGACGGCCGGGGCGGTGCCGACAATGCGCCGCTTACCCCTGGCGGATCGTCGGGCGGATCCTCGGCGGCGATCGCGGCGCGGATCGTGCCGGCGGCGACGGGCACCGACACCAGCGGATCGATCCGCCAGCCCGCTGCCTTCACGGGCATATCCGGCATCAAGCCGACCTACGGCCGCTGCTCCCGCTTCGGCATCGTCGCCTTCGCATCCTCGCTCGATCAGGCAGGGGCAATGGCGCGCGACGTGAAGGATTGCGCGATCCTGCTGGAGGCGATGGGCGGGTTCGATCCGAAGGACGCCACCTCGCTCGATCTGCCCGTCCCCCGGTGGGAGGCGAACCTTTCCGGCGATCTGCGCGGCAAGCGGATCGGCATCCCCCGCGAATACCGGGTCGATGGCATGCCCGCCGAGATCGAGGCGTTGTGGCAGCAGGGCATCGACTGGGCGCAGGATGCCGGCGCCGAGATCGTCGAGGTCTCGCTGCCGCATACCCGCTATGCGCTGCCGACATACTACATCGTCGCGCCGGCCGAGGCGTCGTCCAACCTCGCCCGCTATGACGGCGTGCGCTACGGCCTGCGCGAACTGCCCGACGGCGCCAGCCTGGCGGAAATGTATGCCGCCACCCGCGCCGCCGGCTTCGGCGACGAGGTGAAGCGCCGCATCCTGATCGGCACCTACGTGCTCTCCGCGGGCTTCTACGACGCTTATTACACCAAGGCGCAGAAGGTCCGCGCGCTGATCGCCCGCGATTTCGAGCAGGCGTTCGGCCAGGCCGACCTGCTGCTGACCCCGACCGCGCCGTCGGCGGCCTTCGCGCTGGGCGAGAAGAGCAACGATCCGCTGGCGATGTATCTGAACGACGTCTTCACCGTGCCATCCAGCCTTGCCGGGCTGCCGGCGATGTCGGTGCCGGGCGGGCTGGATGCCGCCGGCCTGCCGCTGGGTCTGCAGATCATCGGCCGGCCGCTGGACGAACAAGGCGTGCTGAACGCCGGGCTGGCGATCGAGGAGCGCGCGGGCTTCACGGCCCGTGCGGACAAGTGGTGGTAGGAACGGACATGGCCGACGCATCCCCCGCATATCGTATCCACGGCGCCACCGGAGAGTGGGAGGTCGTGATTGGTCTGGAGGTCCACGCCCAGATCACCTCCAACGCCAAGCTGTTCTCCGGCGCCTCGACGAAGTTCGGCTCGGAGCCCAACGCCAACGTCAGCCTGGTCGATGCGGCCATGCCGGGCATGCTGCCGGTGCCGAACGGCGAGTGCGTGCGGCAGGCGGTGCGGACCGGCCTTGCGCTGGGCGCGCAGATCAATCGCTGGTCGCGGTTCGACCGCAAGAACTATTTCTACGCCGATCTGCCGCAGGGTTACCAGATCAGCCAGCTCTACCACCCGATCGTGGGGGAGGGCGCGCTCGACATCGACATGGACGACGGCGCCACCAAGCGGATCGGGATCGAGCGGATCCACATCGAGCAGGATGCCGGCAAGCTGATGCACGATCAGCATCCGACGCGCTCCTACGTCGATCTCAACCGATCGGGCGTGGCGCTGATGGAGATCGTGTCCCGCCCCGACATGCGATCGCCTGCCGAGGCGGGCGCCTATGTCCGCAAGCTCAGGACGATGCTGCGCTATGTCGGTTCGTGCGACGGGAACATGGAGGAAGGCTCCATGCGCGCCGACGTCAACGTTTCCGTCCG
>NZ_JAQGLK010000146.1 GCF_028292925.1 Sphingomonas bacterium
CGGCATCGCCCTTCACGAACTTGGACGAACCGTCCATCGAACCGTAAAAGTCGGCCTCGGTCGCGACATCCTGGCGGCGGGTCTTGGCTTCCTCGGGGGTGAGCAGGCCGGCGTTGAGATCGGCGTCGATCGCCATCTGCTTGCCGGGCATGGCATCCAGCGTGAACCGCGCAGACACTTCGGAAACGCGGCCGGCGCCCTTGGTGATGACCACCAGGTTGATGATCATGATGATCGCGAAAACAAAGATGCCGACGACATAGTCGCCGCCGATCAGGAAGCTGCCGAACGCCTCGATGACATGGCCGGCAGCCGCCTCCCCCTCATGCCCGTCGACCAGGACGACGCGGGCGGAGGCGACGTTCAGCGCCAGCCGCAGCAGGGTGGCAAACAGCAACACCGTCGGGAAGGAGGAAAAGTCCAGCGGGCGGGCGGCATTCAGCGCGACCATCAGCACCGCGAGGCTGATCATGATGTTGGCGACGAAGCCGATATCCAGCACCGTTGCCGGCACCGGCACCACCATCAGGCCGACGACAGCCAAAGTCGCGAGCGGCAGTATGGCGCCCCGCGCCGCCGAACCCCAAACCGCCTTGCCCACGTTCGAACCAGCCACGCATGCGCCTCCCTGTCGGAAGCATCATCAGCAAGGTTCGTGCCAAAGCGGCAGGGGATCAGCCCCGTGGCAGCCGGATCCGCCCGTCCCGTCCGTAGCCGGCCGCCGATCGGCCGCTGAGGCCGAGCAGCATCTGCAATCGCCGTCGGCCATGATCGGCAAGGTAGCCGAGGCGCAGGCGCGCTCCCTCGGCCAGCCGGACGGCCCCCGTGGCGCGGGCCTTGAGTTCCGGCGTGGCATGCCAGACGGCGATGTTTCGGACTTGATCGACCTCGCGCGCGAGTGCCCGCGACGCATCCTCGATCTCGGCGATGTCGCCATGGCTCAGCGCGGTGACGAGGCGGGCCTGCGCCGTGGCAAGCCGATCCAGCGCGGGCAGGCTCATCGCGGCTGCGGCAGATCGAGATCCACCATCCGGCCGGCGATCGCGTCGGCATCGATCCGGTAGGTGCCGTCGGCAATGGCCGCGCGGATCGTGGCGATCTTGCCCGCATCGACCGGCGGACCGGCAGCGGCGAGATCGGCCGCGGGATTCGGCGCGGCGCCGGCCCCCGCGTCCACCGAACGCGTCTTGGCCATCGGCTCTCCGACCGTCACGCCGCTCGGCCTGAGCTGTCGGGGCGCGGGAATAACCGGGTACTGGATACCGTTGATCATATGCCGTCCTGTCTCCCCGGAAAGGGGCACATCGCGTTTCGCTATATGATCTGTAACGGCCGGCTTAGCGATTACTTAAATCCGGGGATCCGCACCTGCCCGGCATCCACGACTTCGGCGATGCGGGGCGGCGATTTGGCATCGGCGCGGACGCGGATACGGTCCCCCGGCGCGCCGTCCTGCTCGGCGATCGCCTGCAGCGAGACGGTGAAGGCGCCGGTGGCGACCAGCATCTCGACGGGATCGCCGCGGCGAACGACGGGCTCGGCGCGCGCCCGCGTCGCCGTGCGCCCGGCGGCGCCGGCCGATCCCCCGCGGACGAGCGGCACCCGCAGCCGCCAGCCCAGCGACGGGCAGCGGACGGTGACGGCACCGGCGACGGCGGGCTCCACCTCCGCCGCGGCGCAGGGCGCCAGGCGCAGGCGGCGATCGATCGCGTTCGCTGCGCCGCCGGGCTGGCCGATATCGGCACCGAGCGACACGGCAACCTTCCGGTCGAGCGCGTCCAGATCCTGAAAGCCGGGGATCGCGGCGGAAATGCTTGCCGCGGTGAGCAGCAGGACGACGAAAATGTATCGCTTCACGCGCGCGCTCCCGGCCGGCGTCGGCGCCGGCAGAGGTATCGTAGCAAGAGCCGCGCCAACCGGCTCAGGGCGCAGGCGCGATGGTCAGCATCTGGCCCGTGGCGGATTTCCCGCCGGGGAGCATGGCGATATCGATCCGGGCCGGCGCCAGCCCACCGGCGGCAACCGCGCGGGCAGCGGCGGCGGCGCGGGCGGCGGCGAGTTCCCACCCGTCGAACCGCGCGGTTGCGGCATCCAGCCCGCGGCTTTCGATCCGGACGGCTTGGCCACGCCGCGCCGCCTGCGCGCCCAGCAGTGCCAGCCGGGCCGCGGCATCCGGCCGCAGCACCGCCTCCCCCTTCTCGAACAAGGCGGCCGCGCGGTAGCTGCGCGCGTCCGTCGCCACGCCTGCTTTTGCCGGGGCACCGAAGGCGGCGCGGATGCTTGCGGCGGCGGCGGGATGGTTCTGGCGGGCGTGAAGCAGCACGAAGAAGCCGAGCAGCAGCAGGCACAGATCGGCAAAGCTGATCAGCCAGCGCGCATTGCCCGTGCCGGTCATACCGCGTGCCGCAGCCGCACGCGGGGCGCGGTGGCTTCCAGCTCCGCAGCGGCGAGAATGGTAAGGCGGCGGCACGCGGCAAGACGCCACGCCGCCTCCTCCGCCGACAGCCGCTCCAGCCGAGCCGCGATCGGCCCGGCGATCACCGAGGAGAGCAGCACCCCGTGAAATGTGGTGAGCATCGCCATCGCCATTGCGGGGCCCAGGCCGGCAGCGTCGTCCATCGCGGCGAACATCGAACTCAGGCCCAGGATCGTGCCCAGCATCCCCATGGCGGGGGCGGCATCGGCGACGGCACGCCACACCGCGGCCGCACGGGCATGGCGAGCCGACATCGCCTCGGCCTCCTCTTCCGCCCACAGCGAAAACGCGCCCGAACTTGGTGCTTCGGCAAGGTGGACGGCCGCCAGCCGCAGGAAGCGGCCCGCCGTTTCCACGCGGTCCACACAGGCGACGGAGCGCACCTCGGCAACCCGTTCGATCCGGGCGACCGCGGTGCGGGCGGCAGCGGCATCGGCCGCGGGGTCGGCGCGAACGAGCGGGCGGAGCGCCGCGAACGCCGCGGCAAGGTCCGCGCGCGTCGATCGCAACGCGGCGACGGCGAAGGCGCCGCCGAAGACGATCAGCAGCGACAGCGGATCCAGAAAGCGTGCCGCGACATCCAGAAAGCTCATGCGACCCCCAAAGCCCGACGGCAGGACCGGCAATATCTTGCCGCCCCGGCAAGTTATTGCCGCCACCGCTGCCACCGGCCTGCCGCCGCATCCCCCTGGCACGATCCCGTCCGCCATCGAACGAGTTGGCACAAGCATTGCAGAGCGATGTTCGACCGGGCCGGCATTCGGTGCCGCCACCACCAACAACGGCTCAGGCCGGCCGAGTTTTAGCGGGAAAGCGAGCGATGGGCGCCAACGACCAACTGTTCGGAATACACGGCGCCTCGCTCGCGCTGCGCAGCCAGCGGCTGGCGATGCTGGCATCGAACATCGCGAACGCCGCGACGCCCAACTACAAGGCGCGCGACATCGATTTCGCCAAGGCGCTCGATCTGGCGACCGCGCAGGGCAAGGATGCGAACGAAGCCGCGTCGGCCAGCGTCGCCTACCGCGTGCCGCTGCAATCCTCGCTCGACGGCAACACGGTCGAGCTCAACACCGAACAGACCGAATTCGCCGAGAATGCGGTGCAGTACCGCACCACCCTCTCGTTTCTCGAGGCACGGCTGTCGACCGTGATGCAGGCGATCCGTGGAGAATAGACGATGACCAACCCCATGTCGGTATTCGACATTGCCGGGCGCGCAATGTCCGCGCAGCTCGTACGGCTGAACACCACCGCCTCCAACCTCGCCAATGCCGGCACCATCGCCTCCAGCAAGGGGGGCGCGTTTCGCGCGCTGAAGCCGGTGTTCGAAGCGGTCGGGGCGCAGCCGGGCGTGGCAACGGTGCGGGTCAATCAGGTCGTCGCCTCCACTACGGAGCCGACCTCCCGCCACGATCCGGACAACCCGCTGGCCGACGCGGACGGCAACGTCTGGGAAGCCGGCGTCGATAGTGCGGCCGAGATGGTCGAAATGATCGAAACCGCCCGCCAGTATCAGAACAACGTCCAGGTTCTGCAGACGGCGAAGACACTCACCCTGGACACGCTGAGGCTCGGCAAATGACCAACGTATCCGCAATCGCCGGCAGCATGGCGACGACAGCGCCGACGGGCACGGCGGGCTCGACGCTGAACATGACGGACTTCCTGAAGCTGATGACGACGCAGCTGAAGACGCAGGATCCGTTCAACCCGATGGACAACACCCAGATGGCTGCGCAGATGGCGCAGTTCTCGTCCGTCGCGGGCATTTCCGAGATGAACGCCAGCCTGAAAACGCTGGCCACGCAGCTTACCGGCTCCCGGATCGGCGATGCCGCAAGCTGGATCGGCCGCTCCGCGCTGGTCGAGAGCAACAGCGCGACTCCGCTGGCCGACGGCAGCTACGGGGGGCAGATCACGCTTCCCGCGGCCGCCGCCAGCGTGACGCTCAGCCTCGTCGATGCGGACGGCAACGTCGTCCACGGCATCGATCTCGGCCCGCAGCCGGCGGGGGCAGTCGACTGGGCCTGGGCGGGCACGGACGCCGCTGGCAATCCCGCCGGCGGCGGTGCGCTCAAGCTCGTCGTCACCGCGCGCGACGCCACTGGTGCGGCAATCGCGCCGACGACGGCCAGTTGGGCCGCGATCGGCGGCGTCCAGTCCCCCGCCAGCGGCGCGACGAAGCTCGTCACCCCGCTCGGCCTCATCGATCCCGCCGACGCCATCCGCCTCGGCTGACCTACTCCAGGGAGACACACCCATGTCCTTCTACACCTCGCTCAGCGGCCTGAAGGCCGCGCAGACGGACCTGTCGGTCACGTCGAACAACATCGCCAATGTCGGCACCACCGGCTTCAAGAAGAGCCGCACCGAATTCGGCGATATCGTCGCCGCCTCCTCCCTCCAGTCGGCGGATTCACCGGGGCTGGGCACGCGGCTGCGCTCGATGGATCAGCAGTTCACGCAAGGCAGCTTCAAGACATCGGACCGCGCGCTCGATCTCGCCGTCTCCGGCCAGGGTTTCTTCGTCACGCACTCCGCCGAAGGAGGCGGCACGACCGCCCTCACCCGCGCCGGAGCGTTCCGGACGGATACGAACAACAACGTCGTCACTGCCGACGGTGCGTTCCTGCAGGTCCTCCCGGTCAACGATGCCGGCGAGGTCACCGGCACCGATCTGGCCAGCACGGTCAACCTGCGGGTTCCGCCAACCAATACGACGGCCGGCCAGACCGCGAAGCTCGACAACCTGTCGATCGACGAGAAGGGCCTCGTCGTCGCCGCCTATGCCGACGGCAGCACGCTGAAGCTCGGCCGCATCGCCATCGCCACCGTCGCCAATCCCGATGGGCTGCGCCAGATCGGCAACGCCAGCTGGGCGGCAACCGGCCGATCCGGCGTGGCGGCAGTCGGCGGCGCCGGCAGCGATGGCCTGGGCGCGATCCAGTCCGGTGCGCTGGAGGAAGCGAACGTCGATCTGACGGAGGAGCTGGTTTCGCTGATCCAGGCGCAGCGCAATTTCCAGGCGAACGCCAAGGCGATCGATACCGCCAACCAGCTGACCGACACCGCCGTCAACCTGCGCAACTGATCGGACCCTAGCCGATGGATCGTCTTGCCTATGCCTCCATGTCGGGGATGCGGACCGCGATGGCCCGCCAGGCCGCCACGGCGAACAACCTGGCGAACGCCAACACGGTCGGCTTCCGTGCCGACATCGCCACGGCCTCTGCACTGTGGGCGATGGGTACGGGCCTGAACAGCCGTGCGCTTTCCTCCGAAGAGGTCGTCGCCGCCGATATGCGCGGTGGCGCGATCTCGGAAACCGGCCGCACGCTGGACGTGGCGCTGCAGGACGACGCCATGCTGGCGGTGCAGGCGGAGGATGGCGAGGAAGCCTATACCCGCCGCGGCGACCTGAAGATCACCGAGACGGGGCTGCTCATCAACGGCGACGGTACGCCGGTGCTGGGCGAAGGCGGGCCGATCACGCTGCCGCCGCACGACAGCCTGACGATCGACGCGCAGGGCATGATCAGCATCGTTCCCGAAGGCGGGGATCCCAAGACGCCGCAGGAGATCGACCGGCTGAAACTCGCCAGCCCCGCAGGATCGCGGATCGTGAAGGGCATGGACGGGCTGTTCCGGGTTCGCGGCGGCGGCGCGCTGCCCGCCGATCCCGATGCGCGGCTGGTGAGCGGCGCGCTGGAAGGATCGAACGTCAACACGTCGCAGGCACTGGTCGAGATGATCGAGGCGAGCCGGGCGTGGGAGACCCAGGTCAAGATGCTCGCCACCGCCAAGGATATCGACACCGATGCTGCGCAGTTGATGCGCCTGCCCGATTGATCGCGAGGAAAGACCCGACATGACCAACGCCGCCCTCCACGTCGCCCGCACCGGCCTCGATGCGCAGTCCGAACGGATGCGCGTGATCGCCAACAACCTGGCCAACGTGAACACCACCGGCTTCAAGCGCGACCGCGCGAGCTTCGAGACGCTGGCCTATCAGGCGATGACCGCGCCGGGCGCGGCATCGTCGGCCGAGAACAAATATGCCATCGGCAAATCTCTGGGCACCGGCGTGCAGATGACCGGCACCGCGCGAATCGACAGCCAGGGCTCGCTCCAGACCACCGGCAATTCGCTGGACGTCGCGATCGAGGGCAACGGCTATTTCCAGGTGACGATGCCGGACGGCCGCATCGGCTATACCCGCGCCGGCAACTTCAACCTTTCGGCCGAGGGCAAGCTCGTCACGGCCGAGGGAATGCCGGTGGTGCCCGACATCACCGTGCCCGAGGGCGCGCAGACAATCACCATCGGCAGCGACGGCACCGTCTCCGCCACGGTTCCCGGCCAGACCGAGCCGAGCGAACTCGGCAAGATCGAGACGGCGCGCTTCATCAATCCGGCGGGTCTGGAAAGCCTGGGCAACAATCTGCTCGGCGAAACCGCCGCCTCCGGCACGCCGCAGACCGGCGCGGCCGGGCTCGATGGCCGCGGCGCGATCCGTCAGGGCGCACTGGAAGGCTCCAACGTCAACGTCGTCGAGGAACTCGTCGACATGATCGAGACGCAGCGCGCCTACGAGGTCAATTCCAAGATGATCAAATCGACCGACGAAATGCTGCAATTCGTCAACCAGCAGTTCTGAGGTGGGCGACATGATCGATCGTCGCAGCTCGCCCGACCGCGGCCCGCCGATGGGCATGATGGAACGTCGCGCCAACGCCAAAAACCGCCCGCCGTTCGTCACCGCCATCGTCATGGTCGGGCTCGCCATCGCCTGCCTTGCTGCCGTGCCGTCCCACGCCCGTGCGCGCGCCCTGGCCGCCGATATCGAGTTCGCACCGATGATGCCGGTGGGGCCGATCGCGATGCCGGCGGACGGGGCGATCTTCCACGCGGTCAACGGCTACGCCCCGCTCACCTCCGGCGCACGCGCGGCGACGGTGGGCGATACGCTGACGATCGCGCTGGTGGAGCGGACGCAGGCGGTGAAGACCAATTCGGCCTCCACCGATCGATCCGGCAATATCGGCATAGCCCCGCCGACGACCGGGCCGCTCAACTTCTTCAAGCCGACCGACATCTCGACCGGCGCCGGCGGCACCTTCAACGGCAAGGGCCAGGCGACGCAGTCGAACGCGCTGACCGGCGAGGTGACGGTCACCGTCGCGCAGGTGCTGCCCAACGGCAATCTGATGGTCCGCGGGCAAAAGCTCGTCACGCTCAACCGCGGCGACGAACATATCCGCATCAGCGGCATCGTTCGCCCGGCGGATATCCTGCCGGACAACCGCGTGCTTTCCACCCGCGTGGCGGACGCGCGCATCACCTATTCCGGATCGGGCGAGATCGCGCGCGCCAGCCATCAGGGCTGGCTCGGCCGCTTCTTCTCCCGCGTCGCCCCGTTCTGAGGATATTGGCCGTGCGCCTGCTTTCCACGATCTGCATCGCGCTCGTCGCGCTCGCCGCCGCCATTCCGGCGCAGGCCGAACGGATCAAGGATCTGGGCGGCTTCCAGGGGCTGCGCACCAATCAGCTGACCGGCTACGGCATCGTCGTCGGGCTGGCCGGCACCGGCGACGACAGCCTGGATTATGCGACGCTCGGCATGAAGGGGGTGGCGCAACGATTCGGGCTGACGCTGCCGCCCGGCGTGAACCCCGCGCTGAAGAACGCGGCGGCCGTACTCATCACCGCCGATCTGCCGGCGATGGCCAAGCCGGGGCAGAAGCTGGACATCACCGTCTCCGCCATGGGCAAGGCCAAGTCGCTGCGCGGCGGGGCGCTGATCGTGGCGCCGCTCTACGGCGCGGACGGGCAGATCTATGCGATGGCGCAGGGCAACCTGGCGGTGGGCGGCCTGGGGGTCAGCGCGCAGGACGGATCGAGCGTATCGGTGAACGTGCCGACTGCCGGGCGCATCCCCGGCGGCGCGACGGTGGAACGCGCCGTCGACAGCGGCTTCGCGCAGGCGCCCGAATTGCTGTTCAACCTTGGCGAGGCGGATCTCACCACCTCCGGCCGCATCGCGCAGGCGATCAACTCCGCATTCGGCCCAGGCCGGGCGCGGGCGATGGACGCGGTGACGATCGCCATCGCCGTGCCGCCGGGCGCGGAGGCGCGCACCCTGCTGATGGGACAGATCGAAAATCTCGACGTGTCGCCTGCCGACGCCCCCGCGCGGGTGATCGTGAATGCCCGCACCGGCACCGTCGTCATCAACGGCGCGGTGCGGATCGCCCCCGCCGCGGTGGCTCATGGCAAGCTGACCGTCAGTGTCAGCGAAGACCCGCAAGTTTCGCAGCCTGCACCTTTCAGTAAGGGTCAGACGGTAGTGACACCATCCAGCAGCATCGAAGTGGCGGAGCGCAAGGCGCAGATGGTCGATTTCCACCCCGGTGCCAGCCTGGCCGATATCGTGAAGGCGGTGAACGCGCTGGGCGCCTCGCCCGCCGATCTGGTCGCGATCCTGGAGGCGCTGAAGCAGGCGGGCGCGATGAAGGCGGAGCTGATCGTCCTGTGATCGCCCCCGTCGCCACCCCCGGCATCGGCGGCATCGCCGGCAGCACCGCCTCCCCTTCGGCGGAAAAGGACAAGCTGGCCTCAGCCGCCAAGGCGTTCGAGGCGGTGTTCCTGCGGCAGATGATCTCTTCGATGCGCTCGGCAAGCCTTGGCGACGAACTGTTCGGATCTTCGGCGGGCGAGCAGTTCCGCGACATGTCCGACGCGCGGCTGGCCGACAGCATGGCCGGTGGCAAGGGCTTCGGCATCGCCGAGTTGCTGCAAAAGCAGTTCGCCGCGCGCGCCGCCGCGCCAACCGGAGACACACCGAAATGAGCGATCTGCTCCGCATCGGCGCATCTGGGATCACCGCGTATCGCAGTGCCCTTTCCGTCATCGCCGACAATGTCGCCAATGCGGAGACGCCCGGCTACGCGCGGCGCGATGTCGCCCTGCGCGAGACGACCGCGGCAAGCTCGGGCCCGCTATACCGCGCGTCTGTCACCGGCGGCGGCGTGGCGGCGGCTTCGGTGACGCGGGCATGGGACGCGTTCAAGGCGAGCGACGCGCGCGACGCCGGAAGCGATGCAGCCAGTGCCGAAACCCGCGCGCAGTGGCTGGGCGCCGTGGAGACTGCGCTACCCGATGGCGATAACGGCATTCCCGCGCGGATCGGCAGCTTCTTTGCCGCCGCCACCAGACTCGCGGCCGATCCCGGCGGCACCCTCGCCCGCAGCACCACGCTGTCCGCGCTCGGCGACGCAGCTGCGGCGATCCGATCGGGCGCGGCGGGGCTGGCCCGGGTGCAGCAGGGCATCGCTGCCGACGCCACCGCCACCGTCGCTTCGGCGAACACCAACCTCGCCTCGCTTGGGCAGGTCAACCGATCGATCGCGCGCGCGGCGGAGGGATCGACCGCCAAGGCCGCGCTGGCCGACGAACGCGATCGGCTGCTCGGCGATCTCGCCGGCCAGATCGGGATCGACGCGACGATCAGCGCGAACGGCACCGTCGCCGTATCGCTGGCCGGTGCCCCGGATACACCGCTCGTCTCCGGCAGCGGTTCCGCCACGATCGGGCTGACGCTCGGCGAGGACGGCCGCGTCGCGCTCGACGTGGGCGGGGCCCGCCTGACCGCGACCGGCGGCAAGCTTGCCGGGCTCGCCGACGCCGCGGCCGCAACTGCGGATGCGACGGCCACGCTGAACACGCTGGCGGTCGATTTCGCCGGACAGATCAACGGCTGGCAGGCGCAGGGGCGCACCCCCGCCGGCGCGGCGGGCGCGCCGCTGCTCACGGTGGGTGCGACCGCCGCCACGCTCGTCGTGTCGACCAGCGATCCTTCGGCCATCGCCGCCGCCTCCGCCGAGGGCAGCGCCAATGGCAACCTGGCCACCCTCACCGATCTGCGCGGCGCCGCCGGCGCGGAAGCGCGAATGTCCGCGCTGATCAACCTCAACGCCCAGGCGCTGGCGACCACGAGCGCGCAGGCCGGCGCCGCCGGCACCCGCCGCGATGCCGCTGCCGCCGCACGCGATGACGTGGCGGGCGTCGATCTCGATCGGGAGGCGGCCGAACTGATCCGCTTTCAGCAAGCCTATGACGGTGCCGCCAAGGTGATCCAGGTCGCCCGCGAAACGCTTCAATCCATCCTGCAGCTCTTCTGAGGATTCGCGCCATGATCAGCGGCACCAGCACCCGCATCTCCGCCGAGATCGCCCGCCAGTCGGCGATGTCGCGCGATATCGCCAAGCTGCAGGAGCAGGTCTCGACCGGCAGGAAGCTCACCTCGCCGTCCGAGGATCCGGCGGGCAACGCCCAGCTCGGCACGATCCGCCGGAGCCAGGCCGACGACGCCGCCTTCGCCGTCAACACCGATGCCGCGGCGGCCACCGCGACCCGCGCGGACAGCGCGATGTTCTCGCTCTCCACCGCGCTGGACCGTGTGCGCGAGCTTGCCGTGGCCGCCCGCTCCGCAACCTATTCGGAAGGCGACCGCAGGATTGCGGCGGCGGAATTGCGCAGCATCGCCGACGACATCACCCAGATGGCCGCCCAGAAGGATTCCCGCGGCCAGCCCCTGTTTCCGGAGGGCAATCCCCTGGCCATTCCGATCGGCGAAGGCATGCAGGTCACCGCCACGGTGTCCCGCGCGCAGCTGTTCGGCAGCGGGGATGCTGGCCTTGCCGGGATCGTCTCGGCCGCGGCGGATGCGCTGGAGCTGACGGATGCGGATGCCCGCTCGGCAGCGACGGCAACATCGCTGGATGCGATCACCGCCGAATCGGACCGCGTCGCGCAGGTTCACGGCGAACACGGGGTCCGCGCCGCACGGATCGACGCCCGCCGCGAGGCGCTGAGCGATCGCGCCATCACGCTGACCGACGAACGCACCGCGATCGAGGGGGCCGACGTGAGCGCCGCGATCGCGCTGATTACCGCCAAGCTCAACACGCTGGAGGCGGCGCAATCCGTGTTCGCCCGGCTCAACCGCCAGAACCTGTTCGATATTCTCGGCTGATCGCGGCGGCCCGCCGAGATCGCGAAGGGGCCGGAAACCTTAAGTTTCGGCCATCGCGGCCGTTAATGAAAGGGAGTGGGCGGATACGCCCGGCGCGTACCTTCTGGGGGTTATTTCGATGTTCGCAGCCGTGGGTCTGGTGGTGCTTCTGCTGATGGTGTTCGGCGGGTTCGCGCTTACCGGCGGCCATCTGGAACCGGTGCTGCATGCGGTGCCGCACGAAATGCTGATCATCGGCGGCGCCGCGGTCGGCGCGGTCATTGCCGGCAATTCGATGAAGGAACTCAAGCAGCTCGGCGGCGGCCTTGGCGCGGTGTTCAAGGGCCCGCGCTACAAGAAAAAGGATTTCCTCGACGCGATCTTCCTGGTCTCGAGCCTGATGAAGATGCTGCGCGCCGACGGCCCTGTCGCGCTCGAGCCGCATATCGAGGATCCGAAGACATCGAGCATCTTCGCGGAATATCCGCGGCTGCTGAAGGATAGCACGCTGATCCACCTCATCACCGATACGCTGCGGCTGGTGGTCGTTTCGTCCGGCACGCTCGATCCGCGCGCGGTGGAAGAGGTCATGGATAATTCGCTGAAGACGCATCACCACGATGCGGTGCGCCCGGCCGATCTGCTGCAGGGCCTGGCCGATGCGCTGCCGGCGCTCGGCATCGTCGCCGCGGTGCTGGGCGTGGTGAAGACGATGGGGTCGATCGATCAGCCCCCCGCTATCCTCGGCGGGATGATCGGCTCCGCGCTGGTCGGCACCTTCCTCGGCGTGCTGCTCGCTTACGGCATCGTCGGCCCGTTCGCGCAGCGTTGCCGCCAGGTGATCGAAAGCGACGCGGCGATCTATCACACCGTCAAGCAGATCATCATCGCCTCGCTCCACGGCCACCCCCTGCCGCTGGTGATCGAGGCGGCGCGCTCCGGCATCAGCCATTCGAACCAGCCGGCCTTCGCCGATGTGTTCGATGGCATGCGCGCGCGCTGAAACCGTGGCTTCGTCTGCCAAGCGCGGCCGCAACGAGCCGGAGCGGCCTACGATCATCATCGTCAAGAAGATCGTCGCGGAGGGCCATGGCGGCCATCATGGCGGCGCATGGAAGGTCGCCTATGCCGATTTCGTGACGGCGATGATGGCGTTCTTCCTGCTGCTCTGGATCCTCGGCGCCACGACGGAGAAGCAGCGCAAGGGCATCGCCGATTACTTCACGCCGACCTTGGTCGAGATGAGATCCAAGTCGGCCGGTGCCAACGGCCCGTTCGGTGGCGATTCGCTGATGGCCAAGGAGAACTACCCCCATCAGGCGGGGCAGACCGGCACGAAAAGCATCACCATCCCCAAGGACGCGACCGGCGGCGACAAGGAAGGCGCGGCGGCCAAGAAGGACCGCGATCGCGCGCGCTTTGCCGCGCTCCGCAAGAAGCTGATCGAGAAGATCGACGCGAACGCCAAGCTGCGCGCGCTCAAGCGCAACATCCGCTTCATGGAGACGCGTGAGGGGCTGCGCATCGATCTGGTCGATCAGGCCGATTTCGCGATGTTCGGGCTCGGCAACGATCGCCTGCTGCCCGTCGCCGCAAGTCTGATGGCGCAGGTCGCGCAGGTGATCGGCGGCGTGCCCAATGCGGTGATCGTGCGCGGCCATACCGATGCGCTACCCTATGCATCCGGCCGCACCGTCAACAACTGGACGCTGTCTTCGGCGCGGGCCGAGGCGACCCGGCAGGCGCTGGCGAGCAGCGGGGTTCCGGCGGATCGCTTTGCCCGGATCGAGGGTGTCGCCGAGCGGGAGCCCTATGTGCCCGCCAATCTGTACGATCCGCGCAACCGCCGCATGTCGATCACGCTGGCCTGGAGCGCGGACCTGAACCCGTTGCCCCAGAGCATGCGGGCCCGCGCGCCGGCTCAGGTGAGCGAGGCGGCGATCATCCGATAGGCCAGCATGGCGTGCTTGGGATCGGGCCGAAGCAAATTGATCCGTCCGTGCCGTTCGGCCAGTGCCAGCAGCGTGGCATCCCCGCCACCGGCCCGCTTTGCCGCGGCCGATCCCGGCACGTCGACCAGCCGGACGCTGTCGGGATCTGCCCTGGCCATCCGCACCGGCCGGTCGAACCCGTCGCCGCTGGGCACCGCCCCGGCCCCGCCGATCTTGCGCGCCATCAGCGCGTAGACCTGGGAAAGCGACCGTGGCTCGCCCGATTTCCGATAGAAGATGCTGTGGTTTGCCGCCGCCTCCCGCGGGAAGGCGGATGCGGCGGCGGCATCGGGATAGGCATCGGCCGCCTTCAGGAAGCGGCTGGCACCCTTCAGCCCGAGGAAATGCGCGAAGTAGAGATCGGCGCTGCGTGGCGGGCGGCCCAGCGCCTGGGTCAGCCCCGCGGCGTTGTCGCTGGCAAACTCGCCGGCCATCAGCGCGGAGGCTTCGGGATCGTTGCGCAGCGCGAAGATCGCCTGCGCCGCCGCAGGATCGCTGATCCGCCACTTGCCGTGGCTCCAGCCGATGCGGTCCGCCGCCCAGCCATAGCCATGTTCGGTGCCGTGCTGCTTCAGCACGCCCAGCCAGCTCTGGTCGATGAACTGGTACAGCCCGGCCGCGGACGAGCTTGCCGCCTTGGCCAAAGGATTCAGCCCGCTTTCGCTCTGCGCCTGGGCGAGAAGGTAGTTGAAGTCCACGCCGGTACGGTCCGCCGCGCGGGCAATGGCATCGCGCACCCCGCCGCGCGCGGTTCTGGCCACGGCATCGATCAAGCGGGCGGTCATGGCCGGGGCGAGCCTATCATAGCCTGCCGCCATGGCCGAAACCGATTAACGCCGGTTTAAAGCCGCGCCGGCGCAGGGGGCACGCCGATACAAATCGCGACAATTGATCGCCGTCGCCGGCATATGCGTGCGACAGGCGAGCGCCATTCTCTCCTCAACGCCGCTGGCGCCCACCAAGGAGTTGACCCCATGAAGAAGTTCATCCTCGCTTTGCTCGCCGCCACCGTCGCCACCAGCCCGGTGCTCGCCGCCCCCGATCGTGACCGTGACGATCGCCGCGTCGTTCAGACGCAGCGCACCGTCGTCAAGCAGAACGGCAATCGCGTCGTCACCCAGAAGAAGGTCGAGATCCGCGGCGACGATCGCCGCCAGGCCCGCCGTTCATGGCGCAAGGGCGAGCGTTTCGAGAGCCGCTACGCCCAGAACTACCGGGTGATCTCCAGCCCGCGCCAGTATCGCCTGCGGGACGCGCCGCGCGGCTACCGCTGGGTCCAGTCGGGCAACGATGCGGTTCTGGTCGGCATCACCAGCGGCCTCATCGCCTCTGTCCTGGCCAACGCGATCCGCTGATCCGGAAAATCGGCTCCGGGCATCATGTCCGGGGCCGCCGGTCAGCCAGCGTAAAGCCGGCGGATGCAAGTCCGCCGATGAAGACCATCGCCCGCGTGGGGGCGGCACCATTGGGGAATGCATGAACATCGCGACTTCGTCTTCGGCACTGCTCCTGGGCCTGACGCTCGGCTCCGCCGGCGCGGCACAGACCGTTCCGGCACCGGGCTCCCCGCCCGCCCCCCCGGCGGCGGCCGCAGCGGCCGCCCCTGACGACTCCGCCTGGGAAGAGGGCGAGGAGATCGTCGTCACCGGCGCACTGCCCCGCGGATCGGTGTCCGGCGACATTCGCCCGGAACAGCAATTGTCCGCAGCCGACGTGCGCTCCTATGGCGTCAGTTCGGTGTCGGACCTGCTCAACGAGCTTGCCCCGCAGACGAACGCCGGCGGCGGCGCGCCCGTCGTCCTGCTCAACGGCAAGCGCATTTCCTCATTCCAGGAAATTGAGGACATCCCGTCCGAGGCGATCGCCCGCGTCGAGATCCTGCCGGAGGAGGTGTCGCTCAAGTTCGGCTATCCGGCCAACCAGAAGGTGGTCAACATCGTTCTGCGCCAGCGTTTCCGCGCGCTGACCGCCGAGGCGCGCGCCGGTACTTCGACGCAGGGCGGCCGCAACAGCGGCAACGCCAGCGCCAACCTGCTGCGCATCCGCGGCGACAACCGCTTCAATCTCGACGTAGAATACCAGGCCGCCGACCAGTTGCTGGAAAGCCAGCGCAACATCCTGACGGCGGCGCCCCGCGCGCCCTATTCGCTCGCCGGCACGGTTGCAGGCCTGGGCGGAGGCGAGATCGATCCGGCTCTTTCCGCACTTGGCGGGGCGGCGGTGACGATCGCCGGCGTGCCCGCCGGCGCCGCGACGGCCGCGCCTGCCCTCGCCGATTTCGTGGCCGGTGCCGGCACGAACGCGGCCAGCGATCTCGGCCGGTTCCGCACCCTCAGCCCCTCCACCGAGAGCCTGAAGATCAATGCCGTCCTCGCCCGGACGCTGCCCGGCGACATCAGCGGCACGCTGAATGGCAGCATCGAACTGATCGACAGCGATTCGCTTCAGGGCCTCGCCGGGGCCAACCTGCTGCTGCCTGACAGCAATCCCTTCTCCCCCTTCGGCCAGCCGGTGCAGCTCTACCGCTATCTCGAGGAAGCAGGGGCACTCGGGCAGAGCGTGCGGGGCACCAACGCCCATCTCGGCCTGACCCTGAATGGCGAGATCAGGCCCTGGCGCTGGTCGTTCACCGGCAATTACGACCGAAGCGAAACGCGCACCGCAACGGAGCGGGGCTACGATCTGGGCGGCGTGCAATCGGCGCTGGTGGCGGGGGATGCGTCGGTCAATCCGTTCGCCGGCTTCGCACCCGGCCTGCTGGGATCGGCGTTGACCGATCGCGCGCGGGCGCGATCCTCCGCTTTGGGCGGCGATCTGCTGCTCAGCGGCCCGCTCTTCACCCTGCCCGCCGGCCGCGTCACCGCGACGGTGCGCGTCGGTGCGTCGCAGAACGATTTCAGCAGCCGATCGCTGCGCGCCGGGATTGCGCGCTCCGCGGAGTTCGATCGCACCATCGCCAGCGGCCAGGCCAGCATCGACATCCCCGTCGCCAGCCGCCGCAACGATGTGCTGGCGGCGATCGGCGATCTCTCGCTCAACGCCAATGCCGGGGCGCAGCACCTCTCCGACTTCGGCACGCTCAGCAGCCTCGGCTACGGCGTGCGCTGGACGCCGATCCCGGCGATCCGCCTGATCGCGTCGGCTAACCAGGATCGCACCGCACCTTCCGGGCAGCAGTTGAACAACCCGCTGGTGGTGACGCCGAACCTGCCGCTGTTCGACTATACGACCGGGCAGACGGTGTTCGTCACGCAGATCAGCGGCGCCAACCCTGCCCTGCGCGCAAGCGAACGGAACGTCAGCCGCATCGCGCTCACCCTGAAGCCGTTCGACAAGCCCGATCTGACGGTAACTGCCAACTATAGCCGCGCGCGTACCGACAATCCGATCGCCGGGTTCCCCAGCGCGACCCCGCAGATCGAGGCGGCGTTCGCCGATCGCTTCATCCGCGACGAGGATGGCGCGCTCCTCCAGGTCGATGCGCGGCCGATCAACTTCGCCCGGTCGCGCAGTTCGCAGTTGCTCTGGGGCGTAAACCTTTCCGTGCCGCTCAAGTCCCGCATCCAGAAGGAGATCGAGGCGTGGCGAGCGGCGGGCGCCAAGCCCGAGGACCGCCCGGCCGATCTGCGCGCGCTGTTCGGCCGCGGTGACAGGCGGCAGCGCGACGGCGCCGCGCCGCAGACCGGCGGTGCGCGGGACGGCACGGAGGGCACCCCGCCCGGCACGTCCGATCCGGCAAGCTCTGCCGCCCGTGAGGGCACGCGCGCCGACGGCGAGCGCGGTGGCGGACGCGGCTTTGGCGGCGGCTATTCCGGCGGGGCGGGCGGTGGCGGACGCGGTGGGCGTGGTGGTGGTGGCGGCGGTGGGCGGCTGCAATTCGCGCTCTACCATACCTGGCACCTGACCGAGTCCGTGCTGATTGCGCCGGGCCTGCCCGCGCTCGACCTGCTGGACGGCGATGCCATCGGCAACAGCGGCGGCCAGCCGCGCCACGAACT
The DNA here is from genome assembly GCF_028292925.1 of Sphingomonas bacterium. Lineage (GTDB taxonomy): Bacteria > Pseudomonadota > Alphaproteobacteria > Sphingomonadales > Sphingomonadaceae > JAQGLK01. The sequence continues at coordinate 17,482 of NZ_JAQGLK010000146.1, forward strand.
GCAAGGCCAGGCCGGCTATACGAACAACGGGCTGGGGGCGCGGCTCAGTGCGAACTGGCAGAGCGGCACCCGCGTCGACAACGTACTCGGCGGCGGCAGCGGAACATTGCGCTTTTCCGATCTTGCCACCGCGAACCTGCGGCTGTTCGCCAATTTCGGCCAGATGCCGCAGGTCCTGCGCGATCATCCCTTCCTGCGCGGGGCGCGGCTTACCCTGTCGGTCAACAACCTGTTCAACGCCCGGCAGAGCGTGAGCGACGGCAACGGATCGACGCCGCTGCGCTATCAGCCCGGCTACCTCGATCCGGTGGGCCGCACGGTCACGATAGGATTCCGCAAGCTGTTTCCCTGAAGACACGATCGGCAGGGATGTTGGTTATCCCTGCCGCACCGGCTTGCGAGGCATGCCCGTTCTGATACCTAGCGCGCGCATCCACTCCCAAGAAGTGGAACATCCGGGAGAGGGCCTGCCACAGCGATCGGGGGCCCATGCGGGGTGGTTTTCATCTTTTTCTGTTGAGCGTGGTGGCGATCGCCTCCGCGGGACGGGTCGATGCGCGTGCGCCCGCGGTCAAGCCGATCGAGATTCGCGTCGTCATCGTCACCGCGTTCGAGATCGGCGCCGATACCGGCGACCGCGCCGGTGAATACCAGGCGTGGGCCAGTGCGATGCCGCAGGCCCTGCCCTTCCCGGCCGGGTTCCGTGCGCTCCGCTACGATCCGACGCGCCGCGCGCTCCTGCTCTCCACCGGCATCGGCACGAACCGCGCGGCGGCATCGACGATGGCGCTCGGGCTGGACGATCGCTTCGATCTCTCCCACGCTTACTGGCTTGTCGCCGCGATCGCCGGGGTCAATCCGGAGACGGCCTCGGTCGGGTCGGCGGCATGGATCGGCGATGTCGTGGATACCGATTACGGCTATGCGGTCGATCCGCGCGAGGCGCCTGCGGGATGGGGCACCGGCATGTTCCCGCGCGACCGCAAGCACCCCTACCAGGCGCCGCGCGGCAATAGCGAGTATAACCTCTTTCCGCTGAACAAGGGCCTGCGCGACTGGGCGTTCGGGCTGACGCGGGACAGCGTGCTGCCCGACACGCCCGTACTCAGGCAGATCCGCGCACCCTATGCCGCCTTCCCGGCGGCCCTCCGCCCGCCGAGCGTGACGACCGGCGCCGAAGCGACCGGGCAGACCTTCTGGCACGGCGCGCTGATGAACGCCCATGTCGATAGATGGGTCAGCTACTGGACGAACGGCGAGAGCCGGTTCGTGATGACCGCCATGGAGGATAGCGGCGTCGCAGGTGCGCTCGCGATGCTCGGCCGCAGCGGCCATGCCGATCCCGCCCGCCTGCTCGTGCTGCGGACCGGCAGCAACTATTCGATGCCACCCGGCGGAGGCGACGCCGTTGCCAGCCTGGTCGCCGAGGCCGGCGGCCTTTCCGCCCTGCAACCCGCGCTCGATGCCGCGTTCCTTGTCGGCAACCGCGTGGTCGACGCGCTGGCGGCCGGTTGGGCGACGTACCGCGATGTCCTGCCGGGCCAGGGCGGCAATGCCAGGGCGGCGGACGCGAGCACCGGATCACCGGCAGCGGCCGGCGCCGCGCCGGCGCAATAGACATACAACAAAGGGGCAAGAGCGACATGCGGGATCTTCTCAGGGCAGGCAGCATCGCGGCGATCGCGGTCTGCATGGCGGGCGCGGCGCAGGCGCAGGAGGTCACCTCCTCGATCCGCGGCACCGTCGTCGCGGCGAATGCCCCGGTTGCCGGCGCGGCCGTCACCGTCACCCACGTCCCCTCGGGCACGGTCGCGACCACCACCACCGGGGAGGACGGCACGTTCACCGCGTCCGGCCTGCGCGTCGGCGGTCCGTTCACGGTAAAGGTCGTCGCCCCGAATTATCCCGAGACGAGCATCACCGGCGTGCAGCTGACCGCCGGACAGCCGCTTCGCTTGCCCGTCATGCTCGATCAGGGGGCGGAGATCGTCGTCACCGGCGGGCGCACCCGCGCCGTCGAACTTTCGAGCGGGCCGATCACCGCCCTCGGCCGTGAGGCGATCGAGGGTGTCGCCTCCGTCCAGCGCGACATTCGCGATCTCGCCAGGCGGGATCCGTTCGCCAGCATCGATCCCAATTCGCGCGGCATCGTGATCGCCGGCCAGAACCCGCGGCTCAACCGCTTCTCGGTCGACGGTCAGCGTTTCTCGGATAATTTCGGCCTGAACAATGGCGGCCTGCCCACCGCACGCGGCCCGGTGCCGCTCGACGCGATCGAGCAGTTCACGGTGAAGACCGCACCCTACGACGTGACCGAAGGCGATTTCCAGGGCGGCGCAATCAATGTCGTGCTGCGTTCGGGAAACAACAGGTTTTCGGGATCGGCCTTCTACACCTATAGCGACGACAGCCTGACCGGAGACCGCACCAAGCCCAGCTTCGCCAACCGGACCGGCAGCGTGAACCTGGACTTCAAGAGCAAGAATTTCGGCGGCTTCCTCTCCGGCCCGATCATCCGCGACACGCTGTTCTTCGCGCTCTCCTATGAAAACCTGAAGGAAAGCACGCCCGTCAACTTCGGCCTCGCCGGCTTTCCGAACGTCGTGCCGAACGTCACGCAGACGCAGCTCGATCAGATCGGCCAGATCGCACAGAGCCGCTACGGCTACGACACGCTCGGGCTGCTCAACTCGTTCATCGAGAAGGACGAGAAATATACCGCCAAGATCGACTGGAACGTCACCGACGGCCAGCGGCTGAGCGCCACCTACATCCACAACAAGGGCGTCGTGGGCCAGGATCCGGGCTTCTCGACCGTCTCGCCCACCAGCCCCGCGCTCTCCTACGCGTCCAACCTCTACAATCGCCCGGAAACGGTGGATTCGGCCACGGTGCAGCTGAATTCCGACTGGTCGGACAACTTCCATACCGAGCTGCGCGGCAATTACCGCGAATATGATCTGCTGCCCTCGGCACTCGGGGCGAGGTCCCTCGGCCAGTTCCAGGTCTGCCTCGATCCGACCGCGGCGACGCAGGCGAACGGCGCCGCCAACAGCAACCTCATCACCTGCTCCCAGGGCAACGCCGCCGCTCCGGGGGCGGCGCGGCTGTATTTCGGGCCGGATCAGTTCCGCCAGGCCAATCTGGTGCAGACCGTCAGCTACGGCGTCGATCTCGTCACCCGCTGGGAATATGGCGATCACAGCCTGAAGCTGCAGGTCGCCTACGATCACCAGAAGGCACGCAACGTCTTCGTGCAGAACGCGCTCGGCAGCTTTTACTTCGATTCCATCGCCGATTTCGCCGCCGGACGCGCCGGCACCTTCGCGCTGGGCGGCGCGATCACCGGCAACCTGGGGGATATCGAAGCCAACTTCCAGTACGAGCAGTGGCATTTCGGCCTGCAGGACAGCTGGGACGTGACCGACCGCCTGAACGTCACCTACGGCGTGCGCAGCGATCTGTTCGCGATGGACGATCGCCCCCCGCTCAACACCGCCTTCCTTGGCCGCTTCGGCTTTCCGAACACGTTCCAGTATAGCGGCAAGACGGTCATCCAGCCGCGCTTCGGCCTGACGTGGAAGGCGACCGATCAGCTCGAGCTGCGTGGCGGCATCGGGCTGTTCTCGGGCGGGTCGCCGGACGTGTTCATCGGCAACAGCTTCTCCGTGCCGGGCGTCCTGAACAACGCGATCAACATCCAGCGCACCGCGGCGGACTGCAACGTCCCGGCCAGCGTGCCCGATCGGGCGGCGATCTGCGCGGGCGCGCTCAACGGCGTCACGGGGGCGAATTTCTCGTCCGCGGTGCTGAACTACCTCAACACCAATACCGGATCGATCGCGCTGGCGCCGACCAACTCGATGGACCCGGACTACAAGCCGCAATCCACCTGGAAGACGAGCTTCTCGGCCGATTACAGGCCCGAGTTCGACTGGCTGGGCTCGGGCTGGACGTTCGGTGGCGACGTCTATTACGGCTTCACCAACAACGCGCCTTATTATCTCGATCTGCGGCTTACCCAAATCGGCACCCTGCCCGACGGACGGCCGCGCTACGGCACCACCACCGCGGGCAACCCGAACAACGATCTGTTCCTGACCAACACGAAGCGCGGCCACTCGCTCGTTGCCGTCGCCCGGTTCGAGAAGCAGTTCGATTTCGATCTGAACGTGGGCGCGAGCTACACCTTCCAGGACGTGACCGAGTTCAGCCCGATGAACGGCACCACCGCTTCGGGCTCCTACGGGCAGGCCGCGATGATCGATCCCAACCGCCCGGCCTATGGCACGTCGATCTACGAGGTGCGCAACAGCATCAAGTTCCACCTCGATTACGATCACGCCTTCTTCGGCGACTACAAGACGCGGTTCAGCCTGTTCGGGGAACGCCGCTCCGGCCTGCCGTACAGCCTGACGATGAACGATCCGAACTTCGTCAACAGCCACTCCACCGTGTTCGGAGTGACGGGCACGAGCAACCGCTTCCTGCTCTACGTGCCGAACATGTCGTCGATCACCGCCGACGCACTCGTCAGCTACGACAGCCAGGCGACGTTCGATGCGATGTCCGCCTACGTGAATGCGGCCGGGCTGAAGCAGGGCGCGATCGTGAAGAAGAACAGCCAGCGCGCGCCCAGCTTCTTCAAGATCGATCTCCACGTCGATCAGGAAGTGCCGCTGCCCGCCATCAGCACCGGCCGTATCAAGCTGTTCGCCGACATGGAGAACGTGCTCAACTTCATCAACAAGGACTGGGGATCGCTCCGCCAGATCGGCGTGATCGGCAGCAGCACCTATGCGCCGCTGGTCAACGTCTCCTGCGTGGCGACGGGTACGGGCGCTTCGGCCAATCCGTGCGGCCAGTATCGTTACTCGAACTTCCTGTCGCCGACGCTCGTCAATCCGGGGCGGCTGTCGCTGTGGAGCCTGCGCGTCGGCGCCAAGTTCGAGTTCTGATCGGGGCATCCGGCGCGGGGGTTCCCACCCCCGCGCCGGATCGCGCCTGCCTCAGCCCTGCAGGGCGGGCACGGGTGCGGCGCCGGGCGCGGCGGCGCCGGCAAAGATCTCCGCCAGCACGGCAACCGATGCCTCTGCGGCGGCGCGGTCCACCGTTTCATTGGCGTCGTTGTAGCCGAAGCGGTCGTCCGCGCCGAGATCCTGGACGACGATGCCGTCGCGCCGCGCCAGCACGCTCAGATGCTTGTACGACAGCCCGTAATTGACGCCTTCCTGCGGGATCAGCCAGGCGATCTGGCCGCGCACCGGAACGATGCTTTCATCCTTCCACAGCGCGCGCGCGCCGTAGCCGGTGCAGTTGATGATCGTCTTCTGCTTCAGCCGCCCGAGATCGGCCGGTTCGTGGAACTCGGCATGTTCGATGCGCCCGCCCGCCGCCAGGAAGTCTTCGGTCAGCAGGTGGCTGAGCGTGGAGACGTTGAACGTCAGCGATGAATTGCGCCGCGCGAACGGCACCGGGAAAGGATGCTGGCCGGGCGCAAGTTCCTGCGCGCGCGGTGTAAGATCCCGCACCCGATCGCCCAGATCGATGAACCCGGCCATGGCCGACTGGCCGTGTGCCGCCCCGCCTGCCGGCATCGGCGGATCCTGCGACAGGCTGTAGCGATCGGTCCACTCCACCGGGTTGCCGGGCATGCCGAGATAGCTCTGGTAGGTCGCGAACGACTGGCGCGTCATCTGCTCCCACGCGGCGGCGAACTCCGGTCCGACCTGGTCGGTCAGGGCGACCCGCGAATCGGGGGACCAGGTTCCGGTGGCGCGCGCCGAGCGGACATCGGGGAAGCGTTCGCGGGCGTAGATCGTCACCGATCTGGCGCCTGCGCGCTGTGCGGTCAGCGCGGCGGTCAGCCCGAGCGCGCCGGCGCCGATCACCGCGATATCGCCGGTGCCGCCCGCCTCGAACGCCTTGCGCACCGCGACCGCCGCCGATCCCCAGGAGAGCGACCAGCCGCTGCCGCCATGTCCGTAATTGTGGACGATGAGCTTGCGGCCGACCTGCTCCGTCTCGATCCGCGGGCCCACGGCGCGGAACGGGCGCAGGCACACGGTGATGCGGAACAGCCGGTCCGGCAGCGCGCGGATCGGCACGATCGGGCCGACCGGATCGAACAGCGGCCCGGCAGCGCGGGCAGCGGAGCGCACCCCCGGCAGAGCGAGCAGCCCCAGTGCCCCCAGCCCCGCCGCACCCCCGTGCAGGAACCGGCGGCGATCATATTGGCGTTCGTTCATTCAGGCGCTCCCCCTTCGCGAAGTTGCAGGCACCCTCTCCCGCCGCGAGTGGACCACAGGGCCCCGGCGTCTTCAACCCGCATTCCCGGCGCACGCGCCATGGCCCGCGATCCTTGCCCGCACTCCTTGAATGTGCGGGCGGGCGCTGGCATCGCCCGCTCCTACCGTTGGGAGTTTAGCGATGATCCTCCGCCATGCTTGAGATCGACAGCGAGCAGCAGACCGCCCGCACCTGGTTCGAATCGCTGCGCGACCGGATCTGCGCCGAGTTCGAGGCGATCGAGCGCGAGGCCGGCAGCAATGCCCGGTTCGATTACACCGCCTGGGCCCGGCCCGACGATGCCGGCGGCGAAGGCGGCGGCGGCGTGCGCGGGGTGATGAAGGGGCGCGTGTTCGAAAAGGTCGGCGTCAACGTCTCCACGGTGGGAGGCGCGTTCGCCCCCGAGTTCGCCCGGACGATCCACGGCGCGGAGGAGGATCCCGGCTTCTTCGCCACCGGCATCAGCCTGGTCGCGCACATGGCCAACCCGCACGTACCCGCGGTGCACATGAACACCCGCTTCCTGACGACCACCAAGCGATGGTTCGGTGGCGGCGCCGATCTCAACCCGCCCATCCCGTACCCGGAGGACACGACCGAATTTCACGGGGCGCTGCGCGCGGCGTGCGAGGCGCATGGGCCGGGCGACTATCCGCGCTTCAAACAGTGGGCGGACGATTATTTCTGGATACCCCACCGCAAGGTCCACCGCGGCGAAGGCGGCATCTTCTACGACCATCTCGAGGGCGACTTCGCCGAGAACCTGGCCTTTTCGCAAGCGGTAGGCGAGGCGTTTTTGGAGGTGTTTCCGCGGATCGTGCGCCGCCGGATGCAGCAGCCCTGGGACGATGCCGATCGCGCGCGGATGCTCGCTTTTCGGGGTCGCTACGCCGAGTTCAACCTGGTCTATGATCGCGGAACGTTGTTCGGGCTGAAGACCGGCGGCAACATCGATGCGATCCTGATGAGCCTGCCGCCCGTGGCGACGTGGGAGTAGGCCGGTGGCGCTGACGCCGGTCGCACCCGGCCAGATAGCGACGATCGTCACCTCGCTCCAGATGCTGCGCCCGCCCGCACCGCGGCCGATGCCGGCATCGCCGCTGCGGCTGGCACGGTGGCAGGTGCCCAGGGTGGCCCCCTATCGCGGGCTGTTCCGCCGCGTCGGCGAACCGTGGCTATGGTTCTCCCGGCTCGTGATGGACGACGCCGCGCTCACCGCGATCATCGCCGATCCGGCGGTCGAGGTGCTGCCGGTGATCGACCGCGCGGGTATCGAACTCGGATTGCTGGAGCTGGACTTCCGGGAGAGCGGCCAGTGCGAACTGTCGTTCGTCGGGCTCGTGCCCGAACTGACGGGCAAGGGGCATGGCCGCTGGCTGATGGCACATGCGTTGTCGCTGGCGTGGCGGAAGGGCATCGAACGGGTGTGGGTGCATACGTGCACGCTCGATCACCCGGCCGCGCTCGGCTTCTACCGCAAAAGCGGGTTCGTGCCGTTCGCGACCGCAGTCGAGACGTTCGCCGATCCGCGGCTGGCGGGCGTCCTCTCGGCCGAGGCAGCCCCGCACGTGCCGATGATTGCCGCCTAGCCCAGCCAGGACACGATCGCGCCACCCCGCGCCCGGATCGCCCAGGCCTGCCCCAGCCGGACGAGGTGGAACAGGCACGAAAGCGCCGTCCACCAGCCCAGCAGGATCAGCCCGGCATCCGGCCGGCCGACGAGAGTGGCAAAGAACAGGATCACCATGTTCGGGTTTCGCCGCGCGGTGACCAGCCGGAAAAGCGAATCGGCCTTCTGCCAGACATGGATGTGCATCCCGAACCACTGGATGAACGCCCCCTCGATCAGCCGCTGGACGACATAGCCGCCGACGATCACCGCCAGCACAGCGGCGAATGTGGCATCCGGAATCGGGCGGCCATAGGCAGCAAGGCCGACACCCCACGCCCACCACCAGAACGGCGGATGGACCAGATCGATGCCATGATCGGCCACGTCCCCCCATTTCGAGGAGGTGATCGTGCAGCGGGCGAGCTTCCCGTCCACCGTGTCCAGCACCATGAACACCAGGCCCATCGCCATGCCCGACCAGTAATGCCCGTGCCAGAACGCGATCATCGCCGTGACGCACAGGATCGCGCCCACGGTCGTCACCATGTTCGGGGTGGCGCCGACCCTTGCGGCAATGCGCGTGAGCACCAGCGCCCATTCCGGCCACAGATATTTGGTGAGCAGATCGGTCACGCCCTTGTATGCGCCGAAGTAACTTGCCCGCTCCGCCACGCGCACCGTATCGGGCTGGAGCCGCATCGCAAACGGCTGCTCGCGCTTGCGCAGCGTTTCGTTGAGCACCGTGGCCCCATCCTCGAAGCGGGTCACCGCCAGCGTCGTGGCGGCCAGCGGAGCATCCGCGGCGCTCGCCGTGGCGACGGCGGCACGCTCCGCCGAATCGCGGACGTGCGCGATCACCGGCACGCCACCGATCGTCAGCACCTCCCCCGGCCTGTCGGCGAAATGGCGCAGCCAGAGCGGATCGAACACGAAGCCGCGATTGACGATCAGCGCCGCCCCCTCGCCCGCCGGATCTGCGGCGAAGCCCAGCTTCGCCGCGCGTGCCAGCCGGCGCAGCCGCTCGTCGATCGTCATGCCCCAGATCCGCGTGGAATTGCTGCCGACGGGCACGACGTTCAAGGCTTCGGCCAAGATGCTCACCTTCCTGGTGCGCCGGGGGCGCGGGATGGCCGCCCTCTTAGCCGCTCCACCGCGGTTCGCAATTGAGCCGGTCGGGGTAGGTGGCTATGAGCCTCGCCATGGCCCGGACGACCCCCGCGCGAACGTCGTGACGGCGGCACCGCCCCCCGCGGCGCCGGCGGGGCGCCAGGCGTCCTTGCGCAACATCCTGCTCAACACCGGCTGGATGCTGGGCGGCAAGGGCGTGAGCGCGGCGCTGAGCCTCGTCTATCTGGCGATCGTCACCCGCGCCCTGGGGGTGGAGGGGTTCGGCCAGTTCACGCTGGCACTCGGCATCGGGCAGGCGGTGGCGGGCCTCTGTTCGTTCCAGAGCTGGCAGATCATCGTCCGCTACGGCATGCCCCACCTGCATGCCGGGCGGGATGCCGCGCTTGCACGTCTGGTGCGCTTCGCCACCCTGCTCGATGTCGCCAGCGCCCTGTTCGGCGCGGTGCTGGTGGCGGCGGGCGTCCTGCTGCTGGGCGACAGGTTCGGGTGGACGGCCGCGTTCCAGGCCGAGGCGGTGGCCGCCAGCATCCTGCTGGTCCTGTCGATGCACTGGACGCCGATCGGCATCCTGCGGCTGCACGATCGCTTCGCCACCGCCGAACTGTGCGACGCACTCACCCCGATCGGCCGCTTTCTGGGCGCGCTGGCGGTGTGGGCGGCCGGGCCGAGCGTGATCGGCTTTCTCGTCGTCTGGGCCCTGGCGGAGGCGATCACCGCGATCGCCTACTGGATCGCCGCCGTTCGCTTCGGCAAGGTGCGCTGGCGCCTTGGCGAGCCACTGCGCTGGAACACGCTGGCTCGGGAAAACGAGGGGCTGATCGGCTATACCGCGACGACGAACCTCGCCTCCTCGCTCGATCTCGGCGGCAAGCAGCTCGCGGTTTTGCTCGTCGGCCTGATCGTGGCTCCGGCCGCCGCCGGCGGGTTCCGGCTGGCGCAGCAGCTGGCGCAGGCGCTGGCCAAGCTCTCCCAGCTGCTCGCCCGCGCGATATTCCCCGAACTGGTGCGCAGCCGGGCGGCAGACGCGGGGGGCAATGCAGATTTCGATCGCCTGCTCCGCCGCACGGTGCGGATGTCCGCCGTCGGGGCCGGAATCGTCTTCCTGGCGCTGCTGCTGATCGGACGGCCAGTGCTGGGGCTCATCGCGGGGGAAGAGTTTCTCTACGTCTTTCCGGTGCTGCTTGTCCTCGGCACCGCCGCGGCGATCGATTTCGCCGCCGTCGGCTTCGAACCTGCGCTGATCGCGCTCGGCCGGCCCGGCCTTGCCCTGAAGCTGCGCTTCGTGGCGACGGCGGTCCTCCTCGCGCTCATGCTGATCCTGCCGCGTTGGCTGGGCTCGATCGGTGCGGCGCTGGCGATCCTGGCGGGTTCGATCGCTTCGTACCTGCTGCTCTGGCGGATCGTCCGCGCCCGGCTCGGCCGCGGCGCTCCATCGCATTAAGCGAAGCGTAACCGCTTGGTTCTATTGGTCTCAAGAGATCCGGGCGAGGCCGGGATCCGGGCGAGGCCAGGCACATGCCATTGACCAAGGCGATCATGCTGGGTGGGATAGGCGGCATCGCCGTGCCCTTCACGATGAGCGGCATCGATGGCCCGCTCTCCGGCATGCTCGGAACGATCCTGATCCATGGGCCGGGCGGCACGGCGGTGCCCTGGTCATGGCCGGTCTTCTGCGTCGTCACGCTAGCGGCGTGGTGCCTGCTCCAGGCGGCGCGCTGAGGCTTCGTCGGGCACGCGCGCGGAGGTGCGGTGGCGCGGATTTTCCAGCTCCATCCAGTCCTGGAACGGCACGCCGTACACCATGTCCATCACCTCCACCTCGATACCTACCGGCTGCGAGCTGGAGGAGTTCCACAGCGCGACGACGCCGGTCTTGAGTTCCGGATCGAACAGGATCGACGAGCGGTGGCCACGCACCCCGCCGAGATGACCGATCACGCGATGCCCCAGATAATCATAGTCCCGCCAGCCAAGGCCGTAGCGGGCGTCGCGCAGCCGATCGCCGAACCGCCTGACGCGCCGCTGCTCGACCGGGGTCGCCACCCGCGGGCGGTGGATCGTGTCCAGCAACGCCGGGGAGAGAACGCGCGGGACCAGCCCCATCTGCGCCCGCATCCACAGCGCGAAATCGTAGATCGACGAATTGACCCCGCCCGCCGCCGGCACGCGGTAATATGCATCCGGCACCTCCAGCGGGCGCGACTTGCCGAGGTGCGGCCGCGCCCAGCTCCTGGCGCTCACCAGCCCATCGCGCGACACGCTGCCGCTGGTCATCGCGAGCGGATCGAACAAGCGGGCGCGCACCGCCGCCTCATATGGCAGCCCGGTTACCCGCTCGACGATCTCGCTGGCGGCATCGAAGGCGACGTTCTGATACGCGCTGCACGTGCCCGGATCGCAGATCCTGGGTAGTTCGGCGAAGCTGCTGCGGAGCGCCTTCGTGTCCGCCCCCTCCTCCAGCTTCAGGTCGTAGGCGTTCGATACGATGCCGACCCGGTGGGACAGCACGTCGGCGACGCTGGTCCGCCACTCGCCGCGATCGGGCAGCTTAAGGGAGGGCGCCCACTTCGCGATCGGATCGTCCAGAGACAGCTCGCCCTGTTCCGCCAGCGCGGCAACCATCGTCGCGGCCAGCCCCTTGGAGACCGACGCCCAGCGGAACACCGTCTCTGCCGTCACCTTTTCGCCACTGCGGCCAACCGTCTCGCCATAGCCTTTGACGAAGTTGATCTTGCCGCCATCGATCACGGCCACCGCCAGACCCGCCATCTCGTCCTCGGCGACGAGGCGGCGGAGCCGTTCGTCCAGCCGTGCATAATCGATCCGGCCTGCCGCGATCGGCGGTGCATCGATCACCGCGACGGGCGCAGGCCGCGGCTGCTTCGGTGCGCGGTACAGCCCGGACAGGGCCCATGCCGCCGCAACGACGACGATGCCGAGCAGCACGGCAAGAAGAACGGCAATCCGGCGCGGCACGGCGCCCGTCTAGAACAGCGGACCGGGGCCGGGGAATGGTAAAGATCGCTTGACGCCCCAAACCTTGCGGATGCGCTGCCGCTTCCCGGCGGCGCGGATCGGCGCTACGCCGGGAATGGAGAACAGGGGCGGAGGATGCCGTTGCGCCATGCCGTAGGAACGCCCCGCCAAGCCCGTTCCTGGCTGTCACGATCGCTGGTGATGGTAGTGCCGATCCTGCTCGCCGGCTGCGTGCCGCGTCCGGAGCCGCCGCGCTTCCGGCCGGAGCTGGTGCTCGATATCGCCGATCCGATCGTCGAGGCGCGAATCGGGGGGATCGCGCTGCGGCTGCGCGTCGATCTCGACCGGCGCAACTCGCTGGAACTCAACCCGGCGGCGGCGGCGCGGCTGCCCCTTGCGTTCGAGGAAGGCATGGGCCTGCTCGTCGGCCGCATCGAACTGACGGAACGCAACGCCGCGGCCCCCGTCACGTTCGACGGGGTTACCGTGCCGCTGACGCTTTCCACCTATGATCGCGATTGCTGCACCGGCAGCGATGGCGCGATCGGGCCGGATCTGCTGCCCTACGAACGCGTCCGTTTCGTCCGCAGCGGCGCCTTGGGCGGCGGGGCGGAACTCCGCCTGCCGCTCGTCCGCCGGGCGGAGACGGGGCTTTCCGCCGTGACGCAGACCCAGGCGGGCGCGCTGTTCGTCGGCTTTTCCCTGAGCCAGGCCAGCACGCTGGCAACGGCCGCTGCAGGCGCGATCCTGGCCAAGGCGAATGGTGGCAGGTTCGTCGGCAATGGCTTCGATGTCGCACCCGCCTTCGGTGTCATGCGGCCGGCGCGCACGATCGCGTTCGATCGGCCACCGCTGATCGCCGGGTTCCGCATCGCCGAGGTGCCGGTACGGATCGGCGATTTCCGCGGCGAGCACGAACTCCCGCGGGAAGCGGCGCGGCGCGGCGATATCGTCGTCCAGCGCCACCGGCGCGCGCAGGTGGGATGGCCAGCGATCATGATCGGCCGCGACCGGCTGGATCGCTGCAGCGAGATCCTGTTCCGGCGTGAGCCGACGGAATTGACGCTGCGCTGCGCGTTCGATGCGGTGGCGCCGTGATCCCGCGGCGCACTGGTGCGTTAGGCCCGGCATGAACACCCTGATCCTCGCCTTCCTGCTCGCCACCGCGCCCCCCGCCTACGACCCGGCACTGAATGCTGCGGTGTTCGATCGCGCCTGGTCGCTCGTCGACGGGCACTATTGGGATCGCGACAGGCGCGGTGCGGAATGGGAGGCGGCGCGCGCGCGCTTCCGCCCGCGGGCCATTTCCGCGGCCGACGGCCGTGCGCTCTACGCGGTGCTCCGCGAGATGCTGGCGACGCTGGGCGATAGCCACGTCTTCGCCGACGACCCGGCAAGCGTCCGCTTCGACGCCCTCCGCGAGGGCGGCACACACGGCGGTTTCGGCTTTGCGACGGCGGAGGCGGATGGCGGATGGCAGGTCTTCGCGATCCAGCCGGACAGCCCGGCGGCGGCATCGGGGGTGCAGATCGGCTGGCGGCTGGTCAGCGTGAACGGCAGGCCGCCGCAGACGGACTACCATCCTGCGCCCGGCGAGGTCGCCAATCTGGTCTTCGCCGACGAGACCGGGCGCACCCACCCGCTGAGGCTGACGGGTGCGCTGCTGCCCCCGGTGCCCGATCGGCGCGCGACACTGCTGCCGGGCAACGTGCTGCTGATCGGCCTCGACTGGTTCGACGGGCGGCCAGATCGCTGGATAGCCGACGAGATCGCCGTCGCCGATCCGGCCGCGGTCATCCTCGACCTGCGGGAGAATTACGGGGGCGAGGCGGTATCGGTGGCGCGGGTCGCCGGCGGCTTCTTCTCCCGCAAGCAGACGCTGCTGCGCCGGATCGGCCGCAAGGGCCCGCTCGACGTGCCGACCTTGGGTGCAGGCCGCCGTGCCTTTGCCGGGCCGCTCGCCGTGCTGGTCGGCCCGCGCACCGCCAGCGGGGCAGAGGCGATCGCCGCCGCAGTCGAGGAGTCCGGGCGCGGCATCACGATCGGTCAGCGGACTGCCGGCGCGCTGACCGGCGCAGCCCGGTTTTCGCTGCCCGACGGGGGCGAGCTTTCCGTTGCCGAGTTCGACATCCGCACGTCGGCCGATCGCCGGCTGGAAGGGGTCGGCTTCACGCCGCGCCATGTCGTCGATCCCGGTTTCGCCGCGCTGCGCGCCGGACGCGATCCCGCGGTCGAGCGGGCGCTCGCGCTCCTTGCCCGGCAGGATTGAAACGTGCGGCGGGAACTCCGCGTGGCCACGGCGTTTGACGAAGTGAGCTACGAACCGGAAGGAGGCACTGGATGATTATCGTGGAGCGCGTGGCGCGGGTGCTGGCGGGGCAGCAATATAGCGGCAACGCCCATGGCGAGGCGCGGGATGGAACCTCTGCCTCCGATCTGGTCGACATGCACTGGCGCGATCATGTCGACGATGCCCTGGCGGTGCTGCGGACGCTGCGCGGCCCGGATGCGGAAATGTGCGCGGCGGGGGCTGCGGCAGGCGCCGAACCAGCCGCGATCTGGGATGCGATGGTGCGCACCGCGATCAACGAATGACGGCCGGGCGGGAGGCGGGCGACGTTCTCGCCCGCCCCCGCCCCCGGCCCCGCCCGCGCCCGGCGCTCAGCTTTCGCCGCTGCCGGGCTGGGCCATCTTGCGATGCTGTTCGGCGACCATGCCGGCGGGCAGGATATGCGCGGCGGCAACCTGCAGCTTGTTCTTCAGCCCGTAAACGACGTGGCCGCTGCCGTTCATCAGCGCATCGAACCCGGCCTGCGCGACCTTGCGGGGATCGTCCTTCTCCTGCGTGCCGACCTTGGTATCCAGCATGTCGGCGCGATCGAAGAACTCGGTCTCCGTCGGCCCCGGCATCAGGCAGGTGACGGTGACGCCGCTATCCTTCAGCTCGGCGCGCAACGCCTCGGTGAAGCTGTCGATGAACGCCTTCGTGCCATTATAAACGGCCTGGAACGTGCCGGGCATGAAGCCGGCGATCGATCCCGTCGTCAGGATCTTTCCCTCGCCGCGGGCCTTCATCTGCTGCCCGACCTTCTGGAGCAGATAGATCGTACCCGTGATGTTGGTGTCGATCACCTTGCGCCACTCGGCCACGTCCTGATCGAGGAAGCCACGGCCCAGGCCCCGCCCGGCATTGGCGAAGAGCGCATCGATCTGCCGGCCCCTGGCCGCAGCCAGCAGCGTGTCGACACCCTCCAGCGTGGAAAGATCGGCCTCTACCGCTTCCACGGTGCCGCCATGCGAGCGGATGTCGGCGGCAGACGCCTCGATCAGTGGTTCGTCGGCGGCGACGATCAGGTCATAGCCATTCTGGGCCGCGATGTGCGCCAGCTCCGCGCCGATGCCGGTCGACGCGCCGGTGACGATGGCGAATTTGCGTTCGGTCATGTGGGGGTTCCTCATGGCTTTGGCACAGGAGCGGCACATTGAACGCCGCACACGCGCTGGTCCGCCGATCAAGCGAGCCGGGGAAGCCAAGGTTCCGTAATCCCTGCACATTAGGGCGACCGCGGCTATAGGGCGCCAATCGGAACGGTGGCGCGGAGTCTGCGAATATCGGGCCGGCGGGAACAGCCGCCGCACGGCCGGGTTGTCCACCCGAACGCCGGATCATCACCGGCGACCGGGGAGACATTGTGATGAGCGAACCACTCGAACTTCCGGAGTTGCAGGTTCCCGCGGATCCGGACGAGCCGTTCGACGTGCAGGCAGCCCGGCACACCGCCTTCATCCATGCCATCGCCCAGATCGCGCTGGTCGCGTCTTCGGAGACGCTCCGGGCGCTGCACCGCCGCAACCTCGTCGATGCCGACGATCTGGCGCCGATCCACGAAACCATTTCGCTGCTGCGCGATGCCCTCGGGCCGGCGTTCATCACCGAGGATCGGGAGATGTTCGAACATGCGGTGGCGTCCTTCCCTCGATAGGGAACGGCGCCACCGATCATGCGGATCAGTCGGGGCTGAAGCCGGCCGCCTTCACCCCCGCGAGGCACGCCACCTCGTCATTGTCGCCGGTGTCGCCGCTCGCGCCTACTGCGCCGAGGATCGTGCCGGACGGATCGCGGATCAGCACAGCGCCCGGCTGCGGCAGGAACCGACCCTGCGCCGTCGCCGCAAGCGTGACGAAGAAGTTGGGGTTGCCCTTGGCGTTCTCCGCCAGCTTGCGGCTGGGTGCCCCCATCGCCGCCGCGCCCCACGCCTTGCCGAGCGCCACGTCGAAGCGGAACATGCTCGCGCCGTCCTGCCGCGCCGCCGCCTTCACGTTGCCGCTCTCGTCCAGCACGACCACGGCGAGCGGCTGGAACCCGGCCTCGCCCGCCGCCGCCAATGCGCCGGCGATGATCGCATCGGCATCCTTCAGAGTAAGCGCCATCATTCTTCCCTTGCTTCGCCGGATCGCACCAGCCGTTTCGAATTATACTGCATAGCCAAGCCCAAGGCTCTAGCTGGTCGCAGAACAGACGGGGAGGACATGCCGGATGAAGGTCAGCGCCGCAATCGCCGACATATTGGCGCGCGAGGGGATCGACGTGATCTTCGGCTATCCGCGCAACGCCGTACTGGAACGCGCGGCCGAGATCGGCATCCGCCCGGTAATCGTCCGCCAGGAACGCACCGGGCTGCACATGGCAGACGCGCTCTCCCGCCTCAGCCGCGGCCGCCGGATGGGCGTGTTCGCGATGCAGCACGGGCCGGGCACGGAAAACGCCTACGGCGGCGTCGCGCAGGCCTATGCCGAAAGCGTGCCGGTGCTGGTGCTGCCGCAGGGTTACGGCCGTCGCACCGCGTTCGTGCCGGACAATTACAACGCCACCGTATCGATGCGCAGCGTGGCCAAGACGGTCGAGCCGATCCTGCTGGCGGACGAGACCGCTAACATCCTGCGCCGCGCCTTCACCCAGTTGCGCAACGGACGCTTCCGCCCCGTGATCGTGGAAATGCCGTACGACGTGCTGGACGAGGAGATCGGCGACTTCACCTACGAGCCCGTCGTTCGCACCCGATCCGCACCCGATCCCGCGGCCGTGGCCCTGGCGGCACGCACGCTGGTCGCTGCCCGCCGGCCCGTCCTCCACGCCGGCCAGGGCGTCCACTGGGCAGAGGCGTATGACGAGCTGAAGGCGCTCGCCGAACTGCTCGCCGCCCCGGTATCGACCAGCCTGGAGGGCAAGAGCGCGTTTGACGAGACGCACCCGCTCGCACTCGGCTCGGGCGGCGCGGCGATCCCGCGGACGGTGCGCCACTTTCTTGACGAGGCCGACGTGATCCTCGGCATCGGCTGCAGCTTCTCCGATACCGCGTTCGGGGTGCGGATGCCCGAGGGCAAGACCGTGATCCACGCCACGCTCGATCCTGCCGATCTCAACAAGAAGGTGGTGTGCGCGCAGGCACTGATCGGCGATGCGAAGCTGACCCTGGCGATGCTGATCGATGCCTGCCGCGACCTGATCGATGCACCGCGCGATTCCGCCCCCGCCGCCGCCGAAATCAAGGCGATCGAAGCCGAATGGCTTGCCGAATGGCTGCCGCTGCTCGAATCGACCGACGCCCCGATCAGCCCGTACCGGGTGCTGTGGGAGTTGCAGCGCACGGTGGACGTCGCGAACACGATCATCACCCACGATGCGGGGAGCCCACGCGATCAGCTGTCCCCGTTCTGGAAGACGACGACGCCGCTCAGCTATATCGGCTGGGGCAAATCGACGCAGCTCGGCTACGGGCTGGGGCTCGCGATGGGCGCCAAGCTCGCCTGCCCGGACAAATTGTGCATCAACGTCTGGGGCGATGCGGCGATCGGCTTTACCGGCATGGATTTCGAGACGGCAGTGCGCGAACGGCTGCCGATCCTGTCGATCCTGCTGAACAACCACGCCATGGCGATCGAGCTGCCGGTGATGCCGATCGCCACCGATCGCTTCCGATCGACCGACATTTCGGGCGACTATGCCGCGTTCGCCCGCGCGCTTGGCGGCTATGGCGAGCGGGTCGAGCGGCCGGAGGACATCGCCGATGCGATCCGCCGCGGCATCGCCGCCACACAGGCCGGCCAGCCGGCGTTGATCGAGTTCATGACCGCCAAGGAAATACGCGCATCGCGGCTTTAAGCTCGGCCGTGACCTCGCCGGCGCACCATTCCCGCTCGACAGGAGAGCCCGGACGTAGCATCGGGCGGCAATGACTGCCGATCCCCTGCCGGGCTGGATCGAATCCGCCCTCGGCCACCGCCCGATCGATCCTGCCCTGTTCCGCCGCGCGCTCACCCATTCGAGCCACGGTGCGGACAATTACGAGCGCATGGAATTCCTGGGTGACCGGGTGCTGGGGCTCGTCGTGGCGACCTGGCTGTTCCAGCTGCTTCCCGACGAGCCGGAGGGCAAGCTGTCGCGCCGCATCAACGCGCTCGTCAGCCGCGAGACCTGTGCGGAGGTGGCGCGCGACATCGGCCTTGGCCCGCACCTCCGCCTCGGCAAGCAGGCGCGGGACGATGGCGCGGCGGACAGCGACAATGTGCTGGGCGACGTGCTGGAGGCGCTGATCGGTGCGCTGTTTCTGGAGGGCGGTTTCGCCACGGCAGAAACCTTCGTTCGCCGCGCGTGGGGCAACCGCGTCGATGCCGGCCGCCGCGCGCCCCAGCATCCCAAGTCCGCGCTGCAGGAACTGGCGGCAGCCAAGAACCTGAAGCCGCCGGTTTATGCGATGACCGGCCGCAGCGGCCCACATCATAGCCCCCTGTTCACCGTCACCGTCTCGATCGGCGGTGCCGGTGAGGCGAGCGCGGACGGTTCGTCCAAGCAAGAGGCGGAAACCGCCGCCGCCACCAAGCTCCTGGAGTCCCTGCGATGAGCGACCAACCCGATCTGCCGACCGATAGCGCGCCCCGGGCCGAGGAGCGATGCGGCCTCGTGGCGGTGGTCGGCGCGCCGAATGCCGGCAAGTCCACGCTCGTCAACGCGCTCGTCGGCC
Source organism: Sphingomonas bacterium (assembly GCF_028292925.1). GTDB lineage: Bacteria > Pseudomonadota > Alphaproteobacteria > Sphingomonadales > Sphingomonadaceae > JAQGLK01. The sequence goes on from NZ_JAQGLK010000146.1 coordinate 36,508, forward strand.
AGAAGGTCGCGATCGTCAGCCCCAAGGCGCAGACCACCCGCGCCCGCCTGCTCGGCATCGCGATGGAGGGGCCGGCGCAGATCCTGCTGGTCGATACGCCGGGCATCTTCGAGGCAAGGCGCCGGCTGGACCGGGCGATGGTCGCCGCCGCATGGGGCGGCACGCAGGATGCCGATGTGATCGCGCTGGTGATCGACGCCAAGACCGGGCTGACCGGCCGGCTGGAGCCGCTGATCGAGACGATCAAGGCGCGCCCCGAGCCCAAGATCGTCATCCTCAACAAGGTCGATATAGCGGACAAGGGCAAGCTGCTGGAAACCGCCACCCGCGTGCAGCAGGCGATCGACCCGGAAACGATCTTCATGGTCAGCGCCGCCACCGGCGACGGGGTGGCGGATCTGAAGTCCGCCCTTGCCGCGCGGGTTCCGGCCGGGCCGTGGCACTACCCGGAGGACCAGGTTTCCGACGCGACCGACCGGATGCTCGCCGCCGAGGTGACCCGCGAGCAGCTTTACCTCCAGCTCCACGCCGAGTTGCCCTACGCCAGCGCGGTGGACACGGAGAAGTATGAGGAGCGCAAGGACGGGTCGGTCGCGATCCACCAGCAGATCCTCGTCGGGCGCGATACACAGCGCGCGATCGTGCTGGGCAAGGGCGGCGCCCGCCTGCGCGAAATCGGCAGCCGATCACGCGCCCAACTGGCCGAACTGCTCGGCCGCCCGGTCCACCTGTTCCTGCACGTGAAGGTCCGCCCGGAATGGGAGGAGGACCGCACGCTCTACAAGGATATCGGCCTGGACTGGGTGGAATGAGCGCGGGCGGATCAGCCGCCCAGAACCTCGTTCACCCACGCCGGCACCAGCGCGCTTGCGGCGCCGAGCCGCGTTTCCTCGAACAGCCAGCTGCCGGCTGAGGGCTCGAGGTTGAGTTCCAGCGTCGCCGCGCCATGATATTTCGCCGTCTGGACGAACCCCGCGGCCGGATAGACCGCCCCCGACGTTCCGATCGAGACGAACAGGTCGGCGCGGGAGACGGCCCGATCGATGACATCCATGCCGTAGGGCATCTCGCCGAACCAGACGATATCCGGCCGCAGTCCGCCGGCCCTGCGGCATTCCGGGCACACCGGGCCGTCGCCCAGATCCGCCGCCCACGGCATGCGCCGATCGCATGCCCGGCACCAGGCGGATTTCAGCTCGCCATGCATGTGCAGCAGCCGCCTCGCGCCTGCCCGCTCGTGCAGATCATCGACGTTCTGGGTGACGATCAGCAGATCGCCGCGCCATTCGGCATCGAGCCGCGCCAGTGCGTCGTGCGCCGCATTGGGCGCGACGCCGGATAGCGCCGCCCGCCGCGCATCGTAGAACGCCTGCACCAGCCCCGGATCGCGCGCGAACGCCTCCGGCGTGCACACGTCCTCAACTCTATGGCTTTGTCGGGCACCATCAGAGTCCGTGTAATCCCAATAGGTTACCTGCCCTTTTGATCTGAACGTGAGGATGCCCGACTCCGCCGAGATACCCGCGCCGGTGAGAATGACGATGTTTCGGATGCCGCTCATCACGCACTGATAACGGCGACCGGTAATGACCGGAAGTGGTGGTTAGCGGACATTGTCCGAGAGCGGCCTCGGTGGCGGCCCCGGAGGTGATCCGTCTGCCTCCCAAATGTGCAATCGTCGCTCTTCGATGCACCAACCTTCCTCGCAGACCGCGCTCGTATCGAGCTTCCGACGTACGGCTTCCAAGGCCTCACAATCACTTGTCGGTCCGGAGATAAGAATTATGCTGGGCTTTGGACTCATGTGTTCAACAAGGGCGACAAGGTCCGAAATGACATTGAGCGGCTGATCAGTGCCATTCCACTTGACTGACTTCCCGCGCACCTCAATCCTGTTCACTCCCATTTCGAGCATCCGATATCCCGGGTCACGGAAGCTCCAGACACGCTCACGAGTCTCGCAGGCACCAGTATTCGAGTTGATACCGCACGCGGTCAATGAAGCCGCAATGGCGGCTCCGGCGAGATATCTGAGGTGCTTCATGGCAGCGAGTTTACCACGTCGTGAAATGCCCGCTATTGGGCGTTAGCGGACATTGGGGAAGCGCCTGTCCTCGACGCGGTGCCCCTCCCAAAGCCCCTCCGGGCCGCGGAAGGTGGCAAGCCCGCTTTCGGCCGAGATGCCGGCGCCGGTGAGGATGACGATATTGCGCATTCCCCCTCCATAGCGAGGTTTCGGGCGGTGTTCGAGCGGGTCCGTTCCGCCGCAGCCGACCAGCCCCACCGCGTTCGCCTCAGCCGGTGCCCTCGCCCCCGCACGCCGCATGCCGCGCCGCGCCGCGCCGTTGCGCCGTTCGTCCGCCTGCGCCATGAGGCACCCGAACCTGGAGGGCGCACGCACATGACACGGATCGGCATCCTCGGGGCAAGCGGGCGGATGGGGCGCGCCATTGCGGCGGTCGCGGCGGAGGGCGGCATTGCGGTCGCCGGCGGCGTCGATCGGCCGGACGTTCCCAGCGAGATCGCGCCGGGGCTGAGCTTCGAGACGGACGCCACGGCGCTGGCGCGGCTCAGCGACGTGCTGGTGGACTTTTCCGCCCCCGCTGCGCTCGACGCGCATCTTGCGGCGGCGTGCGCCGCGAATGTGCCGATCGTGATCGGAACCACCGGGCTCGGCCCCGAACACCACGCCCGGATCGAAGCGGCAGCGGCCGTCATCCCCGTGCTGCAGGCGGCGAACACCTCTCTCGGCGTCAATCTGCTGGCGCACCTCGTCCGCGAAACCGCAGCGCGGCTGGGTACGGACTGGGACATCGAGATCCTGGAGATGCACCATCGCCACAAGGTTGATGCGCCGTCCGGCACGGCACTGCTGCTCGGCACGGCGGCGGCGCAGGGGCGCGGCGGCACCCTGGAAGAACTCAGCCGCTACGATCGCCTCGGCGTCGAGGCGCGGCGGGCGGAAGGCACGATCGGCTATGCATCGCTGCGGGGCGGATCGGTGGCGGGGGATCACGTCGCGATATTCGCGGCCGATGGCGAACGGATAGAACTCGGCCACCGCGCCGAAAGCCGGGCGATCTTCGCGCGCGGTGCGGTGCAGGCGGCCTTGTGGCTCGCCGGGAAACCCGCCGGGCGATACGCAATGACCGACGTGCTCGGGCTCTAGCGGCGCACGCACGCCCATGAAGAAGGCAGACATCTTCGAATTCTACCGGCGGCTGGCGGAGATCGATCCGGCGCCGGAAACCGAACTTCGCTACGTCAACGCCTACACGCTGCTGGTGGCGGTGGCGCTTTC
>NZ_JAQGLK010000178.1 GCF_028292925.1 Sphingomonas bacterium
CCAGGAGAGAGCGAGCCTCAGCCCGATCGGCCTGTGCCACACCGATCGAAAGCCACGGCGCACGCCGGCGCAGGATCAGATCCTGCACCACAAGCGTGCAAGACCGGCAGACTAGCAGCGTTCCAGCTGCACCCACCGGCCCCGCTCCGGCAAGCACGACGAAGATCAGGCAGACGTTTTCGAAGAGGATGGCATAGCCGGTCAGCATCATGCCGGTGGCGTAGAATCCGGCACAGCGCAGCCCAGCGAGGAAGATGCCACCCTGAAGCGCCACGATTCCGTAGACAAGCAGCAGGGATAGGGCCGTCCGGGCCTGTGAATCGTCGAAGCCGGCGGTGGACGGCAGCCAGCCAGCCGGCACCGACCACACCGCCGCCAGCGCCAAGGATATCATGGCAGCCGACGAGATCATGATGACCACCCAGGCGCTCTGGAACGTGCGTACGGTTGCGGCGCGCTCCCCTTGGGAGGCAAGCATCGTCATCCGATTTCCTGCCGCCGAAGCAAAACCGAAGTCGCTTACCGACAGAAAGCTCGGGATCGTGGAAAGCAGCAGCCACGCACCGTAGACGCCGAGTCCCCAATGGATGGCGAGTACGGGCACCATCGTCAGTTGCACGCCAGTGATGACAAGCTTGTCGAAGACGTTCGCGCCGATGCCCCGGATCAGGCGCCTACGCCTCACTGGAGGCTCCAACGGCGAAGGCGCGGGCGACGGTATCAAGACCGCCATCCGCGTCGATCCTGCGCACGACCTCGAAGAACGCGGCAGTCCGCTTTTGATCGGTCGAGGCAAAGATGAGGCGGGCGTCCGGGCGCTGCAGATGGGCCAACGCAAACAGGCACGCGATCTGACTCGCTTTGTCGTCCGCGCGGCCGACCTCGCCCGCGGCCTTCGCCAGGCGGCGGCCAAAGTCACTGTCCCGGCCGGCGAGCCAGAAGCCGACCTTGGCAAGGCTATGAAGAGTCAGGCTGGAGGCAAGTGATGTTGCCTGGCCCTGAAACCAGAGCGGCGGTATAGCGAACTGGGCATGATATCCCGCGGGAAAGCAGGCATCGGTTGCTTCATCGCCTGTCGCGCCGTGTGCGTATCCTACCCGGTCGGCCAGCCCGCTGGTACGGGCTTCGTCGAGAAAAGCGATCACGGCCGGGTGGACGTCTTCCGCATACGCCTCATGGAGGAGAAGAAGATCGACGCGCTCGCGGCGAAGCGCGGTCAGGCTCTGCCTGAATGAGACCAGCATCGAGCCAGGATCGAACGCGCCGCCATTGTTGGTCGCGGGTGGTGGGAACGGCTCGAAAGGCGCGTCCAGTGTTCTCTGCCCGGCACCGATCGCGCGCCGAAACCTGCGTAACCAGCTGCGGGCGAGCGGGTGGCTCGGCCGGGTCGAGCCCACCTTGGCGGTCACGCGAACATCAGCCAGGCCCTCCGTAACCTGGCCGACCACGTCTTCGGCCATGCCCATTCCGTATGACGGTGCCGTGTCGAACCAGCGGACACCCCGGTCCAGGCAAAGCCGCAGGAGCGCGCGCGACGCCCGAGCCTCGGCGCCACCGGCCAGCCGCGCGCAACCGAAGACCAGGGCTTCGCTTAGCATGCACCCTCAAGGAGGTGATCGGCCAGGCGCATAGCGAAGGCCAGCGCGGTCAGGGTGGGATTGGCGAAGCTTCCCGTCGGGAAAGTAGCGGCACCGAGGACGTGCAGATTGTCGATCCCGAACACACGAAGGTTGCGATCCACCACGCCGTCCGCCGGATCGGCGGCCATACGCGCGCCACCCATCTGGTGATTGGAGTCACGGCAGGTGGCCAGGAAGGCAGGATCGCGGTCCAGAATGCGGGGATCAATGGCAATGCGGCCGAGCCCGGTTTGCCGGAACTGCCGGTCCAGCTCGGCGGTAAACACGGACACAGCGTCCATCTCCCGACCGTCGAAGCCCCAATGCAGCATCAGGGCGGCATCTTCCGGCGGTCGCGATGGATCGAGCGACAGGTAGCTTCGGGTCGTCGGGGCCTGCTCAAGCTCGATCCCCAGATGCACACCGCCCGATAGCAGGTTGGTGGAGCGGCGCTGGAGCACGTAACGCAATGCGACAGGCAGCAGGATCCGCGCCATTGCAAACGACTGGCCGATCGCCTGAGTGGAGCCGCCGCCAACCAGCATGCGGCGCCACAATCCGGGGATTTCACGCAGCATCGTCCCGAAGGGCATGACGGCGTTAAGCGTTCCGGCGCAATTGAGGATACCCTCACGCGCCCGGAAGGAATCCGCCATGCGGATCTTCACACCGTACTTGCGCCCTTGGAAATAGATGTTGTCGAACATCCGGCTGAGTGCCTTCGGATCATCGACTTCGATTGCGCCAGCCAGACCATGCAGATGATCTATGAAGCCGCGGCCGATCCATGCATTGCGGGCAAGCGGCCCGGACGGGTTCGTCGCGGCTGCGCGCAGCAACAGCCGCACATTCTCGAACGTTCCGGCGGCCATCACGATCGTTGGCGCAGTGAACTGGCGGATCGCCCCGTCCGGCCCGGAGGCTTCCACGGCCACTGCCCGCGTTCCTTCCGGGTTGAAGCGGATGGTTCTCACGGTCATGTCCGTAAGGATCCCAGGCCCGTTCGCGGCGCGGATGTCCCGTTGAAACAGTCGGGTAAAATCCGGCTCCGGGAGCCAGAGATTCATCCCCAAGCACAGGCTGTCGCCTAGTTCCGGCGACAGGCCGGTGGCGCTCCGCCAGATCTGCTCGCGATCCGCAGCCTGCGGCGGCACGCCGAGAAATCCGAAAGCTGCCTGAATGTGCGGCGCCAGTTCGGCATGGCGCAAAGGCCAGCGCGATGGCTCGCCGAGGATATCACCATCGAGGTCGCCCTTGCCGAACGGAACCAGTTGCCCGCCCCACAGGCGCGTCGTTCCCCCGAGCGCCTTCATTCGCCCGTTCTCGAGCCCCTGATGCGGCGCGCCTACGCTGAGCCCTTCGTTCAGCCGGCGATAGTCCGACTGCGGATGCTGCGGCCCGGCCTCGAGAACGGAGACCCGGCGACCGGCCCGCGCCAGCCGGATGGCCAAAGCAAGTCCCACCGCCCCGGCGCCGATGACGATAACGTCGCTTTGCTCCGCCGCTTGCCGGCCGCCTGGATCTAGCAGCATCGGTAGCCTGAGTCGGTGCGTAGTGCGCTCGCAGGCCTCGCCCCCTCACGCCCGCAACGTGCATGATGAGCAAACATGGACCGGTCTCTGGTCATCCTGCCTTAGTTCCCACGGATTCGGACCTTCTCGCAGCCGGCGCGCCGCCCTGATAGGGCGTTACCCCGATGTGTCCACTCCGGGATGACGAGAGCCGGCGAGGCGCGAGCCAGCGCGATACATGTGCCATGCTTCAGGAAGTGTACGCCACACCGATTAGGCGAATGCTTTCACCGACGAAACGCACATCTCGAAAGGCAGTCTCTTGGCATGTGAGGCCGCCGACATGATCAGGAAGAAGCGGTGCTTTCGGGCGATTTGCGGAATGAACGGGGGTCCCGCACTTTTCCGCTCTACGCCATCCAGCCACCAGCGGGCGGTGAGGGTTTTGGGATCGTAACTCAGCCCGAAACGGTGCCATCGGGTCCGATCAAAAAGGACCGGCTGGTCCTTGTCGTTCGCACTGATCTGACGCTCGTAATGCGGCCATATGCCCTTCCAGGATATCGCGACCCCGTGGGGACCATTGTGGAAGCCGCCCTCGTCCACGTCGAGTTCGAGCCAGCGCTCGTACTTGGGCGGATCGCCTACCTCACGGTCGCTCTGCCGCAGGTCATGCTCGATCGGCATCAACCAGACGGCAGGCCAATGATCCCGATTGTTGCCGCTTAGCCGAACGGTGAATTCGACGTAGAAAGGCGCGGACCCCGGCAGGAGTGGCAGGAGGCCGGGCTGCGAGCGACGCGACGCAGTCGTCAGCACGCCGTTCAAGCCCATGCAGAGGCTGTCGCCGCGCTGTTGGTAGAGAGACAGCGATGGCGCGGACGGCTGCCACGGCGCGCCCGAAAAGAACTTGCTCGTAAACTCCGGGCCCGCCGTGATGTCTGCCAGCTTCGGACGCTCATCGATCATCTTCCGGTGAAGCTTCAAGCTGCGGGCGATCTCCTCCGCCGATCTCGGGATCGCGCACCAACCAGGGGCGAGCGGGTACAAGCATGCCGGCAAAGCGAGGCAGCAGGCGAGAAACCTAGCAAGCCTCATCGTTGGCGGGCCATACCGCCGCTTCCGCGAGCGTGGGAGAGCGAAAGCTTCAAAAGAAGCAGGAACAGAAACAATGACATCGTGTTGCCGACCGCCAGCAGGTAGCGATTGAAGACCGATTCCAGGACCGCATAGACCAGAAGCCATCCAACGAAGGTTTCCGTCTGGCTGACGCGGGTGCCCGCGGCCCAACTGCGCACGACCGTCACGGCCGTCATTCGGAAAACCAGGACCAGATAGATGGTGCCGAGCACCAACCCCGATTCCAAGAGGATGGTGATGTACGAACTTTCCGTCTGAAAACCGATGACTTCGGGCCCCGAGCCCCGGAACCCGTAGCCGAACAGCGACTGCAGCGACCCGCCGAGGATCAGATCGATCCCATCCTTCCAAAGGTCCACCCGCCCCGTGCCGCCGGTGCCCAGGCCCCGCGTCTTCGAGCTGAGTTCCAGCACCTCATCCAGATACGCGACGATCGTTCCCAACTTGAGAACTATCAGCACGAAGGCGAGAAGCGCCGCACCGAGCACTGCCCGCTTCCAGAACCGGCTGAGCCCCCTTACCGCCGGCACGAACATGACGGCAGCGCTGGCCACCAAGGCGAGCAACGCCGCGCGCGACGATGCGGCAAGTGGCAGCATCAGGCAAATGACCGTGCTTATGAGATAGGCGACGAACCAAAGTCCGCGGGATCGGATCAGCGCGTAGATCGAACATATCGCGCCGCCACCGAACATATAACCGATCAGGTTGGGATGAAGGCCGAAGGGCCCCACTCGCAGCGTCCATCTTTTTGCGGCGCTCGGCGTAAGTGTCGTGAGGAGATCGCTCGGATAAAAGGCTGCGATCAGGAATGCCATCCCCGCAAAGGCCAATGCCGAAACCTGAAGAATCTCGTGCAGGGAAAAGGATCGAGCCAGAACAAGGCACGCCATGTAGCAGATCGCCAGGGCGCAGACCGACACAAGCGCGATCGGATTGTCAGCCTGCGTCGCAACGATCAGCGACATCAGGATCATCAATCCCAGAACCATATCGTAGATCGAGAAGGTGGTCAGCTTGGCTCGACCAGTCAGCACGCATTGTACTGCCAGAATGCCGAGCAGGCCGACCGCGAAGCCCTGGACCGGAGTGCCGATACTGCCATTCGCCGAGAACAACAGGGATACGAGCGCCGTCCAAAGAGTGCCTTTCTGGAAGAGGCTCATTTGCTGGACCCGGCCGACCACCACCCGCGCACCAGCGGGAAGCCGAACCGAAGGAGCTAGATTGGTCACCGACGCGATCCTTTCGTAGGTCCGCGCTCCCTTAGGCCGCTAGCCCGTGCAATGCGTTGCGAAAGTGACAAACGAGCCGGTTTTTCTACCGTACCCCTGTGCGCTTCGCCACCCGTCCCTCAGCGCGCCGCTTCGAACTCGTCCAGCAACGCGGCGATGCCGCTGCGGTAGTTGGCGAAGCTGTAGCGGCGGGCCACGCCTTGCGCGGCCGTGCGCCAGGCATCCAGCCGGTGACGATCCTCGATCGTGGCCATCACCGCCCCGTAGAGCGCCTCCTCGCTCACCTCCGGCATCAGGAGGCCGCATTCGGGGGTGACGCCCTCCCCGGCATTGCGCGTCTGGATGAGTGCGAGTCCGGCGGCCAGCCCCTCGATCAGCGACAGCGCCGAACCTTCGAAATAGCTGGGGAACAGGAGCACATCGGCCTTCGCCATTATCTCCGGCACGTCCGGGCGCGGCACCGTGGTGCGATACGTGACCCGATCGGCATAGCGGGCGAACACTGCCGGCGGGATCTGGAGATCCCCGACGATCGTGAGCGTCGCGGCAGAGGCGGGAATACGCGCAAAGGCGTCGAGGATCAGGTGGATGCCCTTGCGCACGTTCGGCTGGCCGATGACCAGGAACCGCACCGGCTCGCTATGCGGGCGCAGGACAGGCGGCGGCAGGGCGCCGAACAGATGCTCGTCGAAGCAGTAGTTGAGCACGCGCACCCGTTCGGCGGCGGCGCGATCCGCGGCGTTGCGACGAACGGTGTCGGCGGCGAATTCCGAGCCGGTCAGGATCGCATCGGCCAGCGAATATTCCTCGTCGTCGCGATCGATCTGCCACTGCGGGATGCGGTAGTCGGCCGACGGGAAGAAATCGCGGTAGCGATCGTAGATCCCATCCATGTCGCGGTTGAAGGTTCGCCAGTCGCCGGTCGTGCGATCGAGGATGCATAGCCGCCCAGCCTGCCTGGCAGCGGCGAAAGCGTCGCGAGAGGATCCGTTGAAGCCCCACAGCCCGAACGGCGCGGGCGCGGCGATCCTGTCGGAGAGAGCATGGGCGAACCGGCGATTGCCGATCCGATCCAGCCGCCGTGCCGTACCGCGATAGCCGAGCCGGTTCGCGATCCGTTCGAACCATTCGATGCTGCCGGTGGTGACAATCCGCGCCGGATCGAGGCCGGGATGGTGGACGCGGCGAAACTCGGCAAGTGCGCGATCCCGCAGCCGAGCCGGCAGATAGTGCACCCCGCGATAAGGCCAGCGATCGGGGATGTAGAAGATCGAGGTGGCGTAGAATTCCAGCCGCTTCAGTTGCTGGAGCGCCAATGCGGTCTGCCAGCTATGCTGCGTACCGGGATGGAATACCGCTATCTTGCTTGGCATCGGCTGGCGGCGGGCTCCTGAAGACGGCGGCTCTTACGAAGCGAAGCATCGGCTTGCAAACGCATTATGGTGAAGGCGCCTCCCGTCCATCAGGGTGCGACGAACCGCATGCACACCTCAGGCTGTCCTACAGCAAACCATATGGGTTAATTACCTGCTGCCCTGGCCGAAAGTCGGCCGTCAGCTTCGGAGACACGGATGAGCGATCCAATTTCCACCCTCGCGCCGGGCGGCTTCGTGCCCAGGCAAGCGGTAGCGTTCGCGGACGCCGCGGGATTTGCAGTCCCGGTCGGAATGGCCACCCCCCTGCCCGTAGCGACGCTGATCGCACCGGCGGCGAGCACCGCACTTACCGGAACTGCGACCACCAGCCTGGTCGCAGGACCCTTCACGCCCGAGCTTGGACGCGCCATCTGGCTGACGCTTTCCGGCACATGGTCCGGCAACGTCGCTCTGGAGCGATCGACCGATGGCGGCGCGACGCGGCTTCCCCTCACGGTCGGCGGCCAGAGCTGGGCGACCTTTGCGGCCAATGCGAACGAACCGATCGGCGAAGAGACGGTGAGCGGTGCGACCTATTACCTCTCCGTCACCCTTTCCTCCGGCACGCTCAGCTATCAGGTGGCACAATGAGCCGCGCCCACATCCGCCTGCCAGCCGCGATCGCCATCTGCGTTGCAGGGCTGATCGCGGGCCCGGCCAGCGCGCAGATCGACACCGTGGCGCGTGGCCTTGCCGCGCAGGCGCTCACCCCCTCGGACGGCTATCGACGCTACGACGTGACGGGGGCGAATATCGTCTGTACCGGCAACGTCTATGTCGACGGCCGCCGCGGCAACGACACGAACGCGGGCACCTCCGCCGCGGCGCCCAAGCGTTCGATCGCAGCCGCACAGG
>NZ_JAQGLK010000083.1 GCF_028292925.1 Sphingomonas bacterium
GGCGGCGGAGGCATCGCCCCAGCGCATCGATTTCGGCCAGGGGAACGCCCGGACGATCGCGGGGATCGCCGCCGCCAGCACGTCGGCGCTGGCCCGCCCCGCCTTCTCGACGATCGCGAACAGCACCCCGTCCCGCTCGATCAGATCGTCGCGGGTCAGCCCGGTCTTGCGCAGGAACCCCTCCAGCGCCTGCGGCGGCGCGGCGGCGCGCGGGCCCTTGGTCTCCTCCCGCACGGCCTCGGTCGCCACGGGCAGGCCGCGGGCGATCAGCGCCAGCCGGCGCGGCGTGGCGTAGGTTTCGATGGCGGTCGCGGCCAGCCCGGCCCTGGCGATCTCGTCAGCGAACAGGCGGGCCAGATCGGCGCAGGCCTTTTCCTGCATCCGTGCCGGTATCTCTTCGGACAGCAGCTCGAGAAGGAAGTCGGTCACTTGTCCCACCCGTTATGTTCCACCCATGCCTCGCACGCGCCCTTCGCCAGATCGCGGACCCGGCCGATATAGGCCTGCCGCTCGGCCACGGAGATCACGCCGCGCGCGTTGAGCAGGTTGAAGACGTGGCTGGCCTTGATCGCCTGATCGTAGGCGGGCAGCGGCAGGCCAGCCTCGATCAGCGCCCGCGCCTCCTCGGCGACCAGCCCGAACTGGGTGAACAGCGTTTCCGTATTGGCCGCCTCGAAGCTGTAGGCGGAAAATTGCCGCTCGTTTTCACGGAACACGTCGCCATAGGTGACTGCCGGGCCACCCGGCACCGGATCGTTGAACGCCAGATCGTAGACGTTGTCGACGCCCTGGATATACATTGCCAGCCGCTCCAGCCCGTAGGTCAGCTCGCCCGATACCGGCTTGCAGTCGAACCCGCCGACCTGCTGGAAATAGGTGAACTGGCTCACCTCCATCCCGTCGCACCACACTTCCCAGCCGAGGCCCCAGGCACCCAGCGTCGGGCTCTCCCAATCGTCCTCGACGAAGCGGACATCGTGGTGGGTGAAATCGATCCCGATCGCCGCCAGCGAACCCAGATACAGCTCCTGCAGGTTGGGCGGGCTCGGCTTCAGGATCACCTGATACTGGTAATAGGCGCCGAGCCGGTTTGGGTTCTCGCCATAACGGCCGTCGCTCGGCCGGCGGGAGGGCTGGACGTAGGCGGCGCGCCAATGGTCCGGCCCCAGCGCGCGGAGCGTCGTCGCGGGGTGGAAGGTGCCTGCCCCCATTTCGAGGTCATAGGGTTGCAGGATCGTGCAGCCCTGTTTGGCCCAGTAATCGTGCAGCGTCAGGATCAGCCGCTGAAAACTCAGGGTCTGGGATCCCGTCGGACGGGCGGCGTCGTCCACCATGTGCATTCCCGGAAAGCGTCGAAGCGAAGGGCGTCGCGTCTGCCGCATGGGGCAAAGCGGGTCAACCGCTCGCCCCCGCGGCTGCGTCCGGCCTCCGCCGAAGCACGGTCACTGGTTCTCAATCGTTGCGGCACTATCTGGGCGGCATGACCATCCGATCGCTGCTCCTGCCCGCCCTCCTCTTCCTCGGCGCCTGCGCGCCCGCCGCCGCGCCAAGGGCGGAGCCTGCGGCCAGGATCGCCCATCCCGGCCTGTGGAAGCTCGCCGACGAGGATACGACGATCTACCTGTTCGGCACGATCCACGTGCTGCCGCGCGATTATGCGTGGGAAAGCCCGACGCTGAAGGATGCGGTGGCCCGCGCCGACGAACTCGTGATCGAAACGGTGATCGGCAGGGACCCGCAGGCCATCGCGCAGATGCTGCTGACGATGGGGCGGGCCACCGGGCTCCCCCCGCTTTCCGATCGCGTGCCGGCCGAGAAGAAGGCGGCGCTGGCCGAACTGATCGCGCGCAGCAAGCTGCCCCCGCAGCTGCTCGACGGGATGAAGACGTGGACCGCGGCCATGATGCTGGTCGCCTCCACCCTCACCGATATCGGGCTGGAGCCGGGAAGCGGCGTGGAGGAGCAGCTCAAGACCAGTTTCGCCGCCAACCAGCGCCCGATCAGCGGGCTGGAAAAGCCGGAGCAGCAACTCGGCTATCTCGATTCGCTGAGCGAAACGGATCAGCGCGTGTTCCTGGCCTCGGTCGTCGAGGATCCGGAGAAGAACCGCACGGAGTTCGCCGACATGCTGGCCGCCTGGTCGCGCGGCGACGAACAGGCGATCGCGCGCACCTTCGACGATGTCGAGAACATGACGCCGCTGCTGCGCACCGTGCTGCTCGAACGCCGCAACGTCCTCTGGTCGGCGTGGCTGGCCGAACGGCTGGAAAAGCCCGGCACGGTGCTCGTCGCGGTGGGCGCCGGGCACCTGGCCGGCCGTGACTCGGTACAGGCGAAGCTGAAGGCGCAGGGGCTGAAGGTTACCCGCGTCGAATAGCGGGGCACGGCCGCCCCGCGCCCGGGCGCCAAACTTGCCTTTGCAGGCGAACCTGCCTATACGCGCGCCTCCCCCGTCCTGGTCATCCCTGGAGGCGTGGCGGGGCTGTTGAACCAGTTACATTGGAGACATGCAAGTGAGCGATCAGCTGACGCTGTCGGCCGAGACGCGCGATCGGGCAGGCAAGGGAGCCTCCCGTGCCATGCGTCGCGAAGGCCGCGTACCCGCCGTGATCTACGGCGAGAAGCAGGAACCCGTGATGATCCACGTCGAGGAAAAGACGCTGGTGAAGATGCTCTCTACCGGGCACTTCATGAATACCGTCGTGATGATCGACGCGGGCAACGGGGCCACCCGGACGCTCCCCAAGGACGTCCAGTTCCACCCCGTCAGCGATCGCCCGATCCATGTCGATTTCCTGCGCATCGGTGAGCACTCGACGATCCACGTCAACGTGCCCGTCGTGTTCACGAACGAAGAGGCATCGCCCGGCATCAAGCGCGGCGGCACGCTCAACGTGGTTCGCCACGAGCTCGAGCTCGTCTGCGATGCGGCCGAGATCCCCGAGCAGATCGAGATCTCGCTGGCCGGGCTGGACCTTGGCGCCACGATCCACATCTCGTCGGTTACCCTGCCGCGCGGCGTGACCTCCGCGATCGAAGATCGGGACTACACGATCGCTTCCATCGCGACCCCGTCGGCGCTGCGCAGCGCCGAGGCGGATGCGGACGAGGCGACGCCCGAGGCCTGATCGGATCGCCCGATGCCGATCGGCCGGATCATCCGGCCCGATCGGCATCGGGGTTTCGGCCTCCGGCGTGAACGACGATGCAATTATGGGTCGGCCTCGGTAATCCCGGCGCGAATCACGCGCTCAACCGGCACAATGTCGGCTTCATGGCGGTGGACGCCATCGCCGAGGTCCACGGCTTCGATCCGTGGAAAAAGCAGTTCCAGGGCTGGTCCGCGACCGGCCGCGTCGGCACCGAGCGGCTGCTGCTTCTGAAACCCGCCACCTACATGAACGAGAGCGGCCGTTCGATCGGCGAGGCGCGCCACTTCTACAAGCTGGAAGCCGCCGACATCACCGTTTTCCACGACGAGCTGGATCTCGATCCCGGCCGCGTGAAGGTGAAGGTCGGCGGCGGCGCTGCCGGGCATAACGGCCTGCGCTCCACCGAAGCCCATGTCGGCAATGGCTTCCGCCGCGTCCGGCTGGGGATCGGCCATCCCGGCCACAAGGATCGCGTGCTCGGCCACGTCCTCGGCAATTACGCCAAGGCCGAGATCGATTCGCTGGCGGCCATGCTCGGCGCGGTCGCGGCAGAGGCTCCCCTGCTGGCCAGCGCCCATGACGTGCGGTTCATGAACGAGGTAGCGCGGCGGATGGCCGACTGAGCCGCGGCGGCAGCGATTGCGTTTGCCGCAATCGTCGTGCCCGCCATCGCAGTTGCGGCGTCAACTTCCGGCAAGCATGCTGCACCGCACAATAAAGAAACGACAGAGGCCTGAAGGCAGCGAACCTTAAACAAGGAACCTGCCATGAAGATCATCCCCGTCCTCGCCCTCGCCGCGACTGCGTTCGTCTCCGCCGCTCCCGCCGCTGCCGAGAACTACAAGTTCACCCGCGAAGGCGTGTCCTACAAGGTCAACGAGACCGCACGTGACGGCGTCCGCACCCTCCAGGGCCGCGACAGCTCGGGCACGTACTTCACCTACCGTGTACGTGGCAGCAAGGTGACGGGCGTCTACGGCCGCCAGCCTGTCTCGTTCGATATGCCCACGCTCGAGGCAGACGTCCGCGAGATCGCATCGCGCTGATCGGACGGCGCGCGGCGGATGCGGAAGCGCGTGGCACCAGCCATGCCTTCCGCATCCGCTCTGTGGCCCGGTCGGTGACGGGCCGAACGTGCAATCTCTCGACTTTGCGGGATCCATGCGGATAGGAGGGGCACGCCACTCATCGGCGCTTCCCCTTCTCAGGATCTTACACGCATGGGTTTCCGCTGCGGCATCGTCGGGCTTCCGAACGTCGGCAAGTCCACCCTTTTCAACGCGCTGACCCAAACGGCGGCGGCGCAGGCCGCGAACTATCCATTCTGCACGATCGAGCCGAACGTCGGCCAGGTCGCGGTGCCGGACAAGCGGCTGGACGACATCGCCCGCATCGCCGGCTCCGCCAAGATCGTGGAAACCCAGCTCGCCTTCGTCGACATTGCCGGCCTGGTGCGCGGCGCCTCCACGGGCGAGGGTCTCGGCAACCAGTTCCTCGGCAACATCCGCGAAGTCGACGCCATCGTCCACGTCCTGCGCTGCTTCGTGGATGACGACGTCACCCACGTCGAGGGCAAGATCGATCCGATCGCCGATGCCGAAACCGTCGAGACCGAGCTGATGCTCGCCGATCTGGAGAGCCTGGAGAAGCGGGTGCCGGGCCTCGCCAAGAAGGCGCAGCAGGGTGACAAGGAGGCCAAGGTCGCCGCTTCCGTTCTCGGCCAGGCGCTGGCGCTCCTCCGCGAAGGCAAGCCCGCCCGCCTGACCCAGCCGAAGGACGAAGACGAGGCCCGTTTGTTCGCGCAGGCACAGCTCCTCACCGCCAAGCCGGTGCTCTACGTCTGCAATGTCGAGGAAGCATCTGCCGCCGAGGGCAACGCGCTCTCCGCACAGGTCGCCGCCAAGGCGGCAGCCGAAGGCGCCGTGTCGGTCGTGGTGTCGGCAGCGATCGAGGCCGAGATCGCGACGATGGCGCCCGAGGACCGTGCCGAGTTCCTGTCGGACCTGGGGCTGAGCGAAACCGGCCTCACCCGCGTGATCCGGGCGGGATACGATCTTCTCCACCTCATCACCTTCTTCACCGCCGGACCCAAGGAAGCGCGCGCGTGGACGGTGGAAAAGGGTTCAAAGGCGCCGCAGGCGGCGGGTGCGATCCACAGCGACTTCGAACGCGGCTTCATCCGGGCCGAGACGATCGCGTTTGCCGATTACGTCGCGCTCAACGGTGAGGCCGGCGCCCGCGATGCCGGCAAGCTGCGCTCGGAGGGCAAGGACTATGTCGTGCACGATGGCGACATCCTGCTGTTCCGCTTCAACGTCTGACAGTTCGGGCGGCGGGGCCCTTCGCCCGCCTAGCCTTCGCCGAAAATCCGGGGCGCGACAGTGGCCAGCCTGCTGCGCGTCTCCACCGGCCAGGCGTCCGGCGGGGTGATGATCGCGGTGTCGAGCGCATGATCGCACCCGTGCGAGCAAGGGCCACCCCGCGGCGACGTCCGCCGGGCGACCTCGCGCACCAACGCCTGGGCGTGCGCGGCATTGTCGCCTAGAATCCTGACGACCTCCGCGACATCGACATGGCTGTCCGCCCACGCGTCGAAGTCGGTCACCATCGCCACGTTCTGATAGCAAAGCTCCGCCTCACGAGCGAGCCGCGCCTCCGGCAGCCCGGTCATGCCAACGACATCCATTCCCTGCGCGCGGTGAATCTGGGACTCCGCGGCGGTGGAGAATTGCGGCCCCTCGATCACCAGCATCGTGCCGGTGGGACGATATGGCAGCGCCAGCGCGGCGAGCGACGCCGCCACCGATCCGGCCAGCCGCTCGCACGTCGGCCGGCCGAAGCCGACATGGCCGACGATGCCCTGCCCGAAGAAGCTGCGTGGCGTGCGAAGCGTGCGGTCGACATATTGGTCGATCATCACGAACGTTCCCGGGGAGACATCCTCCCGGAACGATCCGACTGCCGAGATCGCGAGGATCTCCTCACACCCGACTGCCTTCAGCGCGGCGATATTGGCGCGGTAGTTGATTTCATCCGGCGCAAGGCGGTGTCCGCGGCCGTGGCGCGGCAGGAAGGCAACCTGGCGGCCCTCGAGTTCACCGAGAAGAAGATCGTCGGACGGCGCGCCCCATGGCGTATCGACTGTCGTCCACACCGCGGACGCAATGCCTGCCATCCGGTAGAGGCCGCTGCCGCCGATCAGGCCCAGCCGCGGCGGCACGGCAGACGGGCGGCCCGATCCGGACCGCCCGTTGCTGCTCAATGCTTCTGATCGCGCCAGATGTTCTGGTAGGCGAAATAGGCCAGGATCGTGGCGATCAGCAGGAAGAGGACCACCGCGACACCCGTGCGGTGGCGGTTCTCCAGCTTCGGCTCGGCCGTCCACACCAGGAAGGCGGAAACATCCTGCGACATCTGATCGACCGTGGCGGCAGTACCGTCCGCATAGGTCACCTGGCCGTCGGCAACGAGCGGCGGGGGCATCGAGATGTTCAGGTTCGCGAAGTACGGATTGTAGTGCAGGTTCGGGCCGGGCTGCGCATCCTTCGGCAGGTTGGCCGGCGGCTCACGGTAGCCGGTCAGCAGCGAGTGGATATACTCCGCCCCGCCTTCCCGCGCCTTCGTGATCAGCGAGAGATCCGGCGGCAGCGCGTTGTTGTTCGCGGCGCGGGCAGCCACTTCGTTCGCATAGGTCGGCGGGAACTTGTCGGACGGCAGCGACTTGCGCGTCGCGGCTTCCCCCGTCTCCGGGTTGATGGACGGCGTTTCCGTCGGCCACTGGTTGGCGATCGCCTTGGTCTCCGGTCCGCTGAACCCGATCCCCTCAAGATCGCGGAACGCGACCAGGCGGAGCGAGTGGCAGGCCGAGCACACTTCCTTGTACACCTGGAAGCCGCGCTGGAGCTGCTGGCGGTCGAACCGGCCGAACGGCCCGTTCGATGCCAGGTGAAGCTCCTTGGGCTCCAGGTGGAAGCGGTGCGCGGCGGATTCCTCGGACTCCTCTCGCGGCGTCACGATGACCGAGAATAGAAGCGCGAGGATGAAGCCCAAGCCGATCACCGGAGCGATCAACGGCGCGAAGAGGCGAAGCATCGAAATACGGCTCCTAGCAGGTCAGGCGGCGGAAGGGGCGGCAGGCGACTGGCCCGGTCCCGTCCCGAATGGGGCGGATTCAGCCTGTTCACCGTGCAGCACCGATTCCGAGATCGAGAAGGGCAGCGGCAGCGGACGCTCGATCCGCGACACGATCGGCAGGATGATGAGGAAGTGTGCGAAGTAATAGCCCGCGCACAGCTGGCTCAGCAGCACCACCATGGGCGTCACCTCGGCCTGGCCGAGATAGCCGAGCACGATCACGTCGACGACCAGCACCCAGAAGAACTTCTTGTAGAGCGGGCGATAGTGCGACGAGCGAACCGGCGACGTATCGATCCACGGCAGGAAGAAGAGCAGCAGGATCGATCCGAACATCGCGATCACGCCCCACAGCTTCGCCGGGATCCACAGGAAGTCGCCGGTAAACGCCTTCAGGATCGCGTAGAACGGCAGGAAGTACCATTCGGGCACGATATGCGCCGGGGTGGAGAGCGGGTTGGCCGGGATGTAGTTGTCGGCATGGCCAAGCGCGTTCGGCGCGAAGAACAGCACCAGCGTGAACGCCACCAGGAACACGCCCAGGCCGAAACCGTCCTTGGCCGTATAATAAGGGTGGAACGGAACCGTATCCTGCGGCCCCTTCACGTCGACACCCGTCGGGTTGTTCGATCCCGGAATGTGCAGCGCCCAGATGTGCAGGATGATCACGCCGGCGATCACGAACGGCAGCAGATAGTGCAGCGAGAAGAACCGGTTCAGCGCCGCATCGTCCGGTGCGAACCCGCCGAGCAGCCAGGTCCGAATCGGCTCGCCGACCACTGGAATGGCGGAGAAGAAGCCGGTGATGACCTGCGCACCCCAGAAGCTCATCTGGCCCCAGGGAAGCACGTAGCCCATGAACGCCGTCGCCATCATCAGCAGGAAGATGACCACGCCGAGCAGCCAGATCATCTCGCGCGGCGCCTTGTACGATCCGTAGAAGAGGCCGCGGAAGATGTGCAGGTAGACGACGATGAAGAAGAAACTGGCGCCGTTGGCGTGCGCGTAGCGCAGCAGCCAGCCGGAATTGACGTCGCGCATGATGTGTTCGACCGAGTCGAACGCGATCGCGCCGTTGGCGGCGTAGTGCATTGCCAGCACGATGCCGGTGATGATCTGGATCATCAGCGCGGCGCCGGCGAGCACGCCGAAGTTCCAGAAGTAGTTCAGGTTGCGCGGCACGGGATAGCCGGCACCGACCGCGTTATAGACAAGCCGCGGCAGCGGCAGCCGCTCGTCCAGCCACTGTGTCAGCGCGGTCTTCGGCGCGTAATGATTTGCCCAGGGAAAGCTCATCTCGTTCTACCTCAGCCGATCTGCACGACGGTGTCGGACTTGAATGCATAGTCCGGCACGACGAGATTCTTGGGCGCCGGGCCTTTGCGGATGCGCGCGGCCGTATCGTAATGCGAACCGTGGCATGGGCAGAAATAGCCGCCGAAGTCGCCACGCGACTCCCCTTCGCCGGCACCCAGCGGCACGCAGCCGAGGTGGGTGCACACACCCATCGTGATCAGCCAGTTGCTCTTGCCTTCCTTCGTGCGCTCGGAAAGCGACTGCGGATCGCGCAGCGTATCGGCGGGAACGGCGTTGGCGGCCTGCTGTTCGGCGGGCGTCAGGTTGCGGATGAAGACGGGCTGCTTGCGCCAGGAGGTCTTGATCGCCTGCCCCGGCTGGATCGCGGAAAGATCGACCTCGATCGAGGCGAGCGCGAGCACGTCGGCAGAAGGATTCATCTGGTTGACCAGCGGAATCAGCGCCGTGGCCGCACCGACACCGGCGAAGCTGACTGCCGCGATGTTGATGAAATCACGGCGTCGAACCGGATCAACATATTTGGTGGATCCCCCACCCGGTTCCTGCGTCTCTTCCAACGTCGCCATTCCCGAGCCTTTGCGCTGTATCCACTATGCGCGATCACCGGGGCACCTGTGTAAGGCCTTGCCCCTGCGTCGCGCCGCCCCATTGAAAACCCCGGCGGATCGCGCGCTGATAGCCCTGCTCCACGCGCTTTGCCAACCAACAATTTGCGGCGGTGCGGCGCACCTCGGCGTCGGAGCGATGACGCGCAGCGCAATCGGCCCGCGCGCGATCCTGTCGATACCGGATGAACGGCGCGCGGAAGCGGCGGAACCAGCGGAAATGGGCGGAAACGTCTGGCGCGAACGATCGGCGGCGGCTTGTTCCCATAGAAAGGGGCCGATGCCCGACCTGACGAACTGAAAAGTCCCGCGACCCATTTAACATAGCCCGCGGCCAAATAGAGGCGCCCCGGCGCGAGGCTGACAAGTCCAGTATCCGATCACGGTGCGCGGCATTGATGCCGATCGCAGGATCAGGAAGTCGGAAAGGTTTGCG
>NZ_JAQGLK010000018.1 GCF_028292925.1 Sphingomonas bacterium
CGGGCGGTCGCTACAGCTTCGGGCCGTTCCGGGGCTGTTCCTCGCCGGGCAGATCAACGGTACTACCGGCTATGATGAGGCGGCGGCGCAAGGTCTGGTCGCTGGGATCAACGCAGCCCGGCTGGCAGGTGGGATGAGCGAGATCCTGTTCGAGCGTACGGACAGCTACATCGGTGTGATGATCGACGATCTGACGCTGCAGGGTGTGAGCGAACCATACCGGATGCTGACGGGGCGGGCGGAGCATCGCCTGCACCTCCGCTCCGACAATGCGGAAAGCCGGATCGGGGATCAGGCCGAGGCGGCGGGCTGTATAGGCGCGGCACGGCAGGCGCATCGCGCGCGGCGGCAGCAGGCGATGGAGACTGTGACGCGGGAGTTCAGCCGCAACGTCAGCGTCGCCGAGCTTCGCCGAGCCGGCGTCTCGGGGGGTGGCGGCGGTGAATCGCGAACCCTGGGTGAGTGGCTGGGCCAGCAGGAACTGAGCGCCGCTGCCTTGGGCATACTTGCCCCTGAGCTTGCCGCCGTCGATGGCGATGTGCTGGCAGAACGGATCCTCGATGCGAGATATCGACCTTACCGGCTTCGGCAGGCGGACGAGGTGGCGCGTGTCGCAACCGACGAACGCGTGCGTCTCTCTGCGATAGACTATTCGGCGGTGCCGGGGCTTTCGTCCGAGATGGTCGAGCGGCTGACCAAGGCGGCGCCCGCCACCCTCGGCGAGGCATCGAGGATCCGTGGGATTACGCCGGCGGCGCTCTCCGCCATCCTTATACGGTCCAGGAAAGCTGCATGACGGAAGACGAAGCCCGCGCATGGTTAGAGCACACACTTCATGTTCCACGTGAAACATCGACCCGGCTGAGCCTCTTCCTATCCTTTCTCAAGGAGGAGGCGCTTACCCAGAACCTGGTGGCGAGATCGACCCTGGAAGCGGCATGGTCGCGCCATATCGTCGATTCGGCCCAGCTCGTGCCCCTCGCACCTGCTGCTGCAAAGGGCCCGTGGGTCGATCTCGGCAGCGGTGCGGGCTTCCCCGGCCTCGTCATCGCCGCCATTTCAAAGGCCCAGGTCACTCTGGTCGAGGAGCGCCGCAAGCGCGTCGAGTTTCTTGCCCGCGCGATCGAAATTCTCGAAATCGGGAAATCCACAACGATCTTTGCCGGCCGCGCCGAGACTCTCCCGGCCACGCGGTTCGATGTGATCAGCGCCCGTGCCTTTGCGCCCCTGGAAAAACTCTTCGCCATCGCGGCCCGGTTGAGCAAAGCGGAGACGGTCTGGCTGCTGCCGAAGGGCCGCAGCGCACAAGCGGAACTGGAAGCAGCCCGTGTAACATGGCAGGGTGAGTTCCGGCTCGAACCGAGCGTGACCGATCCGGATTCCGCGATACTCGTCGCCCGGAACGTACGGCCAAGGGAACAGCGATGATCCGCATAGCCATTGCCAACCAGAAGGGTGGTGTCGGCAAGACCACCACCGCCATCAACGTCGCTACGGCGCTGGCGGCCACGGGATATCGCGTGCTCCTTCTGGATCTCGATCCGCAGGGTAATGCCTCCACCGGGCTGGGGGTCGATCGGGTGGATCGCTCCCGTTCCAGCTACGAAGTGCTTCGCGGGGATTGCTCGCTGTCCGAGGCGGCGATCGCAACGCGCGTGCCGCATCTCGATCTCGTCGCCGCCACGGTCGATCTGTCCGGGGCCGAGATCGAGCTGATCGATTTCGAGAGACGGACCCACCGGCTCGATGAGGCATTCGCCGCCGCGCCACCGCGATGGGACGTATGCCTGATCGACTGCCCGCCATCGCTGGGATTGCTGACGGTAAACGCCCTGGTGGCGGCGCAGCATCTGCTCGTGCCGCTGCAATGCGAGTTTTTCGCGCTGGAAGGCCTCAGCCAGCTTCTCGACACGATCGAGCGGGTTCGGGCGCGGTTCAACCCCGGGCTCAGCATCCTGGGCGTCGCACTGACGATGTATGACCGCCGCAACCGGCTATCCGAACAGGTTGCGCAGGACGTGCGGGCGTGTCTCGGCAATGCGGTGTTCGAAACCGTCATCCCCCGCAACGTTCGCCTGTCGGAGGCGCCCAGTCATGGCTTGCCGGCGCTGATCTATGATCATCGGTGCTCGGGATCGGAGGCTTATATGTCGCTTGCCCGCGAATTGATCGCCCGCATGCCCGCGCCGGCGCAAGCCGCATGAGCGAAGAGGCGCCCAAGGCAGCCCGGCGTCCATCCGGGCTCGGCCGTGGACTATCGGCCCTGATGGGGGATGTTTCGCGCGAGCAGCCGGTGAGCGGCGCGACTGCACCCGGCGTGCGGACGGTGCCGGTTGCATCGATCAAGCCGCACCCTGACCAGCCCCGCCGCCATTTCGACGATGCCGCGCTTGACGAGCTTGCCGCCTCTCTGGCGGCGCGGGGGCTGATCCAGCCGATCCTGGTGCGCCCGCACGCCGGCGGCTACCAGATCGTCGCCGGTGAGCGACGCTGGCGTGCAGCGCAGCGCGCACACCTGCACGAGGTGCCCGTCATCGTTCGCGAGTTCGACGAGAGCGAAACGCTTGAGGTCGCCCTCATCGAGAACGTGCAGCGCGAAGACCTCAATGCCATCGAGGAGGCAGACGCCTACCAGCGGCTGATCAACGAGTTCGGCCACACCCAGGAGGTGCTCGGTCGCCTCGTCCACAAGTCGCGCAGCCACGTTGCCAACCTTCTCCGGCTGCTCGAGCTGCCGGCAAGCGTGCGCGATGCGGTGGCGGACAAGAGGCTCTCCATGGGGCACGCCC
Organism: Sphingomonas bacterium; assembly: GCF_028292925.1. GTDB lineage: Bacteria > Pseudomonadota > Alphaproteobacteria > Sphingomonadales > Sphingomonadaceae > JAQGLK01. The sequence continues at coordinate 2,790 of NZ_JAQGLK010000018.1, forward strand.
GTGCCCTGATCACTGCCGCCGATCCCGAGACGCTCGCTGCGGAAGTGATCCGCCGTGGCCTTTCGGTGCGCGAGACCGAGAAACTGGCGCGCGGCGCAAAGCCCGGCCCGGCCCGGCTCGGGCCGGTCGAGGTAAAGGGCGCCGACGCAGACATTGCCGCGCTCCAGCGCCAGTTGAGCGACATGACGGGGCTGAAGGTGCAGATTGCCCACGGGCCGGCGGGGGGGAGCGTCACGCTCGCTTATTCGTCGCTCGATCAGCTGGATATGATCTGCCAGCGGTTGAGCGGCGAGCCGATCTGAGGCCGCGCGCCGGGCGGCTTCTCAGCCCTGGCGCATGCGCGATGCGGCGCGGCCGATTGCCAGCAGCTCCTCGGCTATGCCGACCATGCCGAGGCCGCCGCCGCGCTTGAACGCCTGCTCGGCCTGCCGCAGCCGCTCGATCGCCGTCGCGATCGCGGCCGGGCGCCAGCGGGCGAGCTGCTGCGAGACGACCTTTTGCTCCTTCCAGAAGATCGCTTTGCCCGCCGCGCCCATCACCGCCTCGACGCTGTTGCCGCTATCCATACCCACCCTGAGATCGGCGAGCAGGTGGAGCCGCCGCTGCATGCCGCGCAGGATCGGGATGGCGTCCGTTCCTGCCGCGGCCAGCGTCGCCAGTTCAGCCTCCGCGGCGTCGCTGCGTCCGCCCAGGACGGCGTTGACGAGCAGGCTGATGTCACCTTCTTCGGCATCGGCGCCCAGGGCATCGACCGCATCCTGATCGAGCTCGCGCGGGCGGTCCGGCGCGGCATCCAGGTACAGCGCGTACTTCTCGCACTCGCGGGCGATCAGCGCCCGGTCCGCGGAAACGCTGTCGGCGATACGCTGCGCAACGTCGGGGCGCATCTGCAAGCCATGCTCGCGGCCGATCTGGACGGCCAGGCGTCCGGCATTCGCACCCTCGCTGACGTAGCTGGCAAGCACCAGGGTAGCCGGGTGGGGGAGGGCAAGCTTGAGCAGCTTGGCATCCTTGCGCAGCGCCCCCGCGACGATCGCGACTGGATTGCCAGCGGCATTGGCCTGCAACAGCGCCTCTACGGCAGGTACGATCTCGTCGCCGGCGGGTTCGACGCGAATATGGCGGCGGCCGCCGAATAGCGATATCGATGCGGCCTCATCCGCAAGCCGTGCCGGGTCGGCAGCGAGCATCGCGCCCGTCAGGTCGATGCGCTCGGCATCGGGACCGAGCGGCCGCCCGATCTGTCCCGCCAGTTCTCGCGAGGCGGCCTCGTCCGGGCCGTAGAGCAGGTACAGGCGCACCGCATCGGACGCGGCAGCCATCGCGCGCTCGATCTGGCCACGATCGGCTTTCATCGGGTGGCGGGTGGTGCGGTCCGGGCGGCGTAGAGCGCGAGGCGGACGACGATCTGGTCGGCAATCTCGCCGGACAGACGCTCGAGCGCGGTCTCCTCGGCAGCGATGGTCGCATATTCCGAGCCGACGACATCGATACCCGCGTCCGACCCGGCCGTGGCATCGACGACGACCGACCCCGCCGCCGCATCGACCAGCCGGTAGCGCGCCCGCAACGTCCGCCGCTCCCGCGTCACGGCATTGTCGGAGCGGACGCCGAAGCCGGTGATCACGTCGTCCAGTTCAACCTCGAGCCGGTATCGCTCCGGTCCACCGCCGGCAGCGGCAAGCCGATCGTTCAGCGCATTGCGCACGAGCCACCCGGCACGCCCGGCAATCGGCCCCACGGTGACGCCGGAGAGCGACTGGGCGACCTTGCCCTGTGCGCCGCCGGTATATAGCGGGCGCAGGCCGCAGCCCCCCAGGAGCAACGCGCTTGCCGCCAGGGCACCCGCGGCGAGACCGTGGACCATCCTCATGCGACGATGTTCACGAGGCGATCGGGAACGACGATGATCTTGCGGGGCGGTTTGCCTTCCAGCACCCGCTGGATCTTGTCCGAGCCGAGCGCGAGCTGTTCGAGCGTCTCGCGCGGCGTGCCCTTGGGTGCGGTGAGCGTATCGCGCAGCTTGCCGTTGACCTGAACGGCCACGGTCACCTCATCCTCGACGAGCAAGGCCGGATCGTGGGCCGGCCAGGCGGCGTCGGCGATCAGGCCACCATCGGCCAGCATCGCCCATGCCTCCTCCGCGACGTGCGGCATCATCGGCGCGATCAGCAGCACCAGCGCCCGAATGTCGTCGGGGTGCACGGTGGGCGCCTTCTCGATCGCGCCGAGGTAGGTGTAGAGCTTGGCCACTGCCTTGTTGAACTGCAGCTTTTCGATATCTTCGGCGACGCCGGCGATGGTCTGGTGGCGCAGGCGGGTCAGCCCGGTCGCCCCGGCATTGTCGCCCACGGCGCCCGGCGCGGCATCTTTGCGGCCATGCTCCTGCACCTGCCGCCACACCCGCTGGACGAACCGCCACGCCCCCTCGATCCCGGACTCGCTCCACGGCAGATCGCGCTCCGGCGGGGAATCGGACAGCATGAACCAGCGCACCGCGTCCGCGCCGTAACGCTCGACGATCGGCGCCGGATCGACGGTGTTCTTCTTGGACTTGGACATCTTCTCGATGCGGCCCATCGTGACCGCCCGGCCATCGCTGCGCCGCGTCGCCATGCCCGATTGAACGATCACCTCGTCGGGCGCGTACCAGAGCGTGCGCCCTGCATCGTCGATGTCGAAATAGGTCTCGTGCGTCACCATCCCTTGCGTGAAGAGGCCGGTGAACGGCTCGGCCACGCCGATGCGGCCGATATGGTGAAGCGCGCGCGTCAGGAAGCGCGCGTAGAGCAGGTGGAGGATCGCATGCTCCACCCCGCCGATATACTGGCCGACCGGCAGCCATTGCTCCGCCACCGCCGCATCGAACGGCCGGTCCGCCGGCTGGCTGGCGAAGCGTATGAAATACCACGACGAATCGACGAACGTGTCGAGCGTATCGGTTTCTCGCTGCGCAGCATTGCCGCAGCATGGGCATGCAACATGCTTCCAGGTCGGGTGTCGGTCGAGCGGGTTGCCCGGCACGTCGAAGCTGACATCCTCGGGCAGGACGACGGGCAACTGATCGCGCGGCACGGCCTGCGGTCCACAGGCCGGGCAGTGGATGATCGGGATCGGCGTGCCCCAGTAACGCTGGCGCGATACGCCCCAGTCGCGCAGCCGCCAGACGGTCGTGCCGGTGCCCCAGCCCTCCGCCTCCGCGCGGGCGATCACGGTGGCCTTGGCCTGCTCTACCGTCATCCCGTCGAGGAAGCGCGAATGGACGATCACGCCGGGATCCGTATCGGCAACGTCGTGGACCGGCTTGTCCGCCTCGTCGGCGCTGTGCGCGACGACACGGGTGACGGGCAGCATGTACTTGCGGGCGAAATCCAGATCGCGCTGATCGTGCGCGGGCACGCCGAAGACGGCGCCGGTGCCATATTCCATCAGCACGAAATTGGCGACGAACAGCGGCAGATGCCATTCGGGATCGAGCGGGTGGACGACGGACAGTCCGGTATCGAACCCCTTCTTCTCCGCCGTCTCGATGTTCGCGGCGGCGGTGCCCGAGGTGCGGCAGTCGGCGATGAATTCGGCCAGACCCGGCGTCGTCGCGGCCAATGCGGTCGCGATCGGATGGTCGGCGGCAATCGCTGCGAAGGAGGCGCCGAAGATCGTGTCCGGCCGGGTGGTGAACACCTCCAGCGTGGCGGGCAGCGTCTCGGCGATTTCGGCAGGCGCGGCGGCGATGGCGAAGCGGAATTGCAGCCCCTGGCTCTTGCCGATCCAGTTTTCCTGCATCGTGCGGACCTTGTCCGGCCACTGGTTCAGTTCGCCCAGGCCCGCCAGCAACTCATCGGCAAAGTCGGTGATGCGCAGGAACCACTGGCTCAGCTTGCGCCGCTCCACCGCGGCGCCCGATCGCCAGCCGCGGCCGTCGATCACCTGCTCGTTGGCGAGCACGGTCATGTCGACCGGGTCCCAGTTGACCGCGCTTTCCTTGCGATAGACGAGGCCTGCTGCATAGAGATCGAGGAACAGCGCCTGTTCCTGGCCGTAATAATCCGGCTCGCAGGTCGCGATTTCCCGGCTCCAGTCGAACGCGAAGCCAAGCCGCTTCAACTGGGTACGCATCGCCGCAATGTTGGCGCGGGTCCATGTTCCCGGGTGGACGCCGCGTTCCATCGCCGCATTCTCGGCCGGCATGCCGAATGCGTCCCACCCCATCGGGTGCAGCACCTCATGCCCGGTCATCCGCCGGAAGCGGGCGAGCACATCCCCCATCGTATAGTTGCGGACGTGCCCCATGTGGATGCGCCCCGATGGATAGGGGAACATCTCGAGCACGTAGCTGCGGGGCTTGGGGCTGGCGTCGTCGGCGCGGAAGCTCTCGCGCTCGGCCCAGACCTGTTGCCAACGGGTGTCCGCCGTGGCGGGATGGAAGCGCGGCGCGGACATGCTGGCGGGCTGGCCCTTAGCCCGAGATCGCGCTGCGGCGCAGATCGCGCGCCTTGGCGAGGATCACGTCCTCCAGCTTCTGCACAGTGGCGGCCTGCACGGTGGCGTCGATCCACTGGCCGTTCGCCAGCAACTGACGCGACGCCGCCACGCGCAGGGCATCGGCGCGCAGATCCTGATCGATGATCGTGACCGTCACCTTCATCCGTTCGGACGGGTTGGTGGGGGTGCTGTACCAATCGGTGACGATCACCCCACCGTTCGAATCGACCTGGGCCATCGGCATGAAGGAGAGCGCGTCGAGCGAGGCGCGCCACAGATAGGCGTTGACGCCGATCGTGGTGACGCGCGAAGCGGCGAGATCGGTCTTCGGTCGCTCGTTACGGCCGCCGCACCCGGCGAGCATGGCGGCGGCAAGCGCGATGAGACTCGCGGAACGGAACTGACGCAGCATCGATTATCCTCGGACGTACAGGCGTTCCGGCTTCGTAGAGCCGCGCCGCCCGCCCCGCAAGCGCACAGCGGTGGCGGCGGGATGTGGACATGCTGCAACAGGATGCGGGAATTTGCCTGCGGTGCGCCCAATTGTGGCGCAGCCAGCGTTAACGCGATAAGAGATGCCCAAGGGGATTCACGGTAACATGCGATCGAATCGGGGAAAGATGGTGTTGGTGGGGGCGGCGCTTGCCGTGGCCTCGCTTTCGCTCGTCCCCGCGCCCGCCGCAAACGCCGTGTCGTTGAAGAAGCGCGGGGCGGCCGCGCCGCTCACCGCACCGGGCAGCCTCGGCTCGTTCACCCCGGCTGCCGCCAATCCGCGGATGGCCGCGGCATTCGCGCGCAGCGGGTTCGGCAGCGGCGGTTTCCACTTCACGCCTTCCTCCGCACCGGGCAGCCGCCGCGCCGTCACCGTGGCGGTTCGCGCCCGTGCCGGCACCAAGGCGGAGGCCGAGCGCACGGCGATGGTCGCCTCGCCGACGATCGCGCCGAGCGCGTACAACCTTGGCGTTTCGGTCGGCTGGAAGCAGTTTGCGGTTTCGGGCGATCTCGCCAAGATCGATCCGGGCGTGATACCGGGCGGGCGTGAGGCGGTCGATCTCGGCGTCAGCTACACCGGGCGGCAATGGAGCACGCGGCTTCAGGTGGCTGCCGACCGGAGCCTCGGCAATCAGCCGCGCCTGATCGGCAACGACCAGACCTACTCGGTCGATCTCGGCGGGTCCTATGCGCTCACCCGGAATGTCGAGGTGACCGGCGGCCTGCGCTATCGCAGCCAGCGCGACCGGCTCGAGAAGATCGACGATCGCCGCGACTCGCAGGCCGTCTATATCGGGACTGCCTTCCGCTTCTGATCCGGGGTCAGCGAATCTATCGCGGCCCAGCCTGAGCTTCCCAGCGCCCGAAGTTGCCGCGCCCGGCGTGCATCCATTCCGCCCAGCGCGATCACTCCCGCTTGTCGGCGCGCCATCAGGCCGAAGCGAACCGGCCCGAGCGCGCCTGCGCCGGGATGGGAGCGCGTCGGAAAGGCCGGCGACAGGAAGACCCTGTCAACTTTGGCACGGCGGGCCGCCTGCACCTCGCGCGCATCGTGCG
>NZ_JAQGLK010000025.1 GCF_028292925.1 Sphingomonas bacterium
GCCTCGACCGGCTTGCCATCGATCGTCACCCCGTTGGGGATGACGTAGGTCGGCATGATTCCCGCGGTGTTCGCCGCCAGCACGCCGCGGAACGCCGCGACATGATCGGCGAAGCTGCGTTCGGTCAGCCGCGCATTCCGGCCGTAGTAATTATGCCCGTCGAAGCCTTCCGGCTCCGCACCATAGCCCACCCAGTGCTTGGCGACGGTGGCGACGCCGTCGCGGGTCAGCTGCCGACCGCCCTGGAACCCCTCGACATAGGCGCGGCCCATCGCCGACACGGCGGCCGGATCGGCACCGAAGGTGGCGGTGGTGCGGGCCCAGCGCGGCTCCGTCGCCAGATCCACCTGCGGAGATAGCGCCACGTGGATGCCGACGGCGCGGTATTCCACCCGCGCGATCTGGCCGAACTGCCGGGTGAGCGCCGGATCGCCGATCGCGGCCAGCCCCAGCGTCTCCGGCCACAGCGAGAAGCCGGCCGCCGCCGTACTGGCGCCCAGCACCTCCTGGAAGTGGTTGCGCGGATCCGTGCTGATCGTGACCGGAATGCCGAGGCGGCTTTTCTCCGCGAGCGCCTGAACGGCATTGTTCTCCCGCGCGAACGCTTCCGGCAGCAGCGTGAGCCGGGTGATGAAGCTGGTCACGTTGTTCGCCCGGATCATCCGGTCGACCGCCGCCAGATCGTAGCCGCCAGCAGACTGGCCGAGCGCACCGTCCGAGGCCGGCAGCGAGCCGTGGAACATCGTGCCGACCTTTTCCTCCAGCGTCATCCGCCGCAGGAGGTCGTCGACCCGCCGGTCGGCCGTCAGCCGCTTGTTCTCATAGGGATCGAGCCGGCCGTTACGATTGAGATCGCGCCACGATATCGCGGCGGGCGACGGCATCGGCACGGCCACGCAGGTTAGTGCCGCCAGCAACAGGGCTTTTGTGAGTCTATCAGGCATCCTGCCGGCTTAGTCGGCCTGGCCCTGCGATGCACTCCCGTGGTGGAGAGATCCCCCGCTTTTCCTGCGCTCAACCGATCATCATCAGGCTGGCATTGCCGCCCGCCGCACTGGTGTTGATCGATGTCGAAACCTCCTCCAGCAACCATTCGCACCGATAGCCGAGGTCCTGTTGCGGATCGCAGCGATGGACCGGCACGATCCGCCCCGGCAGATCCGCCAGCTCCTGCATGGCGCGCAGCACGACTGCGGCATCCCCCTCCACCAGCGCGGCTGAGACGGGTTCGGGCCCGCGCGCGAACGCGGCGGCGATGCGCGCGGGCAGGCCGGTCGGCAATTCCATACCTTCCACGGTGCCGCGATTGCCGGTGGCGAGGGCCGCCGCCATCTGCTCCAGCAGGCCATCCGGCGTAGACGGCTTCAGCAGGATGCGCCCGCGCGGATGCAGCGCATAGCGGTTGAGCTCCCCGACCGGGCCGGCCATCTCCACATCGGCGCCCAGCGCCGACGCCGCGCCGTAGCGCCGCGCGCGGGCGGCAGCGGCGCGGTTGCCCGCCCGGTCGAGCCAGTCGGCGAACTCACCGATCAACGAAGCGGAGCAGCCGGCGGCGAAGATAGCCGGTGGCCCCGACACCAGCCGCCCGAGATAGAGCGGCCCGCCCGCCTTCGGCCCGGTCCCCGAAAGCCCGCGCCCGCCGAACGGCTGCACCCCGACGACGGCGCCGACGACGTTGCGGTTGACGTAGACGTTGCCCGCCTGCACCCGCCCGGTCACCTGCGCGATCACCCCGTCCAGGCGGGTGTGGAGGCCGAAGGTGAGGCCGTACCCCGTGGCGTTGATCGCATCGACCAGCCGGTCGATCGCATCGCGGCGAAATCGGATCACGTGCAATACCGGGCCGAACACCTCGCGCTGTAGATCCGCAATGTCGTCGATCTCGATGATCGTGGGGGGCACGAAGGTGCCGTGCGCCGCCTCGGGCGGGAGGGTCAGCTGCTCCACCGCCAGTCCCTGCCGGCGCATTTCCCCGATATGCGCGTCGATGTTCGCCTTGGCCTCCACGGTGATGACCGGCCCGATATCGATCGCCAGCCGGTCGGTGCGGCCGACGCGCAGTTCGCCCAGCGCGCCTTTCAGCATCGCCAGCGTGCGATCGGCGATCTCCTCCTGCAGGCAGAGAATCCGCAGCGCCGAGCAGCGCAGCCCGGCGCTGTCGAAGGCGGAGACGAGGACGTCGGCCACCACCTGTTCGGTCAGGGCGGAGGAATCGACGATCATCGCGTTCTGCCCGCCGGTCTCGGCGATCAGCGGGATCGGCTTGCCGCCGGGCGAAAGCCGGCCGGCAAGCTGGCGCTGGATCAGGCGGGCAACCTGCGTCGAGCCGGTGAAGATCACGCCTGCGGTATGCGCCGCGCCGACAAGGGCCGCACCGATCCTGCCGTCGCCGGGCACGAGCTGAAGCGCGTCGCCCGGAATGCCCGCTTCGTGCAGCAGGCGCACCGCCTCCGCGGCAACCAGCGGCGTTTCCTCCGCCGGCTTGGCGAGCACCGGATTGCCGGCGACCAGCGCCGCTGCAACCTGCCCGGTGAAGATCGCCAGCGGAAAATTCCACGGGCTGATGCAGACGACGGGGCCGAGCGGCACCTGATCCGGGCCGAACGTCGCGGCTGCCTGGGCGGCGTAATAGCGCAGGAAATCGATAGCCTCGCGCACTTCGGCAATGGCGGTGGGGACCGACCTGCCCGCCTCCCGCGCAATCAGCCCGCACAGGATCGGCAGACGCGCCTGCATCGCATCCGCCGCACGGACGAGGATCGCGGCACGCCCGGCAACCTGTGTCTCGCCCCACGCCGACGTGGCGGCACGCGCCACCGCAGCGGCCGCCTGTTCAGGCGAAACCTCGACGACCGTCCCGACGACATCCCGCCGATCGGCCGGGTTCAGAACGGGGCGCCCGCCCCCCTCCCCGGCCGCCGTGGCGGCGCGCCAGGCGATCGCGGCGCCGGCCTCCAGCGCGGCGGAGAGTGCCGCCAGTTCGCTTTCGTCGCTCAGCTCGATCCCGCGCGAGTTGCGGCGGTCCGGATACAGATCGTCCGGCAGCGCGATCGCCTCGTGCTGCGCACCGGGGTGCGGCATGGCACGGGCGGTGTCGACGGGATCGGCAATCAGCTCCTCGGCCGTGACCGCCGGATCGGCGATGCGGTGGACGAAGGAGGAGTTGGCGCCGTTTTCCAGCAGCCGCCGCACCAGATAGGCAAGCAACGTCCCGTGCGAGCCGACGGGCGCGTAGATGCGACACGGCCGGTCGAGCTTATCCTTGCCGACCACCTGCTCGTAGAGCGGCTCGCCCATGCCGTGAAGGCACTGAAACTCGTACCGGCCGATCGCGAAGTCCGGCCCGGCAAGCCGGTAGATCGTCGCCAGCGTCTGCGCGTTGTGCGTGGCGAATTGCGGAAATACCGCGTCCGTTGCCGCCAGCAGCTTCCGGGCGCAGGCGACATAGGCGATGTCGGTGTGCAGCTTGCGCGTATAGACCGGAAAGCCGGCCAGCCCGTCCACCTGCGCGCGCTTGATCTCGGCATCCCAATAGGCGCCCTTGACGAGCCGGACCATGATGCGCCGCCCGGCACGCCGGGCCAGATCGACGATCCAGTCGATCACGAACGGGCAACGCTTGCCATAGGCCTGCACCACGAAGCCGAGCCCGTTCCACCCCGCCAGATCCGGGTCCAGCGCGAGACTTTCGAGCAGGTCGAGCGACAGATCCAGCCGGTCCGCCTCCTCCGCATCGATGTTGAAGCCGATGTCATAGCCCCTCGCCAGGGCCGCCAGCGCCTTCACCCGCGAAAGCAGCTCGTCCATCACCCGCGCTGCCTGCGCGCGGCCGTAGCGGGGGTGGAGCGCCGACAGCTTGATCGAAATGCCAGGCCCGGCATAGACGCCGCGTCCGGCCGATGCCCGGCCGATCGCGTGGATCGCGCGCTCATAGTCCGCAAGGTAGCGGGCCGCGTCGGCGGCGGTCGTCGCCGCCTCACCCAGCATGTCGTAGCTGTAGGCGAAACCTTTCGCCTCCATCGTCCGCGCGCGGGCCAGCGCCTCCGCGATCGTTTCCCCGGTGACGAACTGCTCGCCCATCATCCGCATCGCCAGATCCACGCCGCGCCGGATCACCGGCTCGCCCGCCCTGGCCACCAGCCGGGTGAGCGCGGCGCCGAGGCCGGATTCGTCGACGCTGCCGACCAGCCTGCCGGTTACCACCAGTCCCCAGGTCGCGGCGTTGACGAACAGCGACTTGCCGCCGCCGAGATGCGCGGCCCAGTTGCCGTGGGCGATCTTGTCGCGGATCAGCGCGTCGCGGGTGGCATCGTCCGGAATGCGCAGCAGCGCCTCGGCCAGGCACATGAGGGCCACGCCTTCCTGCGTGGAAAGCGAATATTCCTGCACCAGCCCCTCCACGCCGGAGCCCCGGTGGTTCGCCCGCAAATTCGTCACCAGCCGCCGGGCCGTCTCGCGCGCCAGCCCGCGTGTCGCCCCGTCGAGCGTTGCGGCATCGATCAACGGCGCCATCGCCTCCGCCTCGTCCCGCCGGTAGGCAGCGTCGATCGCCTGACGCAGTGGCGACTGCACCCGAACGGCCGGGGCGAAAGCGGCGAAGAGGGACTGGTTCGTCAATGACCGCATCCTGTTCGATCGCGTCGGGTCGCCGAGCTACGTGCCGAGGTGGGTAGGCGGCGGCGCCAGTTCCAGTCACGCGACCAGGGGATCGGGCGAACTGCCGAGCCGGGGGGATCGATCCGTTTGCGGCGACCGTTTGGCGATCGTGATAAATTTCTCCACTCCCCAACCGTACATCCTGCTGCTGACGGGTGCGGGGCTCCTCATCGCGCTGGTCGCATGGTTGCCACTGGCGCTCAAACGCCTGCCATTGTCGTTGCCGATCATCTGCATCGTGATCGGCGCGGTGCTTTTCCGATGGGCGCCGATCCCGATCCGGCCACTGCCGCTAAGCTATCCGCAGATCACCGAGCGGTTCACCGAATTCGTCGTCATCATCGCGCTGATGGGCGCCGGGCTGAAGCTCGATCGCGTGTTCAGCTGGGCACGGTGGACGGTGACCTGGCGGCTGCTGGCGATCACGATGCCGCTGAGCATCGGCCTGATCACCGCGATCGGCGGCTGGGGCCTCGGGCTTTCCTGGGTGGCGGCGCTGCTTCTGGGCGCCAGCCTGGCGCCGACGGATCCGGTGCTCGCGGCCGACGTGCAGGTCGGCCCGCCCCGCACCGGCGCGGAGGACGAGGTGCGGTTCGGCCTGACGTCGGAGGCCGGGCTCAACGACGGGCTGGCCTTTCCGTTCGTCAACCTCGCCATGGCCCTGGGGCTGGCGGCGAGCACGGGCAAGCCGTGGGCGAGCGACTGGGTGCTGCACAGCGTGCTGTGGGAGATCGGGGTCGGCGTGATCGGCGGCTGGCTGATCGGAAAGCTGTTCGGCTGGCTGACCTTCCACGTTCCGGCCGAGACCCGGCTGGCGCAGACCGGCGACGGACTGATCGCGATCGCCGCCACCTTCATCTCCTACGGCCTGACCGAGATGGTCGACTGCTACGGCTTCCTGGCGGTGTTCGTCACCGCGCTCACCCTGCGCCGGTCGCACCGCGATCATGATTTCAATCACCAGATGCACGACATCACCGAGCAGGTCGAACGGATCGCCATGATGATCCTGCTGCTGTTCTTCGGCGGGGCGCTCGTCAGCGGCCTGCTCGCACCGCTGGGCTGGGCGGATGTCGCGGCGGCGGCGGCGATCATCCTGATCGTGCGGCCGTTGACCGGGCTGATCGCCCTCGTCGGCTTCAAGGCGGACATTTCGGAAAAGGCGACGATCGCCTTCTTCGGCATTCGCGGCGTGGGGTCGTTCTACTATCTCGCTTACGCGCTCAATCACATGGAGCTTGCGGGCGCCGATCGGCTGTGGGGCATCGTCGGCCTCGTCGCGCTGTTCTCGATCCTGCTGCATGGGCTGACGGTCACCCCGATCATGCGCATGCTGGACAGGCAACACGGCCGCGATCCCGATGCCGATCTTGCACCGGCCGATCCCGAGGAGCCGGTGGAGGCGCGGTAACGGCCCGCTCCCTTCACCGCCCGAAAAGAAGAAGAAGGGTCCGGGGCCGGGGCCGGCTTATCCGTTCACGAGTTCGAGGAACTGGGCCGCACATTCCGGCACATGTTCCGCCGTACTGTCATGATCCCGCATGAAGGCCATCAACTGTTCGACGGGCAGCGCCGCGGAGATCTGATAGCCCTGGATCATGTCGCATCCCATGATCTTGAGGAGGGTCAGCACCTCGGGTTTGTCGACGCCTTCGGCCGTGACGCGCAGCCCAAGGCCGTGCGCCAGATCGATCGTCGACCGGACGATCATCGGATCGCGGTGGCTGTCGGCGAGATGGGTGATGAACGACATGTCGATCTTGAGTTCGGTCGCCGGCAGCTGCTTGAGATAGGACAGGGAGGACAATCCCACCCCGTAATCGTCGATCGCGATGCTGATGCCGGCCGCGGCGATCTGCCGCAGGTGCCGCAGCGCGTGGGTCGGATTGTCCAGAACGGCGGTCTCCGTGATCTCGATCCCGATCCGGTTCGGCGGCCCGTCCAGGATCGCGAGCAGGCGATCCGCAAAGCCTGTGTCGCCGATCAGCTGGGCCGAGACGTTCACGTAGATCGTCCGCGCCATCCCGGCGGCCTCCAGCGCGTCCCAATCCCGCATGGCCCGCTGGATCACCCAGTAGGTGAGCGCTTCCACATCCCCGCTTGCCTCGGAAATCGGCACGAACACTGCCGGCGGAATGGCGCCGTGATCCGGGTGCCGCCAGCGAACGAGCGCTTCCATACTGTCGATCTCGCCGGTCCGGGAAGACAGCTTGGGCTGATAGTGCAGTTCCAGCTGATCGGTCGCGATGGCCTGTCGCAGCTCGCTCATCAGGTCCACGTTGCGGTTGGCGCGCTCCTGTTCGACCAGATCGAAGACGACCTGCCGACGGCCCGACCGACGCGCCTCGTCCAGTGCGAGCTGCGCCTGCTCGACCGTTTCACGCACGCTGGCTGCCGACGCGGGCCCGGCCAGGCCGAGCGTCAGCGCCTCCACGGTCAAGGAGCCGTCCGGCGCCTGGACCTGCGAACAACGGGCGGCCAGCTTCTCCACGATCTCCGTCGCCTCGGCGATGTCTTCGGCTGCGAACAGCACCGCCAGCGTGTCGGGGGCGATACGCTCGATAAGCAGGCCCGATCCGTGTTCCTTCAGCGCCTCGCGCAGCGTCCGCAGGACCTGCGCGGCATAGCCGTGCCCCATCGACCGCTTGGCGGTGTAGTAGCGATCGGGGCTGATCGCGGCGACGCAGATCCGCGCCTCGCGGTCGGGCAGGATCGACAGCTCGCGTTCGAACATCCGCTTCAGCCGGCGCGGCGAAGCGCCCGGCTCGTCCGTCACCCGGTCGAAGCGGCACAGACTGTCCCCCGTTCGCTTCGCCTCGTACATCGCGATGTCCGCCTGCTCGATTGCGATTTCAATCGGCATGCCCGCCGGCCAGTGCGTTATCCCCGCGGACAGGCTGACGCTGAAGGAGCCGCCGTCGGGCGCGGGGACATGCAGCGGGTAGAGGATCCGGGCCCAGATCGCGGCGGAGCTCTCCTCCGGCTCGCCATCGAGGATAAGCACGAATTCGTCCCCGCCCAGGCGTACCGCGCAGGCATCGGCAATTCCGTCGACCGCCTCCCGCAGCCGATCCCCGAAGCGGCGGAGCACGTCGTCGCCCGCGCCGTGGCCATGCGTATCGTTGACGTGCTTGAACTCGTCGAGGTCGACCAGCAGCAGCGTTCGCGCCTGTCCCCCGAAGGGCCGGCGGGCAAGCTCATCCAGTCCGCGACGATTGAACAGGCCGGTCAGGGGATCGCGGCAGGCAAGCTCGTGCGTCCGCGATCTCTCGGCCGCCCATCGGGCCTCGTTCCGGCGGGCCTGCCGGTGGCTGACATGGCTCGCCAGGAGCATGCCCAGTCCGGCCGCCAGCAGGACGAGCAGCAACTCATCCAGCCGCCACACCGTCGAGGCCAGCGCGACCCGAACCGCATCGACGACGCCCAGGTGGATCAAGCAGATCGCGATCAGGCCGAGGACCCCGGCCGCGAGCCAGTTCAAACCGCGCCCGACCTCGGCCCATTCCGCCTTCTCGCGCGTTTCCTCAGGTAGCCCGCCGCGGTCCACGATCATCAGATCGCAAGGCGAAGCTGGCTGCCGAGCATCAGCCGCGGCGTGCCGCTGTCGACCTCGCGCAGCTCGCCACGACCGAACAGACCGATCTGGCCACGGCCCTCCAGCACCGGGGTGGCGTACAGACCCTCCACGACCAGCCGCTGCACCGTGCCCTCGATAGCGAACTGCTCGGTGACCCAGCCCTTCTCGCCCGTTTCCCGGTCGATCACCTTCATCTGCGTCAGCTCGAGCGCGCCGCGCTCAGCACCCAGCGGCTTGGCAAGGCTCAGGCGAAGCGAGTCGCTGTGGCCGAGCAGGCTCGTCTTGGAGACGCCGGCCTGGAAAGCGGTGCCGTAAGCGTTGACCACGCGCAGCGCCGCCGTGCCGCCGGCGGAGGCCGAGCGCGATCCCGTCGCCGATCCGAACAGGCTGAACCCGCTGCCGATATTCGCATCGGCACCGATGGTCACGCCGGTCGTGACAGTGCCGTCACCGAAGGCGCCCGCGGTCGTCGTCCGCACCCCTAGGAAGGCGTTCGGTTCCGCCAGGCGCGTCGCCGATGCCGACACGTTCAGCCACCGCGCCGGGCGATAATCGACGCTGACGCTGGCCGCCTGCGCCTTGTACCGTTCCATGCTCGCGATCTTCGGCCGATCGGCTGCGCTCACCTGATAGGTGTCGAGGCCCAGGCTGCGCGTCTTCTCCGTCACGCCGACCTTGAGCTCGAGCTGCGGCGCGACCCGCATACGCGCGCCGACATGGCCGCCACCGCTGGCAAAGCCGAGCAGCGGATTGGCACCGCCGGTATAGGGATCGAAATCGGACGTCATGCCAAGGCTGCGCGTGCCGGCGAGAGCGAGTGCCCCGTCGCCATTACCGAAGGAGAAGCCGAACTTCCCTTCCGGCGCGCTGATGTCCACGGTCGAATTCAGCGCCGCGCGCCGGCCGGTGCCACGATCCGCATAATCGTAGACGAGCCGGCCCTTCATCGACACCAGCCAGTCGCCGCCGCGATCCATCGCTCCCGAGCTCGTCAGGTCGCTGAAGCCCATCCGCGGTGCCCCGACCAGCGCCGGCGCACCGATCCACGCGGCCATGCGATCATAGACATAGTCCTGGAAATATTCGCCGCCGCGGGTCGATCCATACAAGGTGGACGACAGCGGGATCAGGAAGTCGCGTTCGGAGTCGACGACCTTTTCGAACGCGGTGAAATACGTGCTCTTGGTCGTCCAGGTGGACTGGATACCCGTGCTCTCCAGCGTCTTTACCTTGACCTCGCTGCCTTCCTTCGCATCGGCGCCGTACAGATAGTACTTCATCCCATCGAAGTTCAGCGGCGCCTGTGCCGCCTCGACATCGAGGATGCCGACGCCGTAGACGTCGTCGATCCCCGGCGCGCCGACGTCTTTCGCCGAACGCAGGATCATGGCGGCGACATCGCGCGGCTTGTCCTTCATCCACGGCCAGCGATCCTGGATCAGCGCCACCGCGCCCGCCACCAGCGGTGCCGCCAGCGACGTGCCGGTCTGGCGGGTCACCCCGCCCTTGCCGTCCGAAACCAGGATCAGCTCGCCCGGCGCGACGATGAAGCGGTTGCGAAGGTAGCCGCTCTTCTTGAAGTCTGCGCCCTTGACGTCGCACTTGCCCCCGTCGGTCAGGCAGGCGTCGCCCGGCGTGTTCGAGAAATCGCTGATCTTCCCGTTGGGATCGACCGAGCCGACGACGATGAAGGTCGAATCGAGCGCGCCGCTCATCTCGATGTTCGCGGTCTGGCGGAAACCGTCATTGCCCGCAGCGATGACGTAGAGAACCTTGTCCTTGATCGAATCGACGCCGGGGGCCTTGAACACGGTCTGCCAGTCCGCCGCCAGCGTGGTATTGGGTGCGCCGAGCGACAGGTTGATCACCGACGCGCGCATCTTCACGCCGTCCACCGTACGCTCGGTGCCGACCTGCCGGATGCCCTCGATCACGTCCGTCCAGTCGGCCGTACCCTCGGCGTCGAACGGATTATAGGCCGCGACCCTGGCGTTCGGCGCGATGCCCATCACGCCCTTGCCGTCATGGCTGGCGTTGATCAGGCTCAGCACGCCCGCGCCGTGGATCGCACCATCCATGGAGGCCGGCTCGAATTTGGTGCCGCCCGCGTAGATCAGCTTCGCCTTGGTATCGACGTCGGACGCCGAGAACTGGTCCACCAGCCCGATGACTGCTTGAGATCCGGAGCCCTGGATCTGGGTGAGCCGCGGCGTCCAGTTGACGGTCTTCATCCAGTGATCGGCAGGGTCGGTGCCGCTGAACTGCATGAGGCCGTCATACCAGTCCATGAAGAAGTGCGACTGCTCACCGGCGGGAAGCGCGGCGAACGAAGCCGGATCGTTCAGGTCGATCCCGAACCGGCCGAGAACGTCGTTCGCGAAGCCCGCTTCGAACGTCTTGCCCGTCTTGCGGGTGACGGCGGCGCCCCAGAAGGATTTGGAGGTGGCGACCAGGCCCTGCATGTCCGTGGCGATGCTGCGGTACGTCGCGGAACTGGCGGAGCTGTACCTGCCGGCGGTCTGCCACTGCGTCGCGATCCGGTCCCAGTCGGTCCCCAGCCCCTCCCAGAACGGGCTGACGCCGGCATAGGCCGGCGCGCCCGCGCCGACTGCCGACGCGCTCGGATCGAGGGTTCCCCAAAAGCTGCGGACGTTGCCATAGAACGGGCCGACATCTCCCCAGAACGACCGGACGTTGCGGTAGAACGGGTTCACCTCGCCCCAGAACGATCGGACGTTGCCGTAAAAGCTGCGCACGTTGCCATAGAAGCTGCGCACGTTGCCGTAGAGCGGCCGCAGCGGCTTGGCCGATGCGGTGCGGGAAGTGGTGGAGGCCGTCTGGGCCTGAGCCGGCCCGGCGATCGCCATCGCGGAGAGGGTCAATGCCGTACCTGCCAGAATCGCAGCGCGCATGGTCATCGAATGGTGTCCCTGTTTGCGGTCTTTTTGGGCGAACTTCTCCGCCTCTCCCTCCGCTATGCGCGGAACGCGGTAACGGGGGTTGTACCGCATGCGGTAAAATTCCTGTTTACCGCCTTTTTCTTGGTGGGCTGCCAAGGGTTTAGTTACCGCGTCTTAACCCCCAGCCCCCAGAGTGGATCATCGAGATCCTGGGGCACGGGCGACATGGCGGTGAAGTTCGTTACACGTGCGCTGCTGATATCCGTGCTGATGGCGGGCGCTTCGGCTGCCTCCGGCGAACCATCGAGCGCGGCGGAGGCAACGCTCGATAAGGCGCGCGCGGCGATGATAATCGATCCCAGAGAGGTCATCCGGCTGGTCGGGCAGGCGCGTGCCACCCTCGCCTCCGAACCCGATACGCACGCAACCGGGCTGGCCCGCACACGCGCGCTGTGGCTGGAAAGCGAGGCGCTCGGCCGGCTGGGCGATCTGGCGGGTGCCGAAAGGCTTGCCGCCCGCGCGCTCGCCCTGGTCCAGCGGCACGAGCCGGAGGGCAAGCTTCACGGCGACATCCTGATGACCCAGGGCGCGATCGCGCTCGACAGGAGCCAGACGCAGCGCGCGTTCGCCTTGTTCCGGCAGGCCTACGCCATCTTCCTCAAGGCCGGCGACACGCGGGCGCAGGCGATCGCGCTCCAGAATATCGGCACCATCTACAGCGATGCCGGCGATCAACGAAGCGTGCTGCGCTATTACGCGCAGGCGGCGGAGGTTCATCGCAGCGATCAGGGCCTGGCCCAGACCGCGGCCAACAACCTGGGCACGGCGTACAAGGAACTCGGCGATCTGCCGCGGGCCGATGCGCAGTATCGGCAGGCGCTGGCGCTGGCGCGCGTGGTGAAGAGCCCCGTGCTGGAGGTGCGCGCGTTGAACAACCTGGCCGCGGTGGCGCTGCTGCGCGGACGGTTGCCGGAAGCGGAGCGTTATGCCGATCGCGGGCTGGCGCTTGCCCGCCGGGCGAGCGCGGCCGAATGGGTGCCGTTCCTGTGGGGCGTGAAGGCGCAGATCGCGCTCCGCAAGGGCGATGTCGCCGCGGCCGTCGCGCTGTTCGGGCGCACTTTCGCGGGCGCGGACCTCACCACGACCAACTTCTACTTCCGCGATTTCCACGAAAGTGCCAGCGAGGCATATCGCCGCAACGGAGATGCCGAGATGGCGCTCCGGCACCTTCACGCATTCAAGCGGCTGGACGACGAGGCACGGGAGATCCGCACCTCCACCAACGCGGCCCTTTCCGCCGCGCAGTTCGACTATTCGAATCAGGAACTGAAGATCGCGCGGCTCAACCAGGCGCAGCTGCGGGCGCGGGCGCGGCTGCAACAGCTCGGGCTGTCCGGATCGCTGCTGCTGCTGGCGATCACCCTCGGCGCGTTCTTCTGGATCCGCCGCAGCCGCAACGAGACGCGCCAGGTCAACCGCCAGCTCGAGAAATCGAACGTCGCGCTGGACAAGGCGCTGCAAGCCAAATCCGAGTTCCTGGCGACGACCAGCCATGAAATCCGCACGCCGCTCAACGGCATCCTCGGCATGACCCAGGTGCTGATGGGCCGGCGCGAGCTGGATGGCGCGGTGCGCGATCAGGTGCGCCTGATCGACAGCGCGGGCAACACGATGAAGGCGATCGTCGACGATATCCTCGACATGGCGCAGATCGAACAGGGCCGCGTGCAGATCGAGCGCGACATCGTCGCTTTGCCGGCGCTGATGCGAGACACGGCCGGCCTTTGGCAGGGCGCCGCCGAGCAGAAGGGCATCCGCCTGGAGCTGGACCTGGACGCGGCGCCCGCCGCCATCTGCGAAGACCAGCGCAAGCTGCGGCAGATCGTGTTCAACCTCCTGTCCAACGCGATCAAGTTCACCAGCACGGGCACCGTGACGTTGCGCGTATCGGCCCGGGGGGAAGACGATGCCGCGCAATTGATCCTGACGGTCGAGGATACCGGCCTCGGCATTGCGGCCGATCAGTTCGAGCTGATCTTCGAGCCGTTCCGTCAGGCCGACGGCGGAACCACACGCCAGTTCGGCGGCACCGGCCTGGGCCTGGCGATTTCCTCGAAGCTGGCGGCCGCCCTCGGCGGTGCGATCACGGTGACAAGCGAAGTCGGGGTCGGCAGCACGTTCACGGTTGCGCTGCCGCTGCGCCGTCACGCGGCCCCGATTGTGCCCGAGCGGCTGACCGGCCGCGCCACGAGCCTGGCCGACGCATCGGTGATCGTGATCGAACCGAACCCGCTGTTCGCAAGCATGATCGAGGCTTGTCTGGAGGACGAGGTTCGCTCGCTCGTGGCGGTGGAAAGCGTGGGCGAGGTATCCGGCTTCGCGGACATCGTGCTCTTCGGCGAGGACCTTGCCGCGGAGGAACTCGACACGCTTCGCACCGGCTACCCTACGGCGCTGCTGATCCTGTTCGGAGATGCCGCCGAGGCTGCCTCGCTTTCCGGCGGGATCGATGGAGCGGTTGCGCAGGCGATGCCGCCGCTCCATCTTCCTGCCGCACTGGGCGAGTATCTCGGGGCGGATATCGCCCCGGCCGCGCCCGTCAGGGCCGCCGCATGATCCACTCCATCCCCGTTTCTCGAAGCGCCCGATCGCGCGCTGAAATAAGCAAGGCTTTGTGATGCGTATTCTCTTCGTAGAGGACGACCCACTCAACCGGAGGGTCGTGAAGGACATGCTCCAGATGGTCGGTGCCGATCTGGTGGAGGCCGAAGATGCCGAAACCGGCCTCCAGATGATCGAGGATCAGATCTTCAACGTCATCCTGATGGACCTTCGGATGCCCGGAATGGACGGGATGACGGCGATCAACCACATCCGCGCCCGCACCGACGACAAGGCGCAGCTGCCGATCATCGTCGTGACGGCGGATACCGCGCTCGATCTTCGCGAGCAGTGCATGTCGCAGGGCGCGGACGAGGTGATCCTGAAGCCCGTGGCGATGAAGCAACTCTTCAGCGTCATGGGGCGGCTGGTGGTGGAGGCCAAGCGCCGGGCCGCGGCTGCGCGCTGAGCCGTCGTCCGTGCGGCGCGGCGCGCCCCGGTTCGTCAGCGCCGCGGTGCCGCCCCGGCGATCCTGTCCATATCGGCGACAGGGTTGCCCGGCCCGGACTCCCGGCCCTTGAGGAATTCGTTCAGCACGCGGCGCTTGGCGATCAGCCACTGGCCGTCCACGCGGCTGAACTCGTCCTCGTAGATGCCGAAGGTCCCCGTCTTCATCGTATCCTGCGGGCCGTGATTGGCCATTTCCATCCACAGCGTACGGCCCCAGGCACGGTCGCCCTCCACCCTGATGGCGGACTGTAGCGCGACGTGCCGCAGCTTTGCGGGCTTGCCGTCTTCCGTATGGTAGAACCGGGCGATCCCCTCGCTGAACTTGGTCACTGTCGCCCGGATCGCCTCGCGCCCGACCGTCCTGCCGCTCGCGAACTCGAGCACGCCATCCTTGGTGAAGGTGGCGACATAGGCATCCCAGTCGAAGTAATCGATCGCGAACAGATACCGCGCCATGAGATCCTCGATCTCCGCGCGATCCTGGGCATAGCGGGGCGAATATGCCGGCGCGCCCTGCGCGATGGACCCGGCCCCTCCGACCAGAAGCAAAGCGGCGCTCACCACGGCGGTACGAAGTTTTCTGACGGGCATTGTAACGGCCTCCCTCTCCCTGAACTCGTTTTCTTATCGAGTCCTTGTCCCCCTGCGAATGCGGCGAACCCGCCTTCCGATCAACGGACCATTGCCCTCAGTTCCGATCTTCCATCGGTGGCCGTTGCGGGACGAGGACGACCGGGCCGTCCGTCGGCCCGAGGCGGCGGAAGCCGCCCCGCGCGCCTCCCCGTGCCTGCGTCAGCGATCGGCCACCTCGGCGCGCTCCGGCCATTCGTCCGGCGTCACTTCCGGCAGGGCACGCAGCGCCTCTGCCGAAAGCGTGCTGCGGATCCCGTCGCGGCCAACCCGGACCTGATCCCACTTGAGCAGGTGCAGCCGTTCGCGCACGCCAGCCAACCCGCCCTCGCCCACGACGATGTAGGCGATGCGGCCGCTGTCGCACTCGGTCATGGCGCCGGCGATGCGGCCGATGCGGTTCCCCGAAGCGTCGCCCAGCGGCTGATCCTGCAGCATCGCTGCGGGAAACAGGCTGGGTGCCGCGATCTCGGCACTGCGGTCGGTCGCCGCCCTGGCACCATCCTCCAGCTTTGCCTGGCGGCCGAGCCAGCGCCAGATCCCGACGACGTTGACGACCGTGAGGAACAGGTTGGACAGGAGCAGGTTCGGTTGGCCGCTCGCTGCGGCGACGACCACCCATGATATCGACCCGACCAGGAACACGACGAAGCCCCAACCGGTTACACGGGCACCAAGGTTGGCAGCAGTGATCATTGCCGCCAGCATCGTAGCGACAGGCGCGATCCACCCCGCGATATTATCCATGAACACTCCTGCACCAACAGCGATTTGGGCACTTGCCCCGGCAGAGCCCAGCGACGATCAGGAACGCTTCAGATCCCGACAAGGAGGCGAAGGCTGCATGCAGATCGTACTGATCCCCGGACTCATGAACGATGCTTGGGTGTGGCGGGAACAGATCGGACCGCTGTCGCGCATCGCCGCGGTCCGGGTGGCATGCAACGACGGATGTGACAGCCTGGCCGATATGGCCGCGCGGATCATCGCCGAATCGCCGGGCCGGATCGCCGTGGCCGGTCATTCGATGGGTGGGCGGATCGCGATGGAGGTCATGAGGCAGGCACCGGAGCGCGTGGCCGGGCTGGCCCTGCTCAGCACCGGGATGCACGGCGTGCGGGAGGCCGAGCTGGCCGGGCGCAAGGCGCTGGTCGAAACGGGCCGAAGCGAGGGTATGCATGCCGTTGCCGCAGCGTGGATGCCGCAGATGCTGGCGGCTGCGCGACGCGACGATCGCGCCGTGGTCGACGGCATCACCACAATGCTGGCGCGGTGCACGCCGGAGATCTTCGCGGCGCAGCAGGCGGCGATGATGTCCCGCAACGATCTTACGCCGCTGCTCGCCGGCATTCGCGTGCCCACCCTGGTGGCCACCGGCGAGGAGGACGGCTGGGCCTCGCCTGCCCAGCATGAGCAGATCGCCGCCGCCATTCCCGGTGCGACGCTGCGGATCGTG
>NZ_JAQGLK010000026.1 GCF_028292925.1 Sphingomonas bacterium
GGCACACCGCCAGCACGTCGTCGCGCAGGTCGATCGCGATTGCTTCGCGCTGTGGTTCGCCGGCGAACCGGATCTCGAGGCGGCGACCGCGGAACTGCGCGTGCTGACTCATCTGATGGCGCAGGAATTGCCGATGGGAGACGGCATGCTCATTCCCGCCATCGAAATCGGTTGTGCGCAGTACCCGGCCGACGGCGACACCCCGGCAAAGCTGCTCACTCGCGCCCTGTCGACGCGGGCGCGGCCCGGCTTCAGCAAGGGTGGCGCCGTCACCCTCGTCCAGGCCTCCTCCCTGTCCGCCGCCCGTGAAGCGTTCGTGCTGGAACAGGATCTCGCCCAGGCGATCGCCGGGGATCAGCTGACGATGCTGTTCCAGCCACTTGTCGAGATCGGCCAGCGGCGCGTCGTCGGCGCGGAGGCGCTGCTGCGTTGGCACCATCCGACGATGGGATCGATCTCCCCGGCGCGCTTCATCCCGATCGTCGAACGGATCGGGCTCAGCAATCAATATGGCTCGTGGGTGCTCAACACCGCCTGCCGCGAAATGCGGCGCTGGCGTGAGGCGGGGCTGGACGGGCTTCGCGTCGCGGTCAATCTGTCGGCCTGCCAGCTCGCCGACCCGGCGCTGCGCGAAAAGATCGAGAGGACGCTGGCGCGGCATCACCTCGAACCCGGAACGCTCGAACTCGAGCTGACCGAGACGGCGGCGATGGCGGATGCCGCGCGCACGCTCCACCTGTTCGAGGAATTGCACGAACTCGGGATCAGCCTTGCGATCGACGATTTCGGCAGCGGCCATTCCAGCCTGAGCTATTTGAAGAACCTTCCGTTCGACAAGCTCAAGATCGACCGCGAGTTCGTCGCCAACATCCATGAGCAACCCGACAGCCAGGCGATCTGCAAGGCGCTGATCTAGCTTGGACGCGGGCTTGGGCTAAGCGTGCTGGCCGAGGGCGACGAATTCCGCGCCGAAGTCGATGTGCTGGTGCGGCTCGGCTGCACGCTCTTCCAGGGCTATTTCTTCTCGCATCCACTCGGGCCGGCGGACTTCATAGCGTTCGCGCGCGATCCCTCCCGCATCCCCGGCCTGGAAACTCCGGTGCACGCGCACCTCAGCCGCATTGAAAGCCGTCTCTCCGCATGACCAGCGTCTCCGCTCACCGTCGCGGCTCGTCCGCGCTCCTGTTCAGCCTCATGGCGCTCGCGCTGGCTTCGTGCGGTGCGCCGAAGGGCAGCAGCACCAAGACCTCCGTGCCGTCCCGCGCCGGATGGGCGGGCCGTGAAGGCGTCGGAACCGCCATCGAGCTGCTCAACAAAGGGGAAAGCGTCCGCGCCCGCAAAGGCCTGATGAAGCTTCTGAAGAAGCATCCGGACGATGCCATCGCCCGCGGCTTGCTCCAGCAGATCGACACCGATCCCGTGGCATCGCTGGGCGCCCAGAGCTTCGCCTATACCGTGCGGGAGAACGACACCCTGTCCTCGCTGGCGGGGCGGTTCCTGGGGGATCCGATGAAGTTCTACGCGCTCGGCCGCTACAACGATCTGAAGTTCCCCGCCGCGCTCACGCCGGGCCAGCTGCTGCGGATCCCCGGTGCGGAGCGCGTCGACACGCCGAAGCCGAAGCCGGCGCCACGCCCGCGAACGCCGGAGCCCGCGGCCAAGGCCGCGCCGCCGCCCCGCCCCGCTGCTTCGCCCACACCCGTCCCCCCGGCCGCAGCGAAGGCGACCGCGGATCCAGCCCGCGCTGCAAGGCTCCGTGCAGCGGGCCTGGAGCAACTCAACCGCGGTGACGTGAACCGGGCCATCGCCTCGTTGCGCCAGGCGCAACAGGCCGCGCCGGGCAACGATCTGATCGCACGGGATATTTCGCGTGCCACACGGATCCAGCGCGCCGTGCAGACGAAAAAGCGCTGATGACCCCCCAGTATCGAGGAACCGACATGCAGCAGCTTGGCCGTTACGAGCTTCGCGAGCGGATCGGCGAAGGCGCGATGGCCGAGGTCTGGCGCGCCTACGATCCGAGCATCGACCGCGTGCTCGCGATCAAGCTGCTGAAGCCGGAGTTCAGGGCCAGCGAGGAAAGCACGGCCCGCTTCATCCGCGAGGCCAAGGCCGCCGGTGCGCTTGCCCACCCCTCGATCGTGACGATCTACGATGTCGGCGAGGCGGATGGTTATCCCTACATCGCCATGGAACTGCTCGACGGCTGTTCCCTCGATGAGGTGCTTGCCGCCAACGGCCGGATGAGCATCGAACAGGCGCTGGCGATCGGCACTCAGCTCGCCTCGGCGCTCAGCTATGCGCACCTTTCGGGGATCGTCCACCGCGACATCAAGCCGTCGAACATCATGCTCGGCCGGGATCGCACGACCATCAAGATCCTCGATTTCGGCATCGCCCGCGTCGCCGATGCGCACGGGGCGGAGGCACACCTGAAAACGCAGGTCGGGCAGGTTCTCGGCACGCCGCGGTACATGAGCCCCGAACAGGCGCTCGGCCATGAACTCGACGGGCGGTCGGATCTCTTCTCGGTCGGCGCGGTCCTCTACGAGGTCATCACCGGCCGGCACGCATTCGACGGGACGAGTGCGGCGATGCTGGCGCTCCAGATCACCCAGGCGGATCCGCCGCAGCTGGCGACCATCGAACCGGGCTGCCCGGGCGGGCTGCGCTTCATCGTGGAAAAGCTGCTGGCCAAGCGCCCGGACCGCCGCTTCGCGGACGGCATCGAACTCGGCCGCGCGCTGGTCCGCGAGGGCAAGGCGTTCGAGGCGGTGCGGGCGGAAGCCCAAAGCCGCGATCGCTTCCTCACGCTGCCGGTACGCATCACGCTGGCGATGGTCGCGGTGACTGCCGTCGCACTCGTTCTCAGCCTGGGGGCGGTGCTCGATCGCCAGTATCGGGCGATGGAGCGGATGGCCCTTTCGTCGGGCTCGTCTATCGCCTCGTTCGTGGCGAGCAACGCCGCCTTGCCTTCGGTCGACAACGCCGCGCTGCCGCAGGGCGAGCGCGACTGGCTGCCGGTTCAGGCCTTCATCGCGGCGGCGGCAAAGGACGATTCGGTCCGCTGGATGACGATGGTGGACAGCGATGGCATCATCCGCGGGGCAAGCGACCCGAAGCAGCTCGGTACGCGCTACAAGGTGCCGCGCGGCGAGGCGGTGGTGCACCGGCAGGGGGATGTCACCGTCACCGATCTCCGGCTCGCCGACGGGCGCCCCGGCTTCCGCTTCGTGCACCCGATTCTCTACGCCGGCCAGCGCTTCGGCACCATCGAAGTAAGCATCAGCAAGTCCGAGCTGCAGATGGCGGCAGCCACGTCGCGCAACCTGCTGATCGCTCTGGCCGCGTTGGTGCTCGGCGTGACGACACTGCTCAGTTTCATCGTCGCAAAGCTGCTGGCAAGCCCGGTGCGCAGGCTCAAGCTGGCGCTGCGCGACGCGGCGCTCGGCGATCTGGATTTCCGTATCAGCCACCGCCGCAGGGATGAATTCGGCGAGCTTTTCGACAGCTTCAACCTGTTCGTGACGGCGATGCAGGAGCGGCTTGCGGCCAGCGAGCGTCCGTCCGGCCGGCCGCAATCCCTGGAGGCGACGCGGATCGAACTGGCTCCCCCGGCCGCCGCCACGAATGGTGGGTTCAGCGAGCCGTCTGTACCGACCTCGACGCGCAAGAGGGCCTGACCCATGTTTATCTGTCGCTTGTTCCACCGCGATCGGCCGTTCGAGCAGATCGACGCGCGGCTGCTTGCGGCCGGCGAACTCACAATCGGCCGCGATCCCGCCGCGGACTGGCCGCTCGACGATCCCGACGGAGTGCTCTCCCGCATCCACTGCACTCTGGCGGTGCGGGATGGGGAATTGCTGGTCTCCGACAGCAGCACCAACGGCACCTTCATCGATGGCGGCACGCGGGTGGCGAAAGGGGCGCCCTTCCCGCTTCATCCCGGCCAGACGGTCCAGCTCGGCACGCTCAGGCTCCTCGTCGATACCCCGATGGACGCCGGCACCAACTTCGCGGCGACCGTGCACCTGCCCCGCGCGATCCCGGCCGCCGGGTGGGACGAACCCGCCCCCGCGCCCCAGCCGCATCCCGATGCGTCCCTTTTCGAGGCGTTCTGCGAAGGCGCCCGTCTCGATGCGTCGGCGTTCTCGGACGAGGATCCCGTTGCGCTGATGCGCCGGCTCGGCGGTATCTACCAGCAGACCGTGCTGGGTCTGATCGCATTGACCGCGCAGCGCACGCAGATGAAAGATGAAACCGAGCTCGACCGCACGACGGTTCGAGCGTCGGGAAACAACCCGATCAAGTGGACGGCCCCGCGTCGCCTCGCCGAAATCCTGCTGCGCGAGCGGGACGGTGAGTTCCTGACCGGCGACGAGGCGGTGCGCGCCTCGTTTCTGGATATCTCGGCCCATGTGTCGGCGATCGCTGCCGGTGCGAACAGCGCGATCTCGGGAATGCTCTCCGCCCTGGACCCGGAACACCTTGCCGCGGCTGCGGCGCAGACGGGGTTCTCGCTGCGCGGCAAGGCGGCAGCCCAGATCGAAATACATGCGGACCGCCACCGCGCGCTCTGCCAGGGCGGTGCCGCAGCGGCGTTCCGACAAGGGTATCAGGCGAGCGGCGATGCCGACGGCGCGCCCCTCGCACCATTGCCGGATTGCCTGTCTCCCCGCTGACCCCGCGCGGCCTGGATTCGCGCGATCCGCGGCGTCCACCCGGCGGATACGATCGGGGCGGCACCGCGGGCACCGTTTACCCCGGTGCTGGCGCACGGCGCTGCCGCGAGCGGCCGGGCTTGCGTCGAAGCGGCGCGGTGCTCAAAAGCGGATCGCGGCGGGCATTCGGCCGTTTGATCCGGCGCTACGCCAGCGCCATGCAGAAAGACGAACGATGACCGTAACCGCTCGTGCCGCCATCTGCCGGGGGAACGCCACCCCCTTCACGATCCAGGACGTCGCGATCGACGATCTTCGGCCCGACGAGTTGCTGATCCGGATCGTCGCGTGCGGCATCTGCCACACGGACATGGCGGTGCGGGACCAGCAGATCCCGGTGCCGCTGCCCGTGGTGCTCGGCCATGAAGGGGCCGGCATCGTCGAGGCGGTCGGCAGCGACGTTACCGTGGCGCAACCCGGCGACCGGGTGATCATGAGCTTCAACAGCTGCGGCCACTGCCCCAACTGCGACGACGACGCGCCGACCTATTGCTACGACTTCTTTCGCCAGAACTGGGCGGGCACCCGGCCCGACGGCAGCGTCACCGTCACGGCGGACGGCGCGCCGATCAACGCCAATTTCTTCGGCCAGTCGAGTTTCGCGACCCGCGCCATCGCCCACCAGCGCAATACGGTGCGGGTGCCGGACGATCTTGCCGATCTGCCGCTGGAGAGCCTGGGGCCGCTCGGCTGCGGGCTGATGACCGGTGCCGGCGCCGTGCTGCGCAGCATGAAGGTGCGTGCAGGCCTGCCGATCGCGATCGTCGGGGCGGGCACGGTCGGCATCGCCGCCATCATGGCGGCCAAGATCGCCGGCGCGAACCCGATCATCGCCGTGGACGTGAACGACAAGCGGCTGGCGCTCGCCACCGAACTGGGCGCCACGCACGCCTTCAACGCGAGGGAAAGCGCGATGGAGGCGATCAAGGCGCTCTGCCCGGCGGGCCTCGCCTACGCGTTCGACACGACCGGGCGCTCCGAAGTCATCCAGGATCTGTTCGGACTCCTCGCCCCGAAGGGCCGGCTGGGTATCGTCGGCGCGTCCGATCCGCAGGACATGCTGAACTTCAACGAGACGCAGTTCATGGGCGGTGGCCGCACCGTGATCGGCATCCTCGGCGGCGACAGCGATGGCGGCGCATTCCTGATCGAACTGCTCCGCTACCATGCGGAGGGGCGCTTCCCGTTCGACCGGCTGATCCGTTATTTCGAGTTCGACGAGATCAACGAAGCAATCCACGCCAGCGAATCCGGCGAAGTGGTGAAGCCGGTGCTGCGCATGGAGCGGGCGTCCGCGTGAGCGGACGGGTTGGAAGAATGCGGGCGATCACTATATACCGAGCGGTATGAAAGTTCCGGCGCCTTATTCCGCCACGAAAGGCCGCCCGCGCGAATTCGATTGCGAACGCGCGCTGGCGCAGGCGCTGCGCGTCTTCTGGCTGCGCGGCTACGAAGGCGCGTCGATGACCGAGCTGACCAGCGAGATGGGCATCACCAAGCCCAGCCTCTACGCCGCGTTCGGCAACAAGGAATCGCTCTTCAAGAAGGCGCTCGACCTCTACGAGCGTGACAAGATGGCCTACGTCGCGGACGCGCTGGCAGCGCCGACGTGCCGCCAGGTGGCGGAAATCCTGCTCCGCGGCGCCGTCGACATGACGACCAGCACCTGCGATCCGCGCGGATGTCTCGGCGTCATCAGCAGCGTCGCGTGCGGAGCGGAGGCCGAATCGATCCGCGAGGAGGTGAAGCGGCGCCGCAGCTCATCCACCCAGGCGCTGATCGATCGGTTCGCTAGGGCCAAGCGCGAGGGCGAACTGCCGGACGGGGTCGAGCCGGATGCTCTCGCCCGGTATCTGCTGGCTATCCTGCAGGGGCTTGCGCTCCAGGCGGGAAACGGCGCGGCGCGGGACGAACTGGCCCAGCTGGTCGATACCACGCTGTCCATGTGGCCGTGCCGCTGAGATAAAAGTACCGCAAGGTACAGAATAGGTTTGACGCATCGCCGCGCAGACTTGTATACCGCTCGGTATCGAAGGCTGACGAGGGTTCGGCGGCCGCTTCGAAAAAGGGATTGGTGAACGAGAGCCGGTTCGCGCTGACCGCCTGAGCCGGGCTCTCTTCCACATTCACGCAAGCTGATCGCCGGCGGCCCGCGACGGGTTCGCCGAACTGCAAACACGCGCCGGCGCGGCGCACCGCGGGCCGGTCGGTCGGTTGCGGTGCTGCGGCCGCGCGCCCGGTCGATAGGGGACTGACACGATGGCGTACCTGAACTTCTCCGAATCCTTTTCCGGGTGCGCGACGGGAGAGGTGAACGCCGCGGCTCCCGCTCCGGCACGGGATTTCACCGCCATCGAATGGATGGTGATCGGGCTTGCGCAGCGTGACGGCCTGTCCAGCCTCTCCACGCCCGGCCGGCTTGCCCGCGCCATGGGTGGCCTGTTCGGGCTGGCGGCCGGCTCGCGGTTGGCCGACGATCGGCTGGAGCAGCTACGTCGGCTTGCGGTGCTGGTGCGCCACCACGGCTGGCGCGTTCCGGCCTCCGAAGTGAAGGCGTTCCTGACACAGTTCAG
>NZ_JAQGLK010000052.1 GCF_028292925.1 Sphingomonas bacterium
AGATCGGCGCATAGCTCGACAGGTTGCCGAGGAAGGCATTGCCCTGCTCGGGCTTGGTGGACACCGGAGCCGGAGCCGGAGCCGGAATTGCTGCGGCCAGCGCGGCGCCCGCCGCACCTGTCGAGGCCGCGCGCGCGTCGGCGGGCAGATGAAATGCGTAAGCGGGGGCGCCATCGCTGCCGGGAGCGATGGCGAGCGTGAGCGTGGCGGCGGCGCCTGGCGCCGAATCCGCGGGCAGGGCCAGGGCGTATCCGGCCCGAACGAAGCCGCCGGCCGCGGCCCGGCGCCCCTCGGGCGCCGCACGGACCAGCTCCACGGATGCGCTCCGCCCGCCCGTGTCGATCGTCGCTGCGATGCGCGCGGGCGGGGTGAACCCCGCGCTGCCGCCGTTGAGAAACGTCAGTTCGACGTGCATGGCGGCCCGGTCGGCAGCCGGGGTGATCGCGCTGACGAGCGCCTGCACGCCGGGCGCGACGGGCGCCTGCGCAAGGCCGGCCCCAGCAAGGAAGGGCAGCAGCGCGCCGGCGAGGATCAGGCGTTTCATGCCGCCTTTATGGGCGAAGCGGCACGGAATGATAAGCCGGCACCCGCGAATGCCACCAGGCCGGACGGGGCAGCGCGAATGATAAACGATCCTGCTGCTCCCGCTTGACAGGCCCCGGGTGCGGCCGTAACTGCGCCTATCCCGAAGAACCGTCACCGGCGGCGCGTGCGCGTGCGCCGGCGTTCGTTCTTGCCGGGAGTCGAAGCGTAGAGATGGGCGGTTCGCCAGCCGCCCGTGGAGCAGGAGAAAGCAACGACATGGCACGTATCGCGGGTGTGAACATCCCGACCAACAAGCGCGTCGAAATCGCGCTGACCTACATTCACGGCATCGGCCCGACCACGGCCAAGCAGCTGACCACCAAGCTCGGTATCGAACCCGCGCGTCGCGTGCAGGATCTTTCCGACCAGGAAGTGCTGCAGATCCGCGAGGCGATCGACGCCAGCCTGACCGTCGAGGGCGATCTGCGCCGCCAGGTGTCGATGAACATCAAGCGGCTGATGGATCTCGCCTGCTATCGCGGCCTGCGCCATCGCAAGGGCCTGCCGGTCCGCGGCCAGCGCACGCATACCAATGCGCGCACCCGCAAGGGCAAGGCCAAGCCGATCGCCGGCAAGAAGAAGTAGGCCCGACGCGGGATCGTCCGGGGACGATCCTCGCGGCTTACTCCGCCGCCCGTGCCTCTGGCGCGGTGGCGTAGCGCAACGAATTAGGTCAGGAAGACATATCCGATGGCACGCGAACCCCAGCGCATCAAGAAGCGCGAACGCAAGAACATCACTGCCGGCGTGGCCCATGTGAACGCCAGCTTCAACAACACCATGATCACCATCACCGATGCCCAGGGCAATGCGATCAGCTGGTCCTCCGCCGGCATGATGGGCTTCAAGGGCAGCCGCAAGTCGACGCCGTATGCGGCGCAGGTCGCAGCCGAAGACGCCGGCAAGAAGGCCGCCGAGCACGGCGTCCGTACCCTCGAAGTCGAGGTCAAGGGCCCCGGTTCCGGCCGCGAGTCGGCGCTGCGCGCGCTGCAGGCCGTCGGTTTTCACATCACCTCGATCCGCGACGTGACGCCGATCCCGCACAACGGCGTGCGGCCTTCGAAGCGTCGCCGCGTCTGAAACTTCGCGGGGGCGGTCGCGCCCCCGCGCCTGATCTGGCCGAGGCGGACGCGCCTCCGCCCAACCCCAAGGGGACGTAACCCATGGCTGTCAACGCCAAGAACTGGCAGGAAATGAAGAAGCCCAGCGGGCTCGAGAAGAAGGCCGGGGGCGATAGCCGCCGCAAGGCCACCTTCGTTGCCGAGCCGCTGGAGCGTGGCTTCGGCCTGACCCTCGGCAATTCGCTGCGCCGTGTGCTGCTGTCGTCGCTTCAGGGTGCGGCCGTCACCTCGATCAAGATCGAGAACGTGCTGCACGAGTTTTCGAGCCTGACGGGCGTCCGCGAGGACGTGACGGACATCGTCCTGAACGTCAAGCAGATCGCGCTGCGCATGCAGGGCGAAGGGCCGAAGCGTCTCCAGCTCTCGGCGACCGGCCCGGCCGAGGTGACCGCCGGCCATATCGCCACCGCCGGCGATATCGAGGTGATGAACCCCGATCTGGTGATCTGCCACCTCGACGAGGGCGCGACGCTCAACATGGAGCTGACCGCCGACATCGGTAAGGGTTACGTTCCGTCGCAGAACAACCGCCCGGTCGATGCGCCGATCGGCCTGATCCCGATCGACGCGCTCTACTCGCCGGTCCGCCAGGTCGCGTACAAGGTGGAAAATACCCGCGTCGGCCAGGAACTCGATTTCGACAAGCTGACGATCACCGTCGAGACCGACGGCACGCTGACCCCGGACGATGCGCTGGCCTATGCGGCGCGCATCCTGCAGGACCAGCTCCAGCTGTTCGTCCACTTCGATGATTCCATCGCCAGCGCGGCCGCTCCGTCGAGCAGCACGTCGATGGTGCAGCCTGTCGGCAACGAGCCGGAAGGCGACAGCAACCAGCTCAACCGCTACCTGCTCAAGAAGGTCGACGAGCTCGAGCTGTCGGTGCGTTCGGCCAACTGCCTGAAGAACGACAACATCATCTACATCGGCGATCTGGTTCAGAAGACCGAGGCGGAGATGCTGCGCACGCCGAACTTCGGCCGCAAGTCGCTCAACGAGATCAAGGAAGTGCTGGCTTCGATGGGGCTGCGGCTGGGCATGGAAATCCCCGGCTGGCCGCCCGAGAACATCGAGGAAATGGCCAAGCGCCTCGAACAGGAATTCTGATCGCCAGCCCCCGGCTTCCGCCGGGGGCGGCCAGAACGGTGAAAGCGCTCCACCGTTATCAAGCGGGCGTGGCCCGGAGTACCTGAAACGGCTCCGGGACGAACGGACAGGAAGATCATCATGCGTCATCGCAACGGCCATCGTAAGCTTCAGCGTACCTCCAGCCACCGCGCGGCGATGTTCCGCAACATGGCGGCGGCACTGATCAAGCACGAGCAGATCACGACCACGCTCGCCAAGGCGAAGGAACTTCGCCCCTATGTCGAGAAGCTGGTAACGCTCGGCAAGAAGGGCGGCCTGGCCAATCGCCGTCTGGCGCATGCCCGGCTGCTCGACGATGCGCAGCTGGTGAAGTTGTTCGACACGCTGGCGCCGCGTTATGCCGCCCGCGCGGGCGGCTACATCCGCATCATCAAGGCAGGCATTCGCGCCTCGGACGCGGCGTCGATCGCGATCATCGAGTTCGTCGATCGCGATTTCTCCGCCAAGGGCCAGGATTCCGGCCCGGTCTATACCGACGAGGACATGGACGAGGCCGCCTGATCCCAGCGACAGGTTGCGCTGAAACGAGCCGCGGGGGAGACATCCCCCGCGGCTCGTTTCTTGTATGGGGTGTGCGGTTGGGCCATGCATTGCGGCCATGACCCGCTTTTGCCGCCCCGCCGCCTGATGTCCGACCCCATCGCGCCCGACCCCATCGCGTCCGATCCCGCAGGCGCGGATCCCGCAGCCGCCGATCCGCCGGGCCGCATGCTCTATCCGCCGACCCCGCGCGAGGACACCGTGGAGCCGATGTTCGGGATCGACGTTGCCGATCCCTATCGCTGGCTCGAAAACGACGTCCGTCACGACATCGCCGTGCGGGCCTGGGTCGATGCCCAGAACGCCACCACGTCCGCCTATCTCGATACGCTGCCCGCGCGGGCCGCCATTGCGGAGCGGCTGACCGCGCTCTGGAATTATGAGCGGCTCGGCATTCCGGAGCAGCGCGGCGGGCGCTATTTCTACCTGCGGAACGACGGCCTGCAGAACCAGGCGGTGCTCCACGTCCGCGATGGCCTCGCCGGCGAGGCCCGCGTCCTGATCGACCCGAACAACTGGTCCGACGACGGCGCCACCGCGCTGGCCGAATGGTCGCCCGCGGTGGACGGCGCGCGGATCGCCTATGCGGTGCAGGATGGCGGCAGCGACTGGCGTACGCTGCGCGTACTGGATGTCGATACGGGGCGGCCACTTGCCGACGAGGTGCGCTGGGTCAAGTTTTCAAGCATCGCCTGGACGCGCAACGGCAACGGCTTCTTCTACTCGCGCTTTCCCGAGCCGGAGGCGGACGCCGCCCACCAGTCGCTCAACCTCAACCACGCGGTCTACTTCCACCAGATCGGCACCCCGCAGGACAGCGACAAGCTGGTCTATGCCACGCGCGATCGGCCGCGGCTGAACCATGTTGCCGAGGTGACCCAGGACGGCCGCTGGCTGATCGTCTATTCGAGCGAGGGGACGGACGCACGGGTCGAGGTCACCCTGCTCGATCTGGCGAGTGCTACCGCCCGGCCGCGCACCCTTATCCGCAAGCTGGAGCATAACTGGCAACTGGCGGGCGCGCGCGATACCACGCTCTACTTCCTGACCAACCTGGATGCGCCGCGTCAGCGCATCGTCGCCATGGATGTGGCCAGCGCATCGCGGATCACGCACGAAATCGTGGCGGAGGACGAAGCGACGCTGGAATCGGTCTCGCTGGTCGGCGATCGGTTGATCGCGTCGTATCTGGTCGATGCCCGCAGCGAGGTACGGCTGTTCACGCTGGAGGGCCAGCCTGTGGGCACGGTCGCGCTGCCGGGGATCGGATCGGCGGCGGGCTTTGCCGGCGAGGGCGGCGAGCCGGAGACGTTCTTCGCCTTCACCAGCTTCGCCACGCCGACGCGGATCTTCCGGTTCGACAGCGCCACCGGGAAGGTGACGCCCTTCGCCGAACCGCAGGCTGCGTTCGATCCGTCCGACTATCTCGTCAGCGAGCGGTTCTTCACGTCGAAGGACGGCACGCGGGTGCCGATGTACGTCGTCCACCGCCGCGATCTCGATCTCACCGCCGGCGCGCCGACGATCCTGTACGGCTATGGCGGGTTCAATATCTCGCTCACCCCCACTTTTTCGGTCGCCAATCTGGCGTGGATGGAAAGCGGAGGCGTCTATGCGCAGGCGTCGATCCGCGGCGGCGGTGAATATGGCAAGGCGTGGCACGATGCCGGCCGGCTCGCCAACAAGCAGAACAGCTTCGACGATTTCATCGCCGCGGCCGAGCATCTGATCGGGCAAGGGATCACGACGCCGGCCAAGCTTGCGATCCGCGGCGGATCGAATGGCGGGCTGCTCGTCGCGGCCGTCGTGAACCAGCGGCCGGATCTGTTCGCCTGCGCGCTGCCGGCGGTGGGCGTGATGGACATGCTGCGGTTCAACCGCTTCACGGCCGGACGCTACTGGGTCGACGATTACGGCGATCCGGGCCAGGAGGCGAGCTTCCACACGCTGATCGCCTACTCGCCGATCCACAATGTCCGCGCGGGCACCGATTACCCGGCGATCCTGATCACCACCGCCGACACCGATGACCGCGTCGTCCCCGGCCACAGCTTCAAATATGCCGCAACGCTGCAGGCCGCCGGGATCGGGCCGCGTCCCCACCTGATCCGCATCGAGACCCGTGCCGGGCATGGCGCGGGCAAGCCGACCGCCAAGCTGATCGAGGAATATGCCGATCTGTGGGCCTTCGCCGCGCGCTGGACCGGGATGGCCGGCTAGGTTCATCGCCGCGACAGCCGACGGGGCCTAGCCACGGCCATGGCATGCCCCGCATGCCGCCGGGAGATTCGAGATGGGTAAGCCGTTCAAGCTCGTTGCCGCTGCCGGTGCTGCGGCGATGCTGATTGCGGGTGCGGCGCCGGCGATGGCGCGGCCGGGCCCGTGGGGCGGCTATGGCGGCGGTGGCGGCTACGGATATGGCGGGCGCGGCTGGCACCATCGCGGCGGCGGCGTGAGCTTCGGTGATGTGGTGCTGGGCGCGGTGATCATCGGCGGCGTGGCGGCGGTAGCCAACGGTGTCGCCAACGGTCCGCGCGCGCAGGACCGGCGCGACGATGGCGGCTATGATGACGGCGGCCACGACGATGGGCTGCCCGACGGCGGCTACGGCCGCGGCCGGATAGAGAATGATCGCAGCGATCCACGGGACGACGACGCTGCGGGCCGTGGCGACGACCGCCGCGGCGACGCGCAGGAGGATGCCGCCGCCGATGCCTGCGCCGATGCGGCCCGCGGCCAGGCGGGCGCCGGCGCGCGGATCGACGGCATCCGCCATGTCGTTCGTGACGGCGAAGGCTGGCGTGTCGAGGGCGACGTGACCGAGGGCCGCGGCTATGGCCAGAGCTTCGTCTGCGGCGTGCGTGCCGACCGCGTCGATTTCGTCCAGCTCAGCGACCGGGTTGCCGCCCGCTGAGTCCTGGCGGGTGGCGGGCGGGCGCTGGACAGCGCGCCCCCGCGCCTTTATCCGCCCGGCATGACAGCCCATCCCCAAGACTCGATCCTGATCGTCGATTTCGGCAGCCAGGTTACCCAGCTGATCGCGCGCCGGGTGCGCGAGGCGGGCGTCTATAGCGAGATCGCCCCCTTCAATGCCGCCGCGGAGGCGTTCGACCGGCTGAAGCCGCGCGGCATCATCCTCTCCGGCGGGCCGGCCTCCGTCCATGCCGCCGACAGCCCGCGCGCGCCGCAGCACTTTTTCGACGCAGGCATTCCGATCCTCGGCATCTGCTATGGCCAGCAGACGATGTGCGAGCAGCTCGGCGGGCGCGTCGTCCCCGGCACCACCGGCGAGTTCGGCCGCGCCTTCATCGAGGTGACGACGCGCTGCGCGCTGTTCGACGGGATGTGGCACGAGGGCGAGCAGCACCAGGTCTGGATGAGCCATGGCGACAAGGTCGAGATCCTGCCGGACGGCTTCGTGCCGGTGGCGGTATCGCCGGGTGCGCCGCTGGCGGTGACGGCGGACGAGGCGCGGCGCTTCTACGGCGTGCAATTCCACCCCGAGGTCGTCCACACGCCCGATGGCGCGCGGCTGATTGCCAATTTCGCGCGTCACGTCTGCGGCCTGGCAGGCGACTGGACGATGGCCGAGTTCCGCGCCGCCAAGATCGCCGAGATCCGCGCCCAGGTCGGCTCGTCGCGGGTTATCTGCGGCCTGTCGGGCGGGGTCGATTCGGCGGTGGCGGCGGTGCTGATCCACGAGGCGATCGGCGATCAGCTGACCTGCGTGTTCGTGGATCACGGGCTGATGCGGTCGGGCGAGGCGGATCAGGTCGTCGGGCTGTTCCGCGAACATTACCATATCCCGCTCGTTCACGTGAACGCCGAGACGCTGTTCCTGAACGGGCTGAAGGGCCTCACCGATCCGGAGGCCAAGCGCAAGTTCATCGGCAAGACCTTCATCGAGGTATTCGAGGCCGAGGCGCGCAAGATCGGCGGCGCCGAATATCTGGCGCAGGGAACGCTCTATCCGGACGTGATCGAGAGCGTCAGCTTCACCGGCGGTCCTTCGGTGACGATCAAGAGCCACCACAATGTCGGCGGCCTTCCCGAGCGCATGAACATGAAGCTCGTCGAGCCGCTGCGCGAACTGTTCAAGGACGAGGTCCGTGTGCTCGGGCGCGAGCTTGGGCTTCCCCACGTGTTTGTCGGCCGCCACCCTTTCCCCGGACCGGGGCTGGCGATCCGTATCCCCGGCGAGGTGACCAAGGAACGCTGCGACATCCTGCGCAAGGCCGATGCGGTCTATCTGGAGGAGATCCGCGCCGCCGGGCTGTACGATGCCATCTGGCAGGCCTTCGCGGTGCTGCTGCCGGTGCGATCGGTCGGGGTTATGGGCGACGGGCGGACCTACGACAATGTCTGCGCGCTGCGCGCCGTCACCTCCACCGACGGGATGACGGCGGACGTCTATCCGTTCGATCCGCACTTCCTCGGCCGGGTGGCGACGCGGATCGTCAACGAGGTCTCGGGCATCAACCGCGTGACGTACGACTTCACGTCCAAGCCGCCCGGCACGATCGAGTGGGAATGACGCGGCGGGCCGGCGCGCGCGCGCACTGACAGCGGACCCGGCGGGGGCGTGCGGCGTTGGTGGGGCTGCACCCCTACCGAGAGGAACTCCCATGTCCGTGGACGTGATCTACAAGACGCAGGCTACCGCCACCGGCGGGCGTGACGGCAGCGCCCGTTCCGACGATGGGTCCGTCGACGTGAAGTTGGTGGTGCCCAAGGAGATGGGCGGCCCGGGCGGCGTCGGTGCGAACCCGGAAAAGCTGTTCGCCGCCGGCTATTCGGCCTGTTTCCTGGGCGCGATGAAGGCGGTTTCCGGCAAGGTGGGTGTACGGGTGCCCGCCGATGCCACGGTGACCGCCGAGATCGGCTTCGGCCCGCGATCCGAAGGCGGCTATGGCATCGCCGCCGACCTGACGATCAGCCTGCCGGGCGTGGACAAGGCGGACGCGCAGAAGCTGGCCGAGGCCGCGCACGAGGTCTGCCCGTACAGCAACGCCACCCGCAACAACGTGAATGTCGGCCTGCACATCGCCTGACCCACATCGCCTGACCCCACATCGCCTGAACGGATGGCCTGGGCGCTTGCCGGCGCCCGGCGCCTTCAGCGGCCGTAGATCCGGTCGATCAGGCGGGACACGTCGATAAGTCGCGCCGCCTCCTCCTCGAACCGCGCGCCGCCTGCCAGCCGGGTCGCCCAGTCGGCGGCGGCGCGCCCCCCCCAATCGTCCGGCGGGCCGGCCAGCGGCTCGGCCTGGGTGCCCCGGAAGCGTTCGGCGGTGAAATCGTAGAACGATCCGCCGACGTTGCGGAACGCCGCGCCGCCATCCGTGCCGTAGAAATCGGCGGCGATGACCGCGTCGCGCCCGGCGTGCAGCCGCCACGAACAGGCCAGGCGGATCGTCGGGCCGTCGGCTATGCGGATGGTGGCGACGGCATGGTCCTCGACCCGGTCGATACGCCCGGCCAGCGGTTCGCCACCGGCCGTCAGCTCCGCCGTCACGGCGGTCGCATCCGGAAAGCCCAGCGTCCACAAGGCGAGATCGACGAGGTGGACGCCCAGATCCATGACGCAGCCGCCGCCGGATTGCGCGGGATCGTAGAACCACGCCTTGTCCGGCCCGTAGGCGTTGTGGAAAACGAGATCGACCGCGAACAGCCGGCCCAGCTCACCCGCCGCGATCAACTGGCGGATGCGGCGCATCCCTTCCGTGAACCGGTAGGAGAAATCGACGCCGACGAGCCGGTCCGCGGCTCGTGCCGCCGCGACCACCGCCGCCGCCTCCGCCGCCGTCCGCCCGAGCGGCTTCTGGCAGAACACCGCGCACCCCCGATCGAGCGCGCGGATCGACTGATCGGCATGCAGCGCGCTGGGGGTGGCGATCACCACCCCGTCGAGATCATGATCGAGCAGCGCATCGTAGCCATCGACCAGCACCGCACCGGGCGCCAGTTCCAGCGCGCCGGCCGCCATGTCGGCGGAAGGCTCGGCAATGGCCACCGCGTCCACCAGCCCGGTCCCGATCATCGCCTGCATCCGGCTGCGGCCGATCCAGCCGACGCCGAGGAAGCCGATACGCGGGCGCCTCATACCGTCACGATCGCCTTGAGGAAGCCGTCCGGCCGATCGCGCGTGGCATCCAGCGCCTCGCCCAGCCGCTCCAGCGGATAGCTGTGGGTATAGAGCGAGGAGGGATCGAGCCGGCCGGAGGCGACCGCCTCTATCGCGTCGCGAATCCCCTGCGCGTACATTGCGGGATCGCGTTCGTGGGCATTGATCACATCGATCCCGCGCCAGTTCCACAGCCACATGTTGACCTGCCGCGGCCCATCCTGATGGTAGCCCGCGACGATCAGCCGCCCGCGCTCGCCAGTGAGCTCGCCCGCCAGGTCGAGCGGCCATTGCTTGCCGACCGCCTCGATCACCCGCTCGCAGAAGCGACCGCCGGTCAGCGCCTTGACCTGTTCGATGATGCCCTGGTGATCGTC
>NZ_JAQGLK010000087.1 GCF_028292925.1 Sphingomonas bacterium
GCCGGATCGCCCAGCCACAGGACGATGTCGGCGGCAGCAACCGCGTCCTCCGCCAGCGCGATGCCGATCTCCTCGATCCGGTCTTCTGCGGCGCGCAGCCCGGCGGTATCCCGAAACACGAACGGTATGCCCTCAATCGCGACGGGCGCCTCGATAACGTCACGCGTTGTCCCTGCGACGGGCGAGGTAATCGCCACGTCCCGTCCCACGATCGCGTTGAGCAACGTCGATTTACCGGCATTTGGCGGCCCGGCTATCACCACGCGGATGCCGTCCTTCAGGCGCTCCGCTGGGGGAAGGCTCAGCGCCTGTTCCATTTCACCCGCCAGCGCGGCAATCCGGGCTGCGGCCGCATCGTGGTCGACGCGAACGTCGCCTTCCTCATCATACTCGATCGCTGCTTCGAGCATCGCCGACTCGCGCAGTAGGGCCTCCTGCCATCCCTTGATCCGGCGGCCGAGCGCGCCGCCTGCCATCCCGAGCGCGTTGCGGCGTTGCGATTCGGTTTCGGCGGAAAGCAGGTCGGCCAGCCCCTCGGCTTCGAGCAGGTCGATTGCGCCGTTGGCAAAGGCGCGGCGGGTAAACTCGCCCGCTTCGGCAGGTCGTACGCCGGAGATGCGCCGCAACGCGCCGAGCACCGCATCCACGACCGCCCGGCCACCATGAACGTGAAGCTCGGCAAGATCCTCCCCTGTCGCCGTGCGCGGGCCGGGAAACCAGAGAACGAGCGCCGTATCGAGTACGTCGCCGCCTGCCGGATCATGCAAGCGCCGGAGCACCGCCCGTCGCGGCGGGGGAACACTGCCCGTCAATACAGCCAGGCACTCGCCCGCCTGCCTCCCGCTGATCCGGATCACGCCGATGGCGGCCGGCGGCGATCCGCTCGATAAAGCAACGATGGTCGGGTTGGTGACGGACATGTCGGCGACTGCCACGGGAATCAACGCTTGGCGGTGCCGCTCATCTGTTCGAACATCTGCCGCCATACCGCCATGCCGGCATCCCCCATCGGGGACCATGCCCGCACCATCGTCTCGACGTTCTCGGCGGTAATGCCGTCGTCGATCATCCGCTCCATCTTGGCCAGGTAGATGGCGTGCACGCTGCTGAGGTCTGGAAGCCCCATGAACCGCCGCGCTTCCTCCGGCGTGCAATCGATGTCGACAGTCACCTTCATCGCATCCATCCCCGCGCTTGAGCAGCCGCTGGCGTTGCTGGTATCGCGTTCCACCGGAACCGTCCATGTCGCGACAGGAGAGAATGATGGGTAGCATGATCCAAATCGCGGCAGCCGCCGGAGACGGCAGCTTCGCCGCCTACCTCGCCGAGCCCGCCGCCGAAGTACGGGCGGCAATCGTCGTCATCCAGGAGATCTTCGGCATCAACCCGGGCATTCGCGCCAAGTGCGATGCACTGGCCGCCGAGGGCTATCTGGCGATCGCGCCGGACCTGTTCTGGCGCATGCAGCCGGGGGTGCAACTCGATCCGGACCAGCCCGAGGAGTTGAAGCAGGCTTTCGACTTCGTGACACGGATCAAGACGGACGATGCGCTCGCCGATGTCGCCACCACGATCCGCGCGGCGCGCGATCGGATGGGCGGCGGCAAGGTCGGCGTGGTCGGCTACTGCTTCGGCGGCAAGCTCGCATTCCTGGCGGCGACCCGCACCGACTCGGATGCCACGGCCAGCTACTATGGGGGCGGTATCGACGGCTTCCTGGGCGAGGCGCACGGGATCGCCCGTCCGCTCCTGCTCCACTTCGCCGGCGACGATTCGCACATCACCCCGGATAAGCTGGCGACCATCCGCGCCGCGCTCGACGATCATCCGCGCGTCACGATCCACGAATATCCCGGCGCCGGCCATGGCTTCGCCACCCAGTTCGGAGCCCGCCGCAACGATGCCGCCGCCGAACTGGCCGATGCGCGGTCGGCCGACTTCTTCCGCGATCATCTGGCGTGAGCCGCGGCTACCGAATGGTCGCCCGCGCACCCGGCGGACCCGACCAGATCGTCCGGGCCGAGCTGGGTGCGCTTTCCTGTGCCGCGGATGAGGTGCTCGTCCAGACGACGGCGATCGGCGTCAACTTCATCGATACCTATCACCGTTCCGGCCTGTACCCGCAGCCACTCCCGATCGGCCTCGGGTCGGAGGCGGCGGGGGTGGTCGTCGATGTCGGCAGCGCGGTTACCGGGTTCGTTGCCGGGGATCGCGTGGCGATGCTGCCGACGTCGCCGGGCACCTATGCGACGATGATCGTTCAGCCGGCCGACCGGCTGGTCCATATCCCCGACGCCATCGACGACGAGATCGCAGCGGCAAGCCTGCTGAAAGGGCTGACCGCCTGGATGCTGGCGGAGCCGTGCGGAAAGCTGAAGGCGGGGCAGACGGCGCTCGTCCACGCGTCAGCCGGGGGCGTCGGCTCGCTCGTGGTGCAGTGGCTCAAGGCGATCGGGGTGACAGTGATCGCGCACGCCGGGACGGCCGCCAAAGCGGAGCGATCCAGGGCGATCGGCGCGGATCACGCACTGTCTACGCCCCTCCCCGACCTGGCGGAC
The DNA here is from genome assembly GCF_028292925.1 of Sphingomonas bacterium. GTDB lineage: Bacteria > Pseudomonadota > Alphaproteobacteria > Sphingomonadales > Sphingomonadaceae > JAQGLK01. Next base: position 2,559 of record NZ_JAQGLK010000087.1, read on the forward strand.
GAGGTCCGTCGGCTGACCGACGGGCGCGGCGTGGATGTCGTGCTGGACGGGGTTGGCGCCGCGAGCTGGCCGGCATCGCTTGCTGCGACGGCGCGACGCGGACTGATCGTCACCTACGGCAATGCCAGCGGCCCGGTGCCGCCGTTCAGCCCGCAGGACCTGAACAAGGCGGGCTCGCTCTTCGTCACCCGGCCGAAACTGTACGACTATCTCGACGAGCCCGGATCGCTGGCGGCAGCGGCCGGCAGGCTGTTCGCGATGATTGCAAGCGGCGCGCTCACGGTGGAGATCGGCGGCCGCTACAAGCTGGAAGAAGCGGCTGAGGCGCACCGCGCGATGGAAGCACGCCAGACCACCGGATCGACGATCCTGCTGCCCTGAGGCGCCTTGCGGCGCCCCAGGTGGCAGATCAGGCGGCTACGTAGGGCGCAACCTCGTGCCAGCCCTCGTAGATCATCTTGCCGGCGACGTACACGATCACGGCCAGGCCGACATAGGCGATCCAGCGATACCGCTCGATATACCGGGCGAGAAGGTTCGCGGCGACACCCATCAGCGCAACCGACAACAGCAGCCCGATCACCAGAATGCCGGGATGCTCCCGCGCCGCACCTGCCACTGCCAGAACATTGTCCAGGCTCATGCTGACGTCGGCGATGGCAACGGCCCAGGCGGCCTGCGCGAAGCTGCGCGCGGGCTTCATTCCCGATCGCTCGTCGCCTTCCACCTCCGGCGACCCGCCGGACTGGCCGGCCGGGTGCAGCTCCCGATACATCTTCCACGCCACCCAGAGCAGCAGCAGACCGCCCGCCAGGACGAGCCCGACGATCTGGAGCAACTGCGTCACCAGCAGTGCGAAGATGATCCGCAGCACCAGAGCCGCGCCGATACCGATCAGGATGACCTTGCGGCGCTGATCGGTCGGCAACCCGGCCGCGAGCGCGCCGACGATGATGGCGTTGTCGCCCGCCAGCATCACGTCGATCATCAGGACCTGAAGGAAGGCGGAAAGCTGCGCCGGTTGCCCGATATTGGAGAAATCGGCGACGATATGGTTCCAGATTTCGAACATGGTAGCCTTCAGAACGCGCCGGGGCGCTAGGAGTTCATCGAGTCGAAGAAATCCGAATTGGTCTTCGAATCCTTCATTTTGTCCAGCAGGAATTCCATCGCATCGATGGTGCCCATCTGCATGAGAATCCGGCGCAGCACCCACATCTTGGATAGCTTGCCCTTGTCGACCAGCAGCTCCTCCTTCCGGGTGCCCGACTTGCCGACGTCCAGCGCCGGGAAGATCCGCTTGTCGGCGATCTTGCGGTCCAGCACGATCTCGGAGTTACCCGTGCCCTTGAATTCCTCGAAGATCACCTCGTCCATGCGGCTGCCGGTGTCGATCAGTGCCGTGGCGATGATCGAAAGCGAGCCGCCTTCCACGATGTTGCGCGCCGCACCGAAGAACCGCTTCGGCCGCTGGAGCGCATTGGCATCGACGCCGCCGGTCAGCACCTTGCCGGAAGACGGCACGACGGTGTTGTAGGCGCGACCGAGCCGGGTGATCGAATCGAGCAGGATCACGACGTCCTTCTTGTGCTCGACCAGCCGCTTGGCCTTTTCGATCACCATCTCGGCCACCTGGACGTGGCGCTGCGCGGGTTCGTCGAACGTCGAGGAGACGACCTCGCCCTTCACCGAACGCTGCATGTCGGTGACTTCCTCCGGACGCTCATCGATGAGCAGAACGATCAGGAACACCTCGGGATGGTTGTCGGTGATCGCCTTGGCGATGTTCTGGAGGAGCACCGTCTTGCCGACCCGCGGCGGGGCGACGATCAGCGCGCGCTGCCCCTTGCCCTGCGGGCTGATGATGTCGATCACCCGCGCCGACTTGTCCTTGACGGTCGGATCGAGCGTATCGAGGTTCAGCTTCTGCTCGGGATAGAGCGGCGTCAGGTTGTCGAAGTTGACGCGGTGGCGGACGACCTCGGGCTCGTCGAAATTGATCGAGATGAGCCGGGTCAGCGCAAAGTAGCGTTCGCCATCCTTGGGCCCGCGGATCTCGCCCTCGACGGTATCGCCGGTACGCAGGCCGAACTTCCGCACCTGGTTGGGCGAAATGTAGATATCGTCGGGCCCGGCCAGATAATTGGCCTCGGGGCTGCGCAGGAAGCCGAAGCCGTCGGGCAGCACCTCGATCGTGCCGAGCCCCATGATCTGGTCGCCATTTTCGGCCTGCACCTTCAGGATCGCGAACAGCAGATCCTGCTTGCGGAGCGTGGAGGCGCTCTCGATACCGAGTTCCTCGGCCATGGTGACCAGTTCGGCCGGCTTCTTCGTCTTCAAGTCTTTGAGATGCATCGGTGTTTCCTGAAGGAACCGGCGATGTGATGCGCGTGGGGAACGGCGATCGATCGGGGACAAGGCATAGCGCGGACGGCTGGCCAAGAGCCGCCGCCTAGGCGCGCGGCAGGTTCAAGTCAAGCGCATGGGGTGCGCGACACCGGCACGACAGTGAACGGACAAGAACATTCCAGCCGCGTGTGGCCGCTTGGTCAGAACGGCTTCACGATCACCAGGATGACGATGATCACGGTTGCGATGCCGGGCACCTCGTTCATGATCCGCAGCGCCTTGCCCGAGGCGGGCCGCACCCCCCGCGCGAGTTTCTTGCCGTAGCCGATCATGTAGCCGTGATAGGCGGACAGGCCGAGCACCACGAGCAGCTTGGCGTGGAGCCAGCCCGACTGGAACCACCCACCCGATACCGCCAGGATCAGGCCGAATATCCAGACCGCGATCATCGCCGGATTGAGGATGATCTTGCGCAGCTTCGCCTCGCGATCGATCCAGCGCCGCTCCTCCTCGGAACCCGGCGGGCTTTCCTGATGGTAGACGTAGAATCGCGGCAGCAGGAACAGCCCCGCGATCCAGAAGATCACGAAGATCACGTGCCCGGCCTTGATCCACAGATAGGTCAAACTGATTGCCGCCCATAAATCCATTACGTCAGCACCGCACCAGCTTCAGCAGCTGCTCGACGTGCGCGATCGGCGTGTCGGGCAGGATGCCATGTCCAAGATTGAAGATATGCGGTCGCTCCGTGAAGGCAGCTTGGATCGAATGCACCGCATTGGCAAGCGCGCCCCCGCCGGCGATCAGCGCCAGCGGATCGAGGTTGCCCTGTACCGGCAGCCCCGACGGCAACGCCCCGTCTGCCCACACCGGATCGACCGTCTCGTCCAGACCGACCGCATCGACCCGCGTCTCGCGGGCATAGGCCGGCAGCTTGCCGCCTGCACCTTTCGGAAAGCCGATGATCGGCACGCCCGGCGCCCGCGCGCGGACCCGGTCCACGATCTCGGCGGTGGGGGCGATGACCCACCGCTCGAACTCGGACGGGGCCAGGCTGCCCGACCAGCTGTCGAACAGCTGGACGACGTGGACCCCCGCCTCGATCTGGCCGACGAGATAATCGACCGTCAGATCGACGATCGCGGTGATGATCGCGGCGAACGCCTGGGGATCGCGATACGCCATGCGCCGGGCCTCGGCCTGCTCGCGGCTGCCCTGCCCGGCCACCATGTAGGTGGCGACCGTCCACGGACTGCCGGCAAAGCCCAGAAACGTGGTCTCAGGCGGCAGCGCGGCGGCGACCCTGGCAACGGTGGCATAGACCGGCGACAGCCGCTCCAGCGCGGGTTGCAGGGCATCCAGAGCATGATCCACCAGCGTAGGAGAGAGACGCGGCCCCTCGCCGGCCTCGAACCGCAGGTCCTGCCCCAGTGCGTGGGGGATGACGAGGATGTCGGAGAACAGGATGGCGCCGTCGAACCCGAAGCGGCGGATCGGCTGCAGCGTCACCTCGGCGGCGGCCTCGCTGTCATGCACCAGATCCAGGAAGCCGCCCTTGTCCGCCCGGAGCGCGCGATATTCGGGCAAATAGCGGCCCGCCTGGCGCATCATCCAGATCGGCGGCGGATCGCGCCGTTCGCCCCGCAGCACGGCCAAAAGAGGCCGATCGCGAGCCGGCGAAGGCGCGGGCGCCGCGGTTCTGGAGAGCTCCATATACTGTCCTTAGGAAGGAATAAGAGATTCTGTAGATGATAGTAGGGGGCGGGCAACCCGGGGTTTATTCACACCGGCCGATCTTGCCAACAGCTTGACTCGTGCACCGGCCACGGAAGCCCGCGGAGTCGCCGCGCTCCTCCCCGTTATCCACAGGCTGGGGATGAACGGGATCGCGTGTGGAAAACTGTGCGGGCCTAGGCGGCCCAGCGGGGATGAAAGCGCCGCTTGAAAGCGTCCCCGCCGGTCGGGTAGCGCCATCCCCATGCTTTTCCACAGATCCGCCCCGCGATGATCCGGCTTCATCTCCACCTCCTTTCGGACTCCACCGGGGAGACGCTGGAGAACATCGCCAAGGCCGGTCTGGCCCAGTTCGACGGGGTCGAGACGATCAAGCATTTCTGGCCGATGGTGCGATCGGAGGGGCATCTCGACCGCGTCCTGCTCGAAATCGCGCAGCGCCCCGGTCTTGTCATCTACACGCTCGTCAACGGCGAGCTTCGCCGCAAGCTGGAAATGCGTTGCCACGCCCTGGGGCTGTCGACGATCGCGCCGCTGGATCCGGTGACGGAGGCGCTCTCCCGCCTGCTCGGCCAGCCCGCAATGGCCCGGCCGGGGCGGCAGCATATTCTGGACGCCGCCTATTTCGCGCGGGTCGATGCGATCCAGTTCACCATTGCCCACGACGACGGCATCGGCGCGGAGGATTGGGAAGAGGCGGATATCCTGCTCGCCGGGGTCTCCCGGTCATCCAAGACGCCGACGGCGATCTATCTCGCCAATCGCGGCTATAGCTGCGCCAACATTCCGCTGGTGCTGGAATCGCCGCCGCCACCATCCCTGTTCCGGCTGAAGCATCCCCTGGTGGTGGGGCTGACGACCAGCCCCGACCGGCTGATCCAGATCCGCCGCAACCGGCTGTTGTCGCTCAATCAGGCGCCGGAGACGGCCTATGTCGATCAGGCGGCGGTGGCGGCCGAGCTGGCGTTCGCCCGGCGGGTCTTTTCGAACAACGGCTGGCCGGTGATCGACGTCACCCGCAGATCCATCGAGGAAACCGCCGCTGCGATCATCAACCTGTTCAACGAACGCCGCGGCGCCGCCGGGCTGGGGGAAAAGTGACCGATACGATGAACGCCGCCCCGCGCGGCGCGGGGCTGATCCTCGCCTCGCAGTCGGCGGCGCGCCGGGCGATGCTCACTGCCGCCGGCGTCACGTTCGAGCCGATGGCGGCGGGGGTCGATGAGGAGGCGCTGAAGGCCGGCCTCGTCGCGCAGGGCCTGCGTGCCCGCGATCTCGCCGATGCGCTGGCCGAGATGAAGGCGATCAAGTTGTCGCGCCGCCATCCGACGCGGCTGGTGCTGGGTTGCGATTCGGTCGTCGAGGGGGCCGGCGGCGGACTGGTCGACAAGGCGGGGAGCCTGGACGAAGCGGTGGCGCAGCTGCGCGCCTTGCGCGGCACCACCCACCGGCTGGCGAGCGCGGCGGTGATTTGCCTCGGCGGGGTTGCGATCTGGCGCCATGTCGATGTCGCGAAGCTGACGATGCGCGACTTTTCCGACGCGTTCCTGGATTCCTATCTGGCAACCGAGTGGCCGGCGATCGGCGGCTGCGTCGGCGGGTACAGGATCGAGGGGCGAGGCGCGCAGCTGTTCGCCCGGATCGAAGGCAGTCACTTCACCATCCTCGGCCTGCCGCTGCTTGCCCTGCTCGATTATCTGCGCATCCGGGGGGAGCTGGAGGCGTGAGCGCGATACCTTTTGCCGAGGTGATCGGCGATCCGATCGCCCATTCCAAATCGCCCCTCATCCACGGTTTCTGGCTGGAGCGGCTCGGCCTCGCCGGAGTTTACCGGGCGACGCACGTCTTGCCCGAAGACCTCGGCACCTACATCGCCGCCCGCCGCGGCGATCCGGCATGGCGCGGCTGCAACGTCACGTTGCCCCACAAGCAGGCGGTAATGCCCTATCTCGACCGGGTGGATGAAACGGCGGCGGCGATCGGCGCGGTCAACACCGTCGTCCGGGCGGGAGACGAGCTTGTCGGCTACAATAGCGACGCGCCCGGCTTTCTGGAGCCGCTGCGCCCCATCCTTGCCCGGCAGCACCTGTTCCGGCTGGCGCGGATCATCGGCAGCGGCGGCGCGGCACGGGCGGTGGCGCACGCCCTGTGGGGGGTGGGGTTCACCCTGGTGGCGATCGCCCGCGACCCGGCCAAGGCGGAGGCGCTGGTCGCCCCGTTCGATCCGGGGCACGTCCACGTCGGCGATCTCATGGAACTGGCGCGCCCGACAGGCTTCGCGTTCGACGATCGCGCCGGGATCCTCGATCTGGTGGTCAACGCCACCTCGCTCGGGATGGTCGGCAAGGCGCCGCTGGAGATCGACTGGAGCCATGTGCCGCCGGGCGCGGTGATCTACGATCTGGTCTATGCACCGCTCGATACGCCCCTGCTCGTCGAGGCCAGGGCGCGGGGACACCGCGCGATCGACGGGCTGGACATGCTGATCGGCCAGGCGGCGGTGGCGTTCGAGAAGTTCTACGGCGTCCGGGCCCCGCGCGATCAGGATGCCGCGCTGCGCGCGCTGCTCGTTGCGTGACGATCGTCCTCGGCCTCACCGGATCGATCGGCATGGGCAAGTCGACCGTGGCGGCGATGTTCCGCAGGCTGGGGGTTCCGGTGTTCGATGCCGATGCCGCGGTCCACGTTCTGCAGGGGCCGGGCGGGCGGCTCCTCGACGCGATCGAGGCGGGCTTTCCGGGAACGACGGGGGCGGCCGGGGTCGACCGCGGCGCGCTCGGCGCGTCGGTCCTGCACGACAAAGCCGCGCTTGCCCGGCTCGAGCGGATGATCCACCCCGCAGTCGCGCGGATGCAGCGCGATTTCCTGCGGCGGCATCGCAGCCACCGCCTGATCGTGCTCGATATTCCCCTGCTGTTCGAAAAGGGCGGCTGGCGGCGGGTGGATCGTATCGCGGTGGTCTCCGCCCCGGCGTGGGTGCAGCGCCGCCGCGTACTCGCCCGGCCGGGGATGACGATGGTGCGGCTCGCCCGCATTCGGGCGCTCCAAACCCCCGATGCGGAGAAACGCCGCCGTGCCGACCATGTCATTCCGACGGGCGTCGTGCGGGCACGCACCGCCCGAGCCGTCCGGAAACTCACCGCTTGCCTGCGTACGCAGGCGGTTCGATAGTCGCGTGATGCGCGAAATCGTCTTCGATACCGAAACCACCGGGCTGAGCCCAAACGACGGACACCGCCTGGTCGAGATTGGCTGCGTCGAACTCGTCAACAAGGTCGATACCGGGCGGCACTTCCACGCCTATTTCAACCCCGACCGCACGATGCCGATCGAGGCGGAGCAGGTCCACGGCCTGTCGATCCATTTCCTGGCGGACAAGCCCCGGTTCGGGGAGCAGGCCCACCTGCTCCTCGATTTCATCGGGGATAGCCCGCTCGTCGCGCACAATGCGACGTTCGATTTCGGCTTTCTCAACTGGGAACTCGGCGATTGCGGCCACCCTCCGGTGTGCATGACGCGGATGGTCGATACCCTGGCGATCGCCCGCACCCGGCATCCCGGCGCCAAGCACAGCCTGGACGCTTTATGCTCCCGCTACGGCATCGATCGCAGCCACCGGGTGAAGCATGGCGCGCTGCTCGATGCGCAATTGCTGGCGCAACTCTATGTCGAACTCACCGGCGGGCGTCAGATCGGGTTCGCGCTGAAGAGCGATGTGCCGGCCGGCGGCGCCTTCCTGCTCGCCGGGCAGAGCGTGCCGGTGCGGCCGGCGAAGGTGCGCCCACCGCGGGGCCATGCCGCCTCGGAGGCGGAACTTACCGCCCATGCGGCGTTTGTATCGGGACTGGTCGATCCGCTCTGGGCCGCCGGCAGGCCGCTTGGTTGACCATGTGGCGGGTGGGGCCTAAGCCCCGCGCCGCCCCGACGCCGGCTCCCGACGAGGTGGTTGGCGGTTCTAGAATCGAAGGGCCGAACTGGAGAATTATTATGGATATCCGTGTCTCTGGGCATCAGGTTGATACCGGCGATGCGCTCCGCCAACAGGTGGACGAGCGGCTGCAAGGAATGGCTGAGAAGTATTTCTCCCGCAGCATCTCCGCGCAGGTGACCTTCGGCAAGGGCCCGCATGACAACGGATTCGTTTGCGACATCGTCGCCCACGTGATGCAGGGCGTGATCCTCAAGGGTCATGGCCACAGCCCGGCCGAGGCCAGGCCCGCTTTCGATGCTGCCGCCAGCAAGATCGAAACGCAGCTGCGGCGCTACATGCGCCGTCTGAAGAGCCGTCAGAGTGCCGCGGCGCAGGAGATCGAGATCGGCGCCGATGCCGGCTATACGGTGTTCCAGACGGAGCCGGAGGCGGAGGAGGCGGCCGACAACCCGCTGATCATCGCCGAGACCCGCGTCGACGTGCCGGAGGCGAGCGTTTCCGATGCGGTGATGATGCTCGACCTGCGCAACACCGCCGCGCTTCTGTTCCGCAATTCCGGAACGGGGGCATATAACATGGTCTACCGCCGACCGGACGGGACGATCGGCTGGGTCGAACCCCAGCGCGCCGCCTGAACGCCGGAGGATCCGTGAACAAGGTGGACGGCGCACCCGCGACACGCGGCCCGGTCGAGGCGTTGAGCGATCTGCTCGCGCCCGAGGCCGTTGCCGCGGCGATCGCCGTCCCCAACAAGAAAGCGCTGTTCCAGCAGCTTGCCGGCATCGCCGGCAGGCTGGTGGACGTCGATCCCCGGCTGGTCGTCGAGCGGCTTGCCGATCGCGAGCGGCTGGGATCGACGGGCTTCGGCGGCGGCGTCGCCATCCCCCATGGCAAGATCGAGGGACTGAACCGGGTGGTCGGGCTGTTCGCCAGGCTGGCCCAGCCGATCGACTTCAACGCGATCGACGATCTGCCGGTCGATCTCGTCTTCCTTCTGCTCTCCCCGCCCGATGCGGGAGTGGAGCACCTGAAGGCGCTGGCCCGCGTCAGTCGCCGGCTGCGCGACCGGGCTTTCGTCGCCAAGCTGCGCGGCGCCGGATCGCAGGATGCGCTCTATGCCCTGTTCGCCAGCGGCGAAGGGCGGGACGCCGGAGAGCAGGGCCCGCGTCCGGCCCAGCCGTGAGCGAGCCGCGGCCAGCCTCCGGGCTGCTCGTCTCCAGCCTGCTGCGCCGGGTGGCGGCGGAAGGCGGCAACGGCGCGGTGCTGTCGCGCGGCGACGCCACTGCCGGCGCGATCCTGCTGGTGCTCGTGGATCGGGGGGTTACCCGCCGGCTGGTCGAGCGCGGCATCGCCCCCGATGGCAGCTATGGCTGGCTAGCGACAGGGCCGAAGCTGCTGGACGATCCGTCCGCCCTTTCCGATTATCTGGCGCGGCGTCGCCGCAACGATCCCGATCTGTGGGTCGTGGAGCTGGACGTGGCCACGGATCTCCTGGCCGATCTCGGCTGATCGTGCCCCTTCCCTGACGTTCCTGTCCTGTTCTATGGTCGGCGGCATGGATGAGGTCACCGCCCCGCTCGATCCGGCCTGCTTCGACGATGCACCCGCACAGGCGCGGGATGTGGCCCGGGGCGTCGCGCGGATGTTCTTCCGGCAGGATCTGCTCGCCTTGTGCGAGGTGCCGCTGGCCAATAACCGCCGGGCCGATCTGCTCGCCATCGATGCCAGGGGGTGCATGACGATCGTCGAGATCAAGGTATCGCGCGCCGATCTGCGCGGCGATGTGAAATGGCCGGACTATCTCGATTATTGCGACCGGTTCTTCTGGGCGGTGCCGATCGGCTTCGATCTTTCGCCGTTCGCGGAGGAGGCGTTCCGCCCCGCGATCGCCGGGCTGATCGTCGCCGATCGTTACGACGCGGCGGTGGTGCGGGAGGCGGCGCACCGGCCGCTGCCGGCGGCCCGCCGCAAGGCGGAGACGTTGCGTTTCGCCCGTCGCGCAGCCCGGCGGCTGCTTGGCGATCTCGATCCGGGGCTGGCCGGGCTCGACTGACGGCTGCGCTTTACAGCGTCGGGCCGGACACCTTGGGGGGAAGCTTGGCGGGCTTGGCATCGTCGATGATCTTCAGCAGCGCGGCCGAGCGGCGATCCTCCACGGCATAATCGCGCGCGGACTTGCCGGCGATCCGGTCCGCCCGGGCGGGGTTGGCGCCGGCCGCGAGCAGCAGCCGGGTCGTCGCCAGATCGCGGTTCTGGACGGAGGAGATGATCGGGGTGACGCCCTGGCTGTTCTCCAGGTTCACGTTGGCGCGCCGGTCGATCAGCTGCTGCACGCCTTCGGTGAAGCCAAGCTGCGCGGCGAGCGCGAGCGGAGTATTGCCCTGCGTATCGCGCACGTCCGGCTTGGCGCCGCGGGCCAGCAGGAAGCCCAGCCACGTCGTGTCGCGGCGTTTGACGACGATGTGGAGTGCCGTCTCGCCCGTCGTATAATCGCGGGTGTCGATCATCGTCGATCCGGGCGCGTCGAGCGTCTCGTTCACCTTGGCGCCGTCACCCTCGCGCACCGCCTTCAGAAACTTGTAGCTCTCCGAGAATTGCGCCTGCGCCGGGGCGATCAGCATCGTCGCCGCGATCGCCGCAATTCCAACCTGCCCGAACCTGTTCATGCCCCAGCCTTCTGCTCCGCTTGCGTAGCCGCGCATAGCAAAGCATGGCTGGCCACGCCATGAACAACCCCATTCGCCCGATCGTCGCCGCCCTCCTGCTGGGCCTTGCCGCGTGCAATTCGCAACCTGCAGCCGAGCCGCCGCTGGCCGGCGCGCGGCTCGGCGGGCCGTTCACCCTTACCGACCAGAATGGCCGGCAGGTCAGCGATACGGCGTTCGCCGGCAAGTACAGGATGGTCTATTTCGGCTACACCTTCTGCCCCGACGTCTGCCCCACCTCGCTCCAGCACCTCATGAAGGGGCTCAAGACGTTCACGGCCGATGCGCCGGATCGGGCCGCCAAGGTCCAGCCGATCTTCATCACCATCGATCCGGCGCGCGATACGCCCGCGGTGATGAAGCAGTATGTCGCCGCGTTCGATCCTCGCCTGATCGGGCTGACCGGCAGCGAGGCGCAGATCGCCGAGGTCGCCAAGCGGTACGGCGTTTTCTTCCAGCGGGCTGAAAATGCCGGATCGAGCGACTATCTGATGGATCACATGAGCCAGGCCATCCTCTTCGATCCCGACGGCAAGCCGCTGGCGCTGCTGCCGCAGGAACAGGATGGCGCGGCGATTGCCGCCGAACTGGCCAAGTGGGTGCAATAGCGACGCGATGACCGGACGATTCTGGGAGGAGAAGCCGCTCGACCGGATGAGCCGCGCCGAGTGGGAGTCCCTGTGCGACGGGTGCGGCAAGTGCTGCGTCCACAAGCTGGAGGATGAGGAGACGGGCGAGATCCACGCCACCAACGTCGCCTGCCGCCTGCTCAACCGCCGCACCGCCATGTGCAGCGATTATCGCAACCGCCAGGCCTATGTGCCGGAATGCGTCCGCCTGACCCCCGCCAAGCTGCGCGATATCGATTGGCTGCCCAGCACCTGCGCCTACCGCCTGATCGACGAGGGCCGTCCGCTGGCCGACTGGCACCCGCTGATCAGCGGCGATCCGGAATCGGTGCACCGCGCCGGCATCTCGGTACGCGGCTGGACGGTGTCGGAGGACGAAGCCGGCGATCTCGAGAACCATATTGTCGAGCGCGAGCTCTGATCTCGTCTTCTCGGGCGGGGGACGAACCCGCCCGCTGACCGTCCATCGCTCCGCCGCCGCGCGGGCGATGCGGTTGAGCGTCGATCCGCGCGACGGCACGGTCCGGCTCAGCCTGCCGACGCGCGCTGCGATCCGCCCCGCATTGGCCTGGGCCGAGGAGAAACGTGGCTGGATCGAGGGGGCGCTTGCCGTGCTTCCGGCCCCCCGCCCGATCGTGCCGGGCGCGACGATCCCGTTCGAGGGGCGGGAGATCGTTATCGCATGGCGAACGGATGCGCCGCGCAGCGTGATGCTGGACGGCGCATCGCTCCGCGTCGGTGGCCCGGTGGAGGCAGTCGGGGCGCGGGTGCTGCGCTGGCTGCGGCAGCAGGCGGGCGAGCGGATGGCGGCGGAAACGCACGGCTTCGCTGCCAGCGCCGGGGTCACCATCGGCCGGATCGGCATCGGCGATCCCCGCTCGCGCTGGGGCAGCTGCGCGCCCTCGGGGGATATACGCTATAGCTGGCGGCTGATCCTGGCCCCGCCGGAAGTCCGCGAGGCGACCGTCGCCCACGAGGTCGCGCACCGGCTCCACATGGATCACAGCCCGGCGTTCCACGCCGCGGTCACTCGTCTGCTCGGCCGCGATCCGCGGCCCGAGCGGCACTGGCTGCGCACGCACGGCGCCAGCCTCTATTGGTTGGGCCGCGACTCCTGAGGCTCTGCCTCGCCGCGCCGGCTACGGCCGAGTACCCCGTCCAGCAACTCGCCAATCTCGTCCCTCTGCTCTCCGGCAGGCACGACTTCTTCCGGCTCGGTGGCGGCGGGATCCTGGTCCGGCGTGCGTGACGCGGCCGGAGCAGAGGCGATGGGGAAGCCGTTTTCGTCGACCATTGCGCCCTCGTCCTCGGGCGGCATGCCATAGGCCTCGTCATCCGGCTCCAGCTGCCACTCGGGGAGCGTCACCTCGGTCTCGAACGGTACTATCGGGCGCGGGGCGACGGCGACGCGCATGAAATCGGCAAAGGCCTTGGCCGGCGCGCGGCCGCCCTGCAAGCCGGGCACGGCGCGGGCATCGTCGCGCCCCATCCACACCCCGGTGGTGATCCCGCTGGAGAAGCCCAGGAACCAGCCGTCCTTGTTCGACGATGTCGTGCCCGTCTTGCCGGCGACGGGGCGGCCGATCTGCGCGGCGCGCGCGGTGCCGGTGTTGACCGCGGTCTGCAACAGATCGGTCATCTCCGCGGCCACGCCCGGGGCGACGAGGACGCGCATGTCGTCCGGCTTGTGTTCGTAGAGCAGGTCGTTGCGCGCCGTCGTGACCTTGACGATGCCGTACGGGACGACCGCGACGCCGCCGCGCGAGACGGCGGCGAAGGCCCGCGTCATATCGATCAGCCGTACGTCGGAAGTGCCGAGCACCATCGACGGGTGCGTATTCACCGGCGTCGTGATGCCGAACCGTCGCGCCATGTCGGCAACGGTGGAGAAGCCGACCTCGGCACCCAGCTTTGCGGCCACCGTGTTGATCGAGAACGCGAAAGCCGTGCGCAGATCGATCTCACCCGAGAAGCGGCGCGAGCTGTTGCGCGGGCGCCAGCCCTCGATGTCGACAGGGGCGTCGACCACCGTGTCGGTCGGCTTGCGGCCGGCCTCGAGCGCCGCGAGATAGACGAACAGCTTGAACGCCGATCCCGGCTGCCGCACCGCCTGGGTCGACCGGTTGTAGATGGACGAGACATAATCGGTGCCGCCGACCATCGCCCGCACCGCGCCGTCCCGGTCCAGCGCGACCAGCGCCCCCTGCATGCCCTTGGGCACGTTCTGGCGGATTGCGGTGTCGGCGGCGCGCTGCATCGGCTGATCCAGCGTCGTCCACACCTCGATCGGCTCGACCGTTTCGTCGATCAGCGTGTCGAGCTGGGCGAGCGCCCAGTCGGTGAAGTAGCGCACGCTGTTCTGCCGCGGCTCGGGCGCCAGCTTGACAGCCTCGGGCCTGGCGTCCTGCGCTTCGGCACGGCCGATCTTGCCGGTTTCCAGCATGGTCTGGATCACCACCCCGGCGCGGCCGATCGCCGCCTGCGCATCGGCTGTCGGCGAGTAGTTGGACGGCGCCTTGACGAGCCCGGCGATGATCGCAGCCTCTGCCAGGCTGAGCCGCTCCGCGCCATGCCCGAAGAAACGCCGCGACGCGGCATCGATGCCGTAGGCGCCGCCGCCGAAATAGACCTTGTTGAGGTAAAGCTCGAGGATCTGCTCCTTCGAGAAGTGCCGCTCGATCGCCAGCGCCAGGATCATCTCGCGGAACTTGCGGCCGAACGTGCGCGTGTTCGTCAGGAAGATGTTGCGCGCAAGCTGCTGGGTGATCGTCGATCCGCCCTGGGACCAGCGGCCGGTGTCGAAGCGGACCTTCACGCTTCGCGCCACGCCGATCGGATCGACACCCGGAGGCCGGTAGAATCGCCGGTCCTCCACCGCGATCATCGCATCCTTCATCACCTGCGGGATTTCACCGGAGGTGAGCCACTGGCCGTAGCTCGGCCCGAGCGACACCAGCACCGAACCATCGGCGGCGTGGACGCGGATCATCTGCCCGTTGGGCGATGATTTCAGTTCGGAATAGCCGGGCAGCGACGACATCGCGACCACCACGGCGATGACCAGCGCAACCAGGGCGGCCAGCCCCCCGACGACGGCGATCTTCACCGTCGTACCGACGAAGCGGCGCACGGGGCCTCTGGGAGGACGGGGGCGCGTGCGTGCCATGGACGGCCGGCGATTACCCGGTAATGCGGGCGCTCACAAGCCGGGCGGGCGCCTCAGTCGTCGCCGCGCGGCGCGAAATCGAGCGAGGCCGAGTTCATGCAGTAGCGCAGGCCGTTCGGCCCCGGCCCGTCGGGGAAGACGTGGCCGAGATGGCCATCGCACTTGGCGCAGCGCGCCTCGACGCGGCGCATGCCATGGCTGCTGTCTACATGCTCGCTCACGGCGCCCTCCTCCAGCGGCGTCGTGAAGCTCGGCCAGCCGGATCCGGATTCGTACTTGGTCGCGCTGTCGAACAGCGGCTCGCCGCAGCCGGCGCAGCGATACTGGCCGTCCTCGTGATTATCCCAGTAACGGCCGGTGAAGGCGCGTTCGGTGCCGGCTTCGCGCAGCACATGATATTGCTCGGGGGTCAGGCGCTGGCGCCATTCCTGATCGGGGAGGTCCTTGGGTTCCATGGACCATATCTGGGAAGGTGCCCCGCCCCGGTCAATGGCCGTCGATGCGGGTAAGCCGGGCGAGCAGAGCGGGCAGGCCGGGGATGCGGCCGAACGCGCCGAGCAACGCCGGCGCGGCGGGCGATTCGCCGACAGCGCGCAGCGCGCCCGCTACCCGCAGCGGCCGACGGGCGGCGGCCGCGAAGGCGCGCTGATAGGCAGGGGCGGCCCCTGCCCCACCCTGCAGATAATGCCGCGCGGCCATCCGCCCGCTGGCCAGCGCGATCGCCACGCCATCCCCGGCGAGGGAGGCGATCACCGCCGCCTGATCGCCCAGGCGGAAAATGCCGGGCGGCGTTTCCTCCGCCCGCCAGCCATAGGGCACCGCCGCCACCGCCTGCCACGCCGTGTGGCCGCGCGCCTGCCCGAACCGCTCGGCGAGCCGGGGGGCCTCGAGCAGGCTGGCGATCAGCGCCTCGGCGGTGCCGCCGGCCGCCGTCAGCCGCGATTGCGCGACCGACAGGCATAGATTCGCCGCCCCATCCTCCTGCAGCAGCAGCCCGGCATAGCCGTGCGCGAACAGGTGAAGCTCGATCGTGCCCGCCAACGCGCGGGCAAGTTCGGGCGTGGCCGTCAGCCGGGTGCGCAGGCCGATCGCCGGATCTGCGCCGGCTGCCGCACGCGGGCGGGAACTGCCGCGCAGATCGTGCTTGCCGGTGGCCAGGAACAGCGCATCGGCGGACATCTCCTCGCCGCCGTCGTAGCGGATCGATCGCGCTGCCGGATCGATCGCGCGCACGGTGACGCCGCGCTCGATCCCCGCACCCGCTTTCTCCGCTTGGGCAAGCAGCGCCGCATCCAGCGTCCGCCGGGACAGGCCGGCAGCGGCGTAGGGGAGTGCCGACTCGATCCGCACGCCGCGCGCGATCACCCGCATCCGCCGGATCGGTGCCGCACCAAGCGCCGCGGCATCGATGCCCAGCGCAGCGAGCGCGGCCAGCGCATCCCAGCCGAGAAAGCCCCCGCACAGATGATCCGGCGCCTCGCGGTTGCGGTCGATGATCAGCGGGCGCGCTGCTCCGCCGGCCAGCAGGATCGCCGCCGCGGCCCCGGCCGGGCCGCCGCCGACGATCAGCGGATCCGTTCGACGCACAGCCGGAACGGGAAACGGCGAACGACCCGGGCAACGTCGGCCAGCCCCGCGCGGGCGAGCAGAGCGTGCCAGTCGCCGGGGCGAAACGAGCGGGCGATCGACAGGCGCCCATCCTGCCGGACGATCGGGTGCCAGCGCATCAGGCGGGCGAGCAGCGGATAACCGGCATAGGCGAAGCGATGGCGGTGGAGATCGTTCACCAGCCAGCCGCGCGCCGATTCCGCCTCCATGAAGGCCAGAAAGGCCGCCAGCTCCGCCTCGCTCATATGGTGCGCGACGAAGCTGGACAGGATCATGTCGAATCCGTCGCCGGCCAGATCGGCATAGTCGCCGGTGCGATAGTCGATCCGCATCTCGGGCGGGGTCGCGGCGCGGGCGGCGGGCGCGCTGTTGGCGTTGAGGTCGATCCCGATCAGCTCCGCGCCGATGCCCCGCCGGGCCGCCCAGCGGGAAATGCGGCGCAGCATGTCGCCCTGGCCATAGCCGACGTCCAGCACCCGGATATGCCGGGCCGTGCCGACGGCGCGGTCGAGGAAGGAGAGCGTCGGGCGTCCGGACATCGTCACCCGGTTCACCCGCGCCAGATCGCGCAGGACGATCGCATAGGTTGCCGGGTCGAGATCGGCCGAGTCCATCTGCTCGGGGCCGCCCGAGCGCACTGCCAGCGGGGTCATGCCAGCCGCCGGAAGCCGAAGCCCTCGGCCGCCAGCCCGGGGCCGAACGCGACAGCGATACCGTTCGCCGCGCCGTCCGCTGCAATCATCGCCTTGAGCGCGAACATGAGCGTGGCCGACGACATGTTGCCATAGTCGGCCAGCACGGCGCGCGAAGCGGCGAGCGCGCCGTCGGCCAGGCCGAGCCCTGCCTCCACCGCGTCGAGGATGGATCGCCCGCCGGCATGCACCGCCCACGCGCCGATATCGGCCGCGTCATGGGGCCCAAGCAGCCGATCGACGAACCCCGGATCGGCCAGCGCCCGCCCGATCCGCGCCGGCACCTCGCCCGACAGGTGCATGGCGAAGCCCTGATCGCCGATAGTCCAGCGGATCAACCCGCCCGAATCGGGCAGGGTGGCGGAAAAGAACCGATCCAGCGCAAGGCCGCGCGCGTCCGCGGTCACCAGCGCCGCGGCGGCGCCGTCCCCGAACTGCAGCATCGAAAGCAATGGCTCGATCGCGTCTACCGACTGGAGGTGCAGGCTCGACAGCTCGACGGTGACGACCAGCACGCGCGCCTCCGGCTCGGAGCGGACGATGTGGTGGGCGGTGCGCAGCGCGGCGACGGCGGCGTAGCAGCCCATGAACCCGATCAGCGTGCGCTCCACCCCGCCACCCAGCCCCAGAGCGGCGGCGATGATCTGGTCGATTCCCGGCGCGACGAAGCCGGTGCAACTGGCGACGACGAGGTGGCTGATCGCCCCGATCGGTCCCAGCCCGGCGATTGCCTCCTGCGCCAGGCGGGGGGCGGCCTCGGCGTAAAGCGCCATGCGTGCCGCGGTCGATGGCAACGGATCGACCGCGTAGAACCCGCCCTCGCCCACCGGCGATCCGCCGTCCGCGCCGACCGGCAGGACGGACCAGCGATGGCCGATGCCCGATCGATCCGCCATCCGCCGGAACAATGCGCGCTCCCGCGGGTCGTGGATCCGTGCCTCCGCCCAGCCGATGAAGGCGTGATGGACGTCCTGGCCCGGCACGGCGGTGGCTATGGCGTTGATGTGGGCGGTGATCTTGCTCAAGAAATGCTTTCACACGGGGTTGGCCGATCAACGGCCGGGAAGGCACAAGGGTTCGCCGCTACCCACCGGTATCTCGGTTGGAATTGCCGCACACCGCCGCGAAAGGACGATGCATGCCGACCGTCGCGATCTACAGCATGAAGGGCGGGGTCGGTAAAACCACGCTCGCGGTGAATCTGGCCTGGGCCGCGGCAACGATGTCGGGCCGCAGGACCTTGCTGTGGGATCTGGACGGGCAGGCCGCGTCGACCTTCATCCTCTCCGATGGCCGCAAGCGGAGCGAGGAAGCGCGCGCCGTGCTGGAGTGCGACATCCCGCCCCAGGACCTTATCGAGCCGACCGCCGTGCCGGGGCTGGACCTGCTCCCCGCCGACGGATCGCTGCGCACGCTGGACCAGATCTTCGTCGAGATGGATCGCAAGCAGCTGCTCCGCCGGCTGCTCGACGATCTCGATCGGCATTATGGCTGCATCGTGCTGGATTGCCCGCCGGGGCTAGGCTTCACCAGCCGGCAGGTGATGCGCGCCGCCTCGCTGATCCTGACGCCGATGATCCCGTCAACGTTGTCCCGCCGCGCCTATGACGAGGTACGGGCCTCCCTGGCCGAGGACGAGCCGGGCGGGCCGCCGCTGCTCCCGGTGTTCACGATGGTCGATCGCCGGCGCCTCACCCACCGCGCCGCGGTGGAGGCCGAACCCGGCTACCCCGTCATTCCGATGGCGAGCGCCGTGGAGGCAATGGCCGATCATCATGCGCCGGTGGGCGATTACGCGCCACGATCCCCCGCAGCCGAGGCGTTTCGCAACCTCTGGCGCCTGATCGAGCCGCGGCTCGCCGATCGCTGATCCGGCGGGATCAGCTGCGCGAAGTAACGACGGGAAAGGCGCCGAGTGCGGCCATGGCCGCGGCGATCGATTTGCGGTGTGTGGGCGATCCGACCTCGACCTGGCTCCACGCCAGCGCGCTGTCGCCACAAAAGGCGTCGCGCCAGATCTTGGCGGCAATGCTTTGAACTTCGCCATCCTGGGGCGCACGGCCTTCGCTCAGGCTAGACCAGAGCTGTTCCCGGCGCCCCATTTCCTGCTGGTTGCGCATCCTCATGCTCCTCCGGTTCGCTCTAACGGCATGTCCGGTGGAACGAACCTTTAACCGAAGCCGGCCCGCTTGTCTCGCTTCCGGAGGCAAAAAAGTTCGCACATGGCACGGTTTGGCGGCGTGCGGCCGACAGCGTTGTTGCAATTGCAATCGGCCGTCCGCGTAACGCACTTGCGAGCGGACATGCTGCGTCGCACAAAGGGGGCGCCTTTCAGGCATCCTCTCCTAGACTTCAGGGCCGGCTCGCAAGAGCTGGCCCTTTTTTTTGTTGCGGCGCACAAGGCGACGAGCGGCGCCCCCGGAGTCGATCGTTCCCGGGGCGCTGTCGGTCAGCGGCGACCGGACGCTTGAGATCGATTCGTGCACGCCCGCGGCGGTCACGCGAATCGCCCCGCTGTTTCACCTGCCCACCCGTGAATCAGGCAAACAGGCCCAGCGGCAGCTGATCGTCGACCATCCCCAAGGGGGCTTCGCCGGCGGGGGCGGAGAGGTTCGACAGCGTTACCCCCAGCAGCCGCACGCCCAGTTCCACCGGCTCGACAGAGGCGAGCAGATCGACGGCAACCCGCTCGATCGTGGCGATGTCGCCGACGGGCGCGGGCAGCGTCT